>DAIDJO010000085.1 GCA_027451345.1 Solirubrobacterales bacterium
GATGCAGTTCATCAAGCCGGACGTGCAGACGATCTGCGTCGGCATCGCGATGTCGATGGGCGCGCTGCTCCTCGCCGGCGGGGCCGCCGGCAAGCGGATGGCGCTGCCGAACGCCAAGATCCTGATCCACCAGGTCTCGGCGGGCTTCCAGGGTCAGGCGACGGACATCGAGATTCACGCGCGCGAGATCATCGACCTCCGGCATCGGCTCGACGAGATCATCTCGCACCACTCCGGCAAGCCGGTCGAGGAAGTGGCCAAGGACACCGAGCGGGACTACTTCATGAGTTCCGAGGAGGCGAAGGACTACGGAATCATCGACCGCGTGATCAGCCAGCACTGATTCGGGTGACGTACCCCCTTGCGCAGCGGCGGGGGGTTGTTAGCCTGGTGCTGGGACTCGCGGGTCTCGATTGACCGCAGGACCTTCCAGAGAGGGAATCGATGGCACGTCCGACCGACTCCAACGAGCAACTGCTCTGCAGCTTCTGCGGAAAGTCGCAACGTCAGGTCAAGAAGCTGATCGCCGGGCCGGGCGTCTACATCTGCGACGAGTGCATCGATCTCTGCAACGAGATCATCGATGAGGAGCTCACCGCTCCCCCGAACTTCGACCTCCAGAACCTCCCCAAGCCGCGGGAGATCTACGACGTCCTCAACGAGTACGTCGTCGGCCAGGAGCAGGCGAAGCGGACGCTGTCGGTGGCGGTCTACAACCACTACAAGCGCGTCCAGATGCTGCAGTCCGACGAGCACGACATCGAGCTGCAGAAGTCGAACATCCTGCTGCTCGGGCCCACGGGATGCGGCAAGACGCTGCTCGCCCAGACGCTCGCCAAGATCCTCAACGTCCCGTTCGCGATCGCCGACGCCACCGCGCTCACCGAGGCCGGCTACGTCGGCGAGGACGTCGAGAACATCCTGCTGAAGCTGATCCAGGCCGCTGACTACGACGTCAAGAAGGCCGAGACCGGGATCATCTACATCGACGAGGTCGACAAGATCGCCCGCAAGGCGGACAACCCCTCGATCACCCGCGACGTCAGCGGCGAGGGCGTGCAGCAGGCGCTCCTGAAGATCCTCGAGGGCACCACGGCGAGCGTCCCGCCCCAGGGCGGACGCAAGCACCCGCACCAGGAGTTCCTCTCGATCGACACGACGAACATCCTCTTCATCTGCGGCGGCGCCTTCGCCAACCTCGATCGCGTGATCGAGCGCCGCATCGGCCATCAGGGCATCGGCTTCGGCGCGACGATCCAGTCCAAGGACCAGCGCGACCTCGGCGAGATGTTCGAGCACTGCCTGCCCGAGGATCTCATCCAGTACGGCCTGATCCCCGAGTTCATCGGGCGGCTGCCCGTGATGTCGGCGATCCATCAGCTCTCCCGGGTCGAGCTGATGCAGATCCTCACCGAGCCCAAGAACGCACTCGTCAAGCAGTTCCAGCGCTTCTTCCAGTTCGACGGGATCGAGCTCGTGTTCGCCGACGAGGCGCTCAACTCGGTGGCCGACAGGGCGCTCGAGCGCGAGACCGGCGCCCGTGGCCTGCGCTCGATCATCGAGGAGGTGCTCCTCGAGGTGCAGTTCGAGCTCCCCTCCCGCCGGGACGTGAAGAAGTGCGTCGTCACCCGCGACACGATCGAGAAGGGGACGCCGCCGACCCTCGTCACCCAGGCCGTCGACGACGACCGGGACGAGGGCGAAGCCGCCGCCTGAGCGTCCCTACACTCGGGCGGCATGGACACGCTCGAGATGAAGACCCGCTACGAGCCGGCCGAGGTCGAGCCGCGCATCGCGCGGACCTGGCTCGAGTCCGGGATCACCCACCCGGAGCCGGAGCGCTCGGCCGACGAGAACTACTCGATCGCGATCCCGCCGCCGAACGTGACCGGCGTGCTCCACATGGGGCACGCGTTGAACAACGCCGTGCAGGACACGCTGATCCGGCGCGCCCGCCAGCAGGGCCGGCGCACGAAGTGGATCCTCGGCACCGACCACGCCGGGATCGCCACCCAGACGCAGGTCGAGAAGCTCCTGCGCGCCCAGGGCACGAGCCGGGAGGAGATCGGCCGCGAGTCGTTCGTTCGCCGCGTGTGGGCCTGGCGCGAGGAGTACGGCAGCCAGATCATCGAGCAGATCAAGCGCCTCGGCTCGACCCCCGACTTCGCCGACGAGCGCTTCACGCTCGACGAGCGCTACGCGCAGGCGGTCCTGCGGGTGTTCGTCGCGCTCTTCGAGAAGGGCTACATCTACCGTGACCGCTACCTCGTCAACTGGGACCCGGGAAGCCGCTCGGCCATCTCCGACCTCGAGGTCGAGGAGCGCGAGGTCACCGACACCCTGTACCACATCGACTACCCGCTCGGATCGGGCAGCGGAGCGATCACGGTGGCGACGGTACGGCCCGAGACGATGCTCGCCGACGTCGCCATCGCGGTGAACCCCGAGGACGAGCGCTACCAGCGCCTGATCGGCGAGACGGCGATCCTGCCGATCGTCGGCCGCAAGCTGAGGATCATCGCCGACCCCTATGTCAGGACGGACTTCGGCACGGGCGCCCTGAAGATCACCCCGGGCCACGACCCCAATGACTTCGAGATCGGCAACCGCCACGGCCTCCCGCACCCGAGCGTCATCGGCGAGGACGGCCGCATGGAGGGCGAGGAGGTGCCGGAGCGCTTCCGCGGCCTGACCACCGCCGAGGCCCAGGCCGCGATCGTCGCCGAGCTCGACGAGCTCGGACTGATCCGCCGCCGCGAGCAGTACACGCACACCGTTCCCTTCAGCCACCGCTCCGGGGAGCGGATCGAGCCGCTCATCTCGCTGCAGTGGTTCATGCGCATGGACGAGCTCGCCCGGCCGGCGATCGAGGCCGTGCGCTCCGGTCAGATCCGCTTCCACCCCGAGCGCTGGACGAAGGTCTACCTCGACTGGATGGAGAACATCCGGCCCTGGTGCATCTCCCGCCAGCTCTGGTGGGGCCATCAGATCCCCGTCTGGTATCACGAGGACGGCCGGACGCACGTCGGCATGAGCGCCCCGGAGGGCCCCGGCTGGGAGCGCGACCCGGACGTCCTCGACACGTGGTTCTCGAGCGGCCTGTGGCCGTTCGCCACCCTCGGCTGGCCGGAGGACACCCCCGAGCTGCGGGCCTTCTACCCGACCGACGTGCTCAGCACCGGGCGCGACATCATCTTCCTCTGGGTGGCGCGGATGGTGATGCTCGGCCTCGAGTTCACCGGTCAGATCCCGTTCCGCGACGTCTACGTCCACTCGATCATCCAGGCCCCCGACGGCCGGCGCATGTCGAAGTCCCTCGGGACGGGGATCGACCCGCTCGCGGTGATCGACGGCGGCCCGCGTCCGCCCGTCTTCGCCCGCGACGGCGGGGACCCGGGCGAGTTCCCCGCGTACGGGGCCGACGGGGTCCGCTGGGGGCTGCTCGCGATGTCCTCGGGGCAGGATGTCCGTTTCAACGAGGAGAAGGTCTCGCAGGCCGAGGCGCTGACGAACAAGCTCTGGAACGCCTCGCGACTGATCCTCCAGCGCGTCGACCCGGCGACCCGGGCCGACGCCCGCCCCCAGGCCCCCGAGGATGAGTGGATCCTCGCGCGCCTGGAGCGCGCCCGCGACGCCGTGGGGGAGGCGATCGACGGCTTCGAGTTCAGCCGCGCCGCCCTCGCGCTCTATGACTTCGTCTACGGCGAGCTGTGCGACTGGTACCTCGAGCTCGTCAAGCCCCGCCTCTACGACGGCGACCCCGACACCGCCGCCACGCTCCTGCACGTGCTGACCGAGACCGTGACGCTCGCGCATCCCCTGATCCCGTTCGTCACCGAGGAGATCTACGGTCACATCCCCGGCGCCGAGGGACTGCTCGCGGCCCGCGTGGTTGGGGTGGCCGACCCGGTGGCCCGTGCCGACGCATCGGCCGAGGACGAGGTGCAGCGCGCCATCCAGGCCATCCAGGCGATCCGCGCCTGGCGTGACGCCGCCGACGTCCGCCCCGCGGCCGTCCTGCCCGCGCGGCTGCGGGCCGAGGGGTACGGCCGGACCGCCGAGCACCTCGCTCGCCTCGGCCGGCTCGCGCTCGAGCCGGCCTCCGCCGCGGCGGCCGCCGGCGTCGCGGTGGAGGCTGCCGCCGGCGTGGAGGCTGCCGCCGCCGTCACCGTCCCGGGCGGCACCGTCGAGATCCTGCCCTCCGCCGACGTCGATCTCGAGGCGGCGGCGCGCAAGCGCGAGGCCAAGCGGGCGCAGCTCGAGGCGGAGATCGCGCGCGCGGAGGGCAAGCTCGCCAACGAGCGCTTCGTGGCCAAGGCGCCGCCCGAGGTGGTCGCGGCCGAGCGGGCGAAGCTCGCGGCGCTGCGGGCCGAACTGGAGGCGCTGTGACCCCGGAGGAGGCGGAGCGGCGGCTGCTCGCGCTCGAGCTGTTCGGGATGCGGTTCGGCCTGGACCGCATGCGCCGGCTGATGACGGTGCTCGGGCACCCCGAGCGTCGCTTCGAGTCGATCCACGTCGTCGGCACCAACGGCAAGAGCTCGACGACCCGCATGATCGCGGCGATCCTCACCCGTCACGGGCATCGCACCGGCGCCTACCTCTCCCCGCACCTCATCGGCTTCCACGAGCGCATCCGCGTCGAGGACCGGGACATCACCCCCCAGCGGTTCGCCGACGCGATCGAGCGCGCCCTGCGCGCCGCCGAGCAGGTGAACCGAACGGGCGGGGGAGAGGATCCGGTGACGCAGTTCGAGCTGCTCACCGCGGCCGCCTACTCCGAGCTCGCCGCGGCCGGCGTCGAGGTCGCCGTGATCGAGGCGGGTCTCGGCGGCCGCTACGACGCCACGAACGTGATCCCGTCGCGGGTCCAGGTCCTCACGAGCGTCGGACTCGAGCACACGCGCTGGCTCGGCCCGACCGTGACGGCGATCGCCCGCGAGAAGCTCGACGTCGTCCAGCCCGGCGGGACGCTCGTGCTCGGCGCCGGGATGCACCCGGACGCGCTGGCCGTCGCCGCGGAGGTCGCCGGGGAGCGCGGCGCGACGCTCGTGCAGGCCGAGGCCGACCCGCGGGCGGACGTCGGCGCGCTCGGCGGCTTCCAACGCCGTAACTTCGCCCTCGCCCGCGCCGCGGCCGAGGCCCTCCTCGGCCGCCTCGACGCCGACGACGTGGCCGCCGCGGCCGCGGATGTCCGGGTGCCCGGCCGGATGCAGGTCGTCGACCACGACCCGCTGACCGTCGTCGACGGCGCGCACAACCCCGACGGCATCGCGGCGCTCGCCGAGTCGCTGCCCGAGCTGACCGCACCCGCGCGCGACGCCGGGGGCCGCGTGGTGGCCGTCGTCTCGATCCTCGACGACAAGGACGCCTCGGCGATGCTCCGGTCCCTCGCCCCGCTCTGCGACGCGATCCTCCTCACCTCGAGCCACAACCCGCGCGTGCTGCCCCCGCCGACGCTCGGCGCCCTGCTCGACCAGCTCGCCCCCGCGATCGAGGTCGATTCCGAGATCGTGCGGGAACCGCACGCCGCCCTCCGGCGCGCCCGCGCGCTCGCCGGCCCGCGGGGCGTGGTGGTCGCCACCGGCTCGCTGTACCTCGTCTCCGACCTCCTGCACGACCCGGCCGCCGGTGGCACCCGGCGCGCCTCGACGCTGTGAACGAGCGCGAGCCGACCCCCTCGTTCCTGCGGATGATGGGGCTCGTGGCGGCGAGCGTCGCGGTCACCATCCTCATCTTCTTCGGGATCGGCTACGTGCTCGGCCGCATCTTTCTCTGAGAAGCGGGTACCTGCCCGCACGGAGAGTGGTGGGGCGTGCGCCGGGCGGCGGTTCGCCAGAAATCCTGCGCAATCCAGCCTCTCTCCGTTTACACTCGGCTCTTTCATGAGCCCTGTCGCGGGCATATTCGGGATTCACAGCCATACCGCGAGTCTGGTGATCGACCTCGCGCTGGTGGTGCTCGCGATCATCTGGCTGGCGCTCGTCTACTGGACGTGGGCCGATGCGCGGCGGCGGATCGCCGACAACCTGCTCGTCGCCTGCGCCACGGTCACCGCGTTCTTCCCGTTCATCGGGACGGTCGTCTACATGATCGTGCGCCCGCCGGAGTACCTGGAGGACGTGCACGAGCGCGATCTCGAGATCCGCGCCGCGCAGGCGCGACTCGCCCAGATCGGCGCGCACACCTGCCCGTACTGCGACCACGAGGTCGAGCGGGAGTTCCTGCGCTGCCCGCACTGTCTGCGCAAGCTGAAGGACCCCTGCGCGAACTGCGGCAAGCCGCTCGACGCGAACTGGCAGATCTGTCCGTACTGCGAGGCCGACCGTGGCCTGGACCCCGCGATCACCCAGCGCCGCAGCCGCCGCGCGCGGCGCGACCCGCAGCAGACGATGGTGGCGCCCCCGCCGTCGGACCTGCTCTGACCTCGGCCGCTAACCTGCGCGCGGGCGGATCGCCCACGGAAACCTTTGAACCCAAGGAGTTGCGCCCATGGTCGAGCGCACGCTGATTCTCGTCAAACCCGACGCCTTCGCCCGCAACCTCACGGGCGAGATCATCTCGCGCTTCGAGCGCAAGGGCCTGCGACTCGCGGCGCTGAAGCTCGAGACGCTCAGCCGCGAGACGGCGGAGCGCCACTACGCCGAGCACGACGGCAAGCCGTTCTTCGGCGAGCTCGTCGACTTCATCACGTCCGGTCCGCTCGTGGCCATGGTGCTCGAGGGCGAGTCGGCCGTCGAGGCGGCGCGGCAGGTGATCGGCGCGACCAACCCGCTGCAGTCCGCTCCGGGCTCGATCCGTGGCGACTTCGCCATCTCGATCGGCACGAACATGGTCCACGGCTCCGATTCGCCGGAGTCCGGCGAGCGGGAGATCGGGATCTTCTTCCCCGAGCTGTAGCCGGCGTCCGGTGATCCTCGCCTCCGGCTCGCCGCAGCGCCGGGCGATCCTCGAGCAGCTCGGCGTCGAATTCCGCGTCGTCGTCTCCGGGGTCGAGGAGCTGGAGGAGGGGATCGCCGAGGAGGTGGCCGTCGAGAACGCGCGCCGCAAGGCGCGCGCGGTGGCCGCCGCGCAGCGGGGGGCGGGGGGCGAGCACGGCGGCGGCGGAGCCGAGCCGGTGCTCGGCGTCGACACGGTGGTGACGCTCGACCACCGGCTCTACGGCAAACCCGCCGACCCGGTGGAGGCCGCCGCCACCCTGCGCGCGCTCGGGGGGCGAACCCACCGGGTGGTGAGCGGGGTCTGTGTGCTCGAGCCGGGCGATGAGCGTACCGCGGCGGCCGTCACCGAGGTGCGCTTCCGGGCGCTCGACGACCGGGTCGTGGCCTGGTATCTGCGGACGGGCGAGTGGCGGGATCGCGCCGGTGGCTACGCGATCCAGGGGCGCGGCGCGGCGCTCGTCGAGTCCATCCGTGGTGACTACCTGAACGTCGTCGGGCTTCCTGTTGCTACCCTACTGAATCTCCTGCCGACGCTGCTCTTTTCGGTGTTTTAGCGGGAATAAAGCCGAAAAGTGGCCCGACGATCGGTTACACTCGGGCTCGACGGATGGGACTTGGCTCAGGGTTCGGTCAGACCGTGCTCGCCGCCCGTCTGAACCCTCAATCTTCCTGTCCTCTATGGGTTTCCTCACGTACCTCACGGGTTTCGGCGGCCGCGACATGGCCGTGGATCTCGGCACGGCCAACACCCTCGTCTACGTCCGTGGGCGCGGGATCGTGCTGTCCGAGCCGAGCGTCGTCGCGGTCGACTCGCGGACCGGCGAGGTGCATGCCGTCGGCATCGAGGCCAAGCGCATGCTCGGCCGCACGCCCGGGACGATCTCGGCGATCCGTCCCCTGAAGGACGGCGTCATCGCCGACTTCGAGGTGACCGAGGAGATGCTCCGCCACTTCATCCAGAAGGTGCACCAGAACCGCTGGGCGCACCCCCGCGTCGTCGTCTGCGTCCCCTCCGGCGTCACCGGCGTCGAGAAGCGCGCCGTCGAGGAGGCGTGCCTCTCGGCGGGAGCGCGTCAGGCCTACCTGATCGAGGAGCCGATGGCCGCCGCGATCGGTGCCGGGCTGCCCGTCGGTGAGCCGACCGGCTCGATGGTCGTCGACATCGGCGGCGGCACGAGCGAGGTCGCCGTGATCTCGCTCGGCGGGATCGTCGTCTCGCAGTCGATCCGCATCGGCGGCGACGAGCTCGACGAGGCGATCATCAACTACGTCAAGCGCGAGTACAAGCTCCTGATCGGCCAGCAGACGGCCGAGGAGGTGAAGCTCGAGATCGGCTCGGCCTTCCCGATGCCCGAGGAGGTGCAGGCGGAGATCCGCGGCCGTGACATGGTGTCCGGCCTGCCGAAGACCGTCGTGCTGACGAGCGAGGAGATCCGTGGTGCCCTCGAGGAGCCGGTCTCCCAGATCATCGACGCCGTCAAGGAGACGCTCGACCGCACACCGCCGGAGCTCGCCTCCGACATCATGGACCGTGGGATCATGCTCGCCGGCGGGGGATCGCTGCTGCAGGGCCTCGAGGAGCGCATGCGCCACGAGACCCAGATGCCCGCGCACCTCGCCGAATCACCGCTCACGTGCGTGGCGGTCGGCTCCGGTCGCTCGCTCGAGGAATTCGAGGCGATCCACCGTTCCAGCAAGAGTTCACGCAACCGGCGCCGCCGCTATTAGGAAACGGGGCCGGGCAATGGAGAACTTCCCTTGCACGACAAGACCATTCGACGACGACGCACGGTGCTCGTGCTGCTCGTCGTCATCTCCCTGGCGCTCCTGACCGACTACTTCGGCGAGTCGCCGAGCAGTCCGCTGCACTCGATCCAACGGGGGATCGCGACCGTGCTCGCACCGGTGCAGTCGGGGGCCAGCACCGTGCTCTCGCCGTTCCGCAACGCCGTCAACTACGTCGGGTCGACGTTCAGCGCCCAGTCGCAGCTCGGCAGCCTGCGCAGCAAGTACGACGCGCTGGTCAAGGCGTATGCGAAGGTCCAGTACGAGGGCATCCAGTTCCGGAAGGCCGCGGCGCTCATCCACCTCGACCAGACCTACGGCATCAACAACTACGGCCCGGTCGCGGCCACCCTGATCGGCGCCGATCCGACGCTCTGGTACCGGACGATCACGGTCAACCGCGGAGCGGACTCGGGGGTGCACTACCTCGACCCGGTGGTCGGGCCGGCCGGGCTCGTCGGCGACGTCACCCGCGTCAATCCGACGACCTCGATCGTCTCGCTCGTCACCTCGCCGAACTTCGCC
This sequence comes from Solirubrobacterales bacterium, assembly GCA_027451345.1. Taxonomy (GTDB): domain Bacteria; phylum Actinomycetota; class Thermoleophilia; order Solirubrobacterales; family Solirubrobacteraceae; genus Palsa-465. Next base: position 9,249 of record DAIDJO010000085.1, read on the forward strand.
GTCGGCGCCACGATCGAGAACGAGGCCGGCGCCTCGGGCGTGATCCAGCCGATGGTCGGCGATCCGAGCACGCTCGTGCTGAACTACCTGCCGAGCTCCTCGAACGTGTCGAACAACCAGCTGGTCGTGACGAGCGGCTTCAAGGACCCGAACGACCCGACCATCGAGTCCTACGCGCCGGGCGGGATCCCGATCGGCACGGTGTCGAGCACGAACCCGCAGGCGAGCCTGCTGGAGAACCAGTCGGTGCGGGTGACGCCGCTCGCCGACCTGCAGCACCTCAGCGTCATGCAGATCCTGACGCGACCGGGCAGGGGATGATGGAGACGTGCGCTCCGTGAGCACCGAGTCGATCAACGTGCGGCTGATCGCCCGGGTCGCCCTCGTGTCGATCCTCGCCGTGATCGTCCAGGAGGCGGTGGTCTCGCAGATCTCCCTGTTCGGAGCGACCGCGGACGTGACGACCCTGACGGTGATGTCGGTCGGCCTGCTCGCCGGTTCGATGGCCGGCGCGGTGACCGGCTTCGCCGTCGGCCTGCTCGTCGACCTGGTCATGTTCCAGACGGTCGGGGTCACCTCGCTGCTCTTCATCACCGTCGGCTACTGGTCGGGGCGCCTGCGCGAGCTGCGCGACCCCGCGCACGGACTCATCCCCCTCGCGCTCGGGGCGGTCGCCACCGCCGTCACCGGCGTCGGCATGGCGCTGGTGCAGTTCCTGCTCGGCGTCGACGCGCCCGTGAGCTGGCTGCTCATTCAGCAGATCGTGCTGCAGGTGCTCGTCAACTGCCTGCTCGCGCTGCCGGTGTATGAGATCGTCCGGCGCCTCATCTACCGGGCGCTGCCGCGCGATCCCCGCGCCCGGCGGCGCCGGGCCTACACCACGTCGCTGAGCCCGCTGCAGCGCCCGTCCGAGCGGCTCGCCGGTGCACGGGTGAGAGCGCGCTGATGCTCGGGCCGGTCGACGAGCGGACCCCGCCGATGACGCCGCAGCTGGCGCTGCGCGTCGCGATGATCGGCGGTCTGGCCCTGCTCATCTTCGCGATCATCTTCTTCCGGCTCTGGTTCCTGCAGGTGCTCTCCGGCACCCGGTACGTGGCCGAGGCGACGAGCACGCACACGCGCTACGTGCCCGTCGCCGCCCCGCGCGGGGAGATCGTCGACGCCGCCGGCAACCCCCTCGTGCAGTCGGTGCGCGTGCCCTCGATCCAGATCGCCCCCCGCAGCCTCCCCGGCCAGGTCGTGCTCGACTACGCGCAGAAGCTGCCCGTGATCATCCCCGCGCAGCAGGACGACCCGCTGTTCGCCCGGCTCGCCCGCCTGCTCGGCTTCTCCACGCGTCCGCACCCGTGCACCTACCGCGTGTACCTCGCGACCGGGCCGGTGCTCTACCACACCCGGCTGGCCACCATTCCCTGCCGGATCGCCGAGAGCGTCGCCCAGGCCCCGTTCGCCAACGTCACGATCAAGACGAACGTCCCGACCTACGTCCAGGACTACATCGTCGAGCGCAACGCGCAGTTCCGCGGCGTCCTCACCCAGGACACCTATGTGCGCCGCTACACGCTCGGCGACGCCGGCGCCCAGATCTTCGGCACGCTCGGACAGCTCACGCAGGCCGAGCAGCGCTACTACAAGGGCGTCCAGCTCGGCGACATCGTCGGCCAGTCGGGCCTCGAGTCCCAGTACAACCAGTACCTCCAGGGCATCGACGGCACCGAGGGCGTGAAGGTGGACGCGCAGGGCCAGTTCCAGGGGTACGCGCGCGGCACCCCGGCCCAGATCGGCGACACGCTGAAGCTGTCGCTCAACGCCCGGCTCGAGCAGGTCGGGCAGCAGGCGCTTCAGGATTCGGTCAACGCGACGCCCGGCTCGACCGGCGGCGCGTTCGTCGCCATGAACCCGCAGAACGGCCAGATCTACGGGATGGGATCGGTCCCGAGCTACAACCCGCGCGCCACCTCGGCCGGCATCTCGTACAAGGAGCTCGCCTACCTCGACAACCCGAAGAACAACTCGCCGCTGCTCAACCGGGCGATCCAGGGCGCCGGACCCGACGGCTCGACGTTCAAGGTGATCACCGCGACCGCCGCCCTGCAGAGCGGGGACTGGGGCCTCAACCAGATCTACGACGACACCGGCTCCTTCTGCTTCGCCCACACGAGCGTCTCGCAGTGCCGACACAACGCCGGCAACGCCGCATACGGGCCGATCGGCCTCGTGTTCGCGATCCAGGACTCGGTCGACACGTTCTTCTACAACCTCGGCTACCGGCTCGACCTCGGGCCGATCGCCACCTGGGCGCACCCGAACGGGGGAGCGCTGCAGCAGTGGGCCTGGAAGTACGGCATCGGCCGGCCGACCGGGATCGACCTCCCCGGCGAGGTGACCGGCGCGATGGCCTCGCCCCGGATGTTCCTCGGCCTGTGGCAGCAGGAGATGGAGTGCGAGCACGCGACCGGGCCGTACAAGGGCCACCCGAAGCACCCCGCGGTGGTCCAGAACGGCACGGTCCTCTCCGGCGGCTGCGGCATCGCGAACACGAAGTACTGGACGATCGGGGACAACGTCAACGCCGGCGTCGGCCAGGGCGACGTGCAGGTCACGCCGATCCAGCTCGCCGTCGTCTACGCCGCGGTCGCCAACGGCGGCAACATCGTCACCCCGCACCTCGCGCAGAGCGTCCTCTCGCCGACCGGCCAGGTGATCGCCAACATCAACCCGGGGATCCGCCGGCGCCTGCACATCGACCCGGTCTACCTCTCCGCGATCCAGCAGGGCCTGCGCCAGGCGGTCACCTCGGGCACCTCGGCGGACACGCTCGGCAACTTCCCCCAGCAGGTGTACGGCAAGACCGGCACCGCGCAGTACTTCAACGCCCAGAACCAGGAGCAGGACTACGCCTGGTACGCCTGCTACGTGCCCGCCACGGCCACCAGCAAGCCGATCGTCGTCGTCGTCTGGGTGGAGAAGGGCGGCTACGGCGACGTCGCCGCGGCGCCGGTGGCCCGGATGATCCTCGGCCAGTGGTTCTACGGCAAGCCGGGCTCGTTCAAGGTCGGGGCCAACAAGACGCTATGAGCGTGACGCCGATCAAGATCAGCGAGGAACCGGCGCGCGCCCGACCGATGACGCACCTGCTGCGGATCGACCCGTGGTTGCTCTTCGCCGCGATCGGTCTCTCCTGCTGCTCGGTCGTCGTCCTGCACGCCCTCAACCTCCCCCCGTACGTGGGGGAGTACAAGCGTCAGGCCGAGTACGCCGCGCTCGGAATCGTCGTGTCGCTCGTCATCAGCCGCTTCGACTACTCGCGGTTGCGGGAATTCCGCTACGTGATCTACGGGCTGACGATCTTCCTGAACGTCGTCGTCTTCGCCTTCTCGGCGCCCGGCGGCAACGCGGGTGGCTCGCAGCGGCGCATCCCGTTGCCCGGCTTCACCTTCCAGTCCTCCGCCTTTGGCCTGGTGCTGCTGATCCTCGCCATCTCCGCCTTTGCCGTGGAACGCTCGCGGCGCTTCAGCGAGCACCGCACCACCGCGCGGATCCTGCTCATCGGCCTCGTCCCCGCGATGATCGTGATGGCCCAGCCGGACCTCGGCGACGCGCTCGTCTACGGGGTGATCTCGGTCGCGGTGCTGTTCTTCCTCGGTGTCAGCTGGAAGCACCTCGCCGCCGTCGGCGGGCTCGTCGTGATCGCCGCCGTGGCGGTGCTGACGGTCGCCCCGGCGCTCGGCGTCCACGTCCTCAAGCAGTACCAGGTCGACCGCCTCACCACATTCGTCAACCCGCCCGCGCAGTGCAACGGCACCACGAACCCCACCGCCTACCAGACGTGTGAGGGACTGATCGCGATCGGTTCCGGCCAGAAGACCGGAACCGGCCCGACTCGCGCCAGCCAGGCGACCGGCGGGTTCATCCCCGAGGCCGACAGCGACTTCGTCTTCGCCTCACTCGGGGAGATGTACGGCTTCGCCGGAGCCGCCGTCGTCCTGTCGTTGTATGCGCTGCTCATCTGGCGCACGTTACGCATCGTGACGATGGCCAAGAACCTCTACGGAACGTTGATCGCCGGGTCGATCCTGGCGATGTTCATGTTCCAGATCTTCCTGACCATCGGCATGAACCTCGGAATCGCACCGGTGACCGGCATCCCGCTGCCGCTCGTGGCCTACGGCGGCTCATCGGTGCTCACGACCTTCATCGCCATCGGCCTGCTGCAGTCGATTCACGTCCAGGCTCGGATGTCATCGGCCGGCAAGGCGAGGGTTCTCATCGTCTGACCGGTGGGGGCCGGCGCACGTCGCCGGCCCCCACCGCCCCACTTGGCCTGAGCGCTTCGAGCCTCGGGCGGACAACTCCAAAAGGAACACAACGTGAAGAAGCAAGTGTTGGTGAGCGTCGACCGCGGCGAGACACGGGTCGCGCTGCTGGAGGGAACCGGCGATCCGTCGGCCCGTACCGCGACCCCCGCCACCGGGTCCCGCCGCCGTCGGCGCTCCGGCAACCCGGCGGCCGGCTACAGCGTCGCCGAGCTCTATCTGGAGCGCCGCGGCGCCCGCTCGATCGTCGGCAACATCTACAAGGGCCGCGTGGACAACGTCCTGCCGGGCCTCGAGGCCGCGTTCGTCGACATCGGACTGGACAAGAACGGCTTCCTGCACGTCGATGAGATCGTGCTGCCGGGCGTCGAGGCGCCCCGCCGGGGCCGCGGCTCCGGCCGTGAGGCCACCCAGATCTCCGACCTGCTGAAGCCCGGGCAGGAGATCGTCGTGCAGGTCGTCAAGGATCCGCTGAAGACGAAGGGCGCCCGCCTGTCGATGGATCTGACGATCGCCGGCCGCTACATGGTGTACGCCCCCTACGGCGAGGGGGTCGGCGTCTCCCGCCGCCTCGACGACCGCGAGCGCGACCGCCTGCGCAAGGAGGCCGCCAAGCTCGATCTCAAGGGCGCCGGCGCGATCATCCGCACCGCCGCGCAGGGGGCCAAGCGGCCCGACCTCGAGCGCGAGCTGCTGTACCTCTTCAAGCTCAACGAGGTCCTGCAGAAGCGCGTCGCGGACACCGACGCCCCCGCCCTCGTCTTCCAGGAGGCCGACCTGTCCGTCCGCGTCGTGCGCGACATCTACTCCGGGGAGTTCGAGCGGGCCGTCGTCGACGACGAGAAACAGCACCACCGTCTCGTCTCCTTCTTCTCGCGCACCGCGCCGGAGCTCGTCGACCACGTCGAGCTGTGGACCGACGAGCGTCCGCTGTTCGAGACCTTCGGCGTGGACAAGGTGCTCGACTCCACGCTCTCCCGCCGCGTCGACCTGCCGAGCGGCGGCTACCTGATCATCGACTACGCCGAGGCGCTCACCGTCATCGACGTCAACTCGGGCAGCTTCACGGGCAAGGGCAAGAGCGCCCGGCTCGAGGACACGATCACCAAGACGAACCTCGAGGCGGCCGATGAGGTCGTGCGGCAGCTGCGCCTGCGCGACATCGGCGGGATCATCGTCATCGACTTCATCGACATGGCCCGGGCCCGCAACCGCGATGCGGTGCTCAAGACCCTGCGCAAGGCGCTCGACGAGGACCGCACCAAGACCTTCGTGGTCGAGATCTCGCCCCTCGGCCTCGTGGAGATGACGCGTCAGAACGTCACCGAGGGCGTGCGCGAGATCATGACCCGCCCGTGCCCCACCTGCCACGGCGAGGGGGTGATCAAGTCCGAGGAGACGATCGCGATCGAGTTCGAGCGGCGGATGCGCGACCTCGCGACCGAGGTGCAGGCCGAGGCGCTGCTCATCCAGATGAACCCGCGCGTCAGCCAGGAGTTCACCGGCCACGACGCGCGCGTGCTGCGCGCGATCGAGGCCGACACCGGGAAGTGGTTCCACTTCGAGGGGTCCGAGGGGCTCCCGCTCGAGCACTTCGCCGTGCTGATGGAGGCCGACCGCGAGCAGGTGCTCGAGCGGGCCCTCCCGTTCCGCGAGGGCGAGGAGGTCTACCTCGAGATCATCGAGCCGCACATGTACAGCGCCGGCGATGCCGTCGCCAAGGTCGACGGGTACATCATCTCGGTGAAGGGGGCCGAGGATTCGGTGGGACTCAAGCGCCTCGTGCGCATCGAGCAGGTCGGCCGGACCGAGGCCGTCGCCGTGCTGATCGATCAGCCGCCGGTGAAGCGCGAGCCGGTGAAGCCCGAACCGGCGAAGCCGGCCGCCACCCGGCGCCGGCGCACCGCGGCGCGGCCGACCGCGGAGGCGGGCGCGCCCGCCAGCGCAGCGGAGGCCATCGGTGACGACGACCGGCTCGAGCCCACCGTCGAGGAGGTCGCGGCCGCCGTCGAGGCGGCCGACGACGCCCCGGAGACGGCGCCCAAGCCGCGCGCGACCCGCGGCCGCGGACGGGCCCGCCGGACCGTGACGGACGCCGAGGAGCCCGCCGGCGGGCCGGCGGCCGAACCGGCCGAGGAGCCCGCCGCCGACGCGGATGGGGCCGCCCCCGATGCGGATGGCGCCGCCGCTGCTACCGTGAGCGGCAATGGAGCCGTCGGTGAGCCGGACGGAACCGGCGCGGATGGCGTAGAATCCTCCGTCCGGCGCCGTGGCCGGCGCGGAGGGCGCCGGAGTTCCACGGCCTCAGCCGGCGCGGCTGCATCGGCCGACGAATCTTCCTCAGAGTGATCATGTACGCAATCGTCAAGACAGGCGGCAAGCAATACCGCGTCCAGGAGGGTGAGAACCTGCTCGTCGAGCGGTTGCCCGCCCAGGACGGCGAGAGCGTGTCGCTCACACCGCTGCTCTACGTCAACGGTGACCAGGTGCTCGATGGCGAGGACCTCGCCAAGGTCCAGGTCGCCGCGACGGTCATCGGCCACGAGCGTGGCCCGAAGCTCCGTGTCGTCAAGTTCAAGCCCAAGCGTGGCTACAAGCGCCGTAACGGGCACCGCCAGGAACTGACGCGGATCCAGATCGACAACATCAAGCTGGCCGGAGCCTCGCGCTCGAAGGCCAAGGCTGCCGCCCAGGAGGCCGAAGATGGCGCATAAGAAGGGCCTCGGCTCATCCCGCAACGGCCGCGACTCAAACGCGCAGCGCCTCGGCGTGAAGGTCTTCGCCGGCCAGAAGGTGACCGGCGGCGAGATCATCGTGCGTCAGCGCGGGACCCGCTTCAAGCCCGGCGACGGGGTCGGCATCGGCAAGGACGACACGATCTTCGCCAAGTCCGCGGGCGTCGTGCAGTTCAACACCGGCCGTCGCGGCCGCGTGATCTCGGTCGAGCCGGGCGACGCGGCCTGACGGCGTCCGAGCGGCGCGGTTCCCCGCGCCGCTCACGCACGACCGGCTGATCAGACCAGGCCGGCCTCCGCGCCGAGTCCCGGCGCCTCGCTCAGCACCGCGGTGCACTGCGGGCAGCGGCGGGCCGCCACGGGGATCTTGGTGGTGCACTCCGGGCAGTCCTTCACGCTCGGGTCGCCCGTCGACCGGCGGCTGTCCCAGGCCTCGTAGGGCTTCACGACGAAGAAGAACACGGCGGCCGCCGTCGTGACGAACGTGAAGACCGCGTTGATGAAGTCGCCGTAGAGGAAATGGCTCGAGTTGATCGTGAACGACAGCGCGCCGAAGTTCGGCTTGCCGACGATCAGCGCGATGATCGGAGTGATGAGGTCGGCGATGAACGCCTTCATCAGCGCGGAGAAGACGACCCCTATGACGAACGCGACCGCCAGCGTCACGAGGTTGCCCTTCACCAGGAACTTCTTGAAGTCTTCGATGATCGACCTCACGTCCCCACCTTCCCGGTTGGTTGCTCAGTGCTCACAGCCTAAGCTCCGCCCCGGATCCCCGGTGAAAACCCCGAACACACCCACCCAGCCATGAAGGACAGAGCGCGCATCCACGTCCAGGCCGGCGGCGGCGGCGACGGTTGCATGAGCTTCCGGCGCGAGGCCCATGTGCCCAAGGGCGGCCCGGACGGGGGCGATGGCGGCCGAGGGGGCGACGTCGTGCTCGTCTGCGACGACTCCTACCGGGACCTCGAGCACTTCCGCCGGCAGTCCCACTTCAGGGCCCGCCGCGGCGCTCACGGCCAGGGCGCGCAGCGCCACGGCGCGGACGGCGAGACGCTGGTGATCCCGGTCCCGCCCGGCACCGAGGTGCTCGTCGAGGCCGACGGCACCCAGCACGACCTGCTGCGACCGGGGCAGCGCGCCGTCGTCGTCCGGGGCGGACCGGGCGGCCGCGGGAACCGCCACTTCTCGAGCTCGACCCGTCAGAGCCCGCGCTTCGCCGAGCGGGGGCTCGCCGGCGACGAGAGCTGGCTCACCCTGCAGCTGAAGCTGCTCGCCGACGTCGGCCTCGTCGGGTTGCCGAACGCCGGCAAGTCCTCGCTCATCTCGGTCCTCACGCGCGCCACCCCGAAGGTGGCCGACTACCCGTTCACGACGCTGACGCCGGTGCTCGGCACGCTCCACCGCGACGATCGGCAGCTCGTCATCGCCGACATCCCCGGGTTGATCGAGGGGGCGGCCGACGGCGTCGGGCTCGGACATGACTTCCTCGCCCACGTCGAGCGGACCCGCCTGCTCGTGCACGTGCTCGACCTCGCCCCGCTCGACGGCTCCGACCCGGTGGGCAACTTCGCGACGGTCGAGCGGGAGCTCGCTCTCTACCAGGAGCGCCTCGCGACGCTGCCGCGCATCGTCGCGCTCTCCAAGGCGGATCTGGTCACGCCCGAGCAGGGCCGCGAGGCGCGCACCCGCTGGCAGGAGCGGGTCGGGGAGGACATCCCGGTGATCCTCACCTCGTCGGCCACGCGGCAGGGGCTCGACGAGCTCGCCACCGAGCTGCTGCGCCGGGTGCCGGTGCTCGGCGCCGATGACGACAGTGGGGGCCAGCGGGCCCCCACTGGAGAGCTCGACGCCCGGACCGGGATCGACGATCTGCCCGAGCATCGAGTCTTCCGGCCCGCGCCGAGCCGCGGATTCCGCGTCACGCGCACCGCCGAGGGCGCGTATCGCGTCGAGGGCGAGGGGGTCGACAAGCTCGTCGCGCGCTACGACCTCGACAACGAGGACGCCCTGCAGCATCTCGAGCGGCGCCTGCGCGGGCTCGGGGTGATCCGCGCGCTCGAGGCCGCCGGCTTCGAGGCGGGGGATGATGTCGAGATCGGCGGCGTCGTCTTCGAGCTCGACCCGTAACCTGGCGGGCGCATGAGCTCGGTCGTGATCAAACTGGGGTCGAGCGTCGTCGCGCGCGACGACGGCACCGTGCGACTCGATGTCCTGCGCCGCATCTGTGACGACGTCGCGCTGCTCCACGGTCGCGGGTACGAGCCGATCGTCGTCACGAGCGGCGCGATCGCCCGCGGGCTCGGGGTGATGGAGATCCCGCCGGGGCAGCGGCCGCGCGCGATCGACGCGCTGCAGGCGGCCAGCGCGATCGGCCAGGGCAAGCTCTACCGGGTCTACGACGAGCTGCTGCAGGAGCGCGGGGTGCGCAGCGCCCAGGTGCTGCTCACCTTCTACGACATGAGCGCGCGCACCCACTACCTCAACGTGCGCCACACCCTCGCCAAGCTCCTCGACTGGCGGGTCGTGCCGGTCATCAACGAGAACGACACGACGACGACCGACGAGATCTCCTTCGGCGACAACGATTTCCTCGCCGCCCAGGTGGCGGTCCTCGTCGGGGCCGAGCGGCTGCTGCTGCTGACCAACACCGACGGCGTGTTCACCGCCGACCCGCGGCTCGATCCGGGCGCCGAGCTCGTCCGGCGGATCGAGCGGATCGAGGAGCTCGAGACGCTCGAGATCACGCAGGGCACGTCGCTGCTCGGCTCCGGAGGCATGCGGTCGAAGGTCGTCGCCGCCGAGATGGCCACGGCCGCCGGCATCCCGACGATCATCGCCAACGGGCAGGTCCCGGGCACGATCATCGCCGCCATGGACGGCGAGGAGGTCGGCACGGTGTTCCTCGCCCGCGTCGGGCGCATGTCGAGCTTCAAGCTGTGGCTGAAGTACGCCAAGCCGGCGCTCTGCCGCATCGCCGTCGACGCCGGCGCCGCCCGCGCGCTGCGCGAGGGCGGCACCAGCCTGCTGCCCGTCGGGGTTCTCGATGTGAGCGGCAGCTTCGAGGCGGGCGACGCCGTCGAGGTCGTGTGCGGAGAGGAGCCGGTCGGGAAGGGGATCAGCAACTACTCGGCGGAGGAGCTGCAGCGCGTGCGCGGACTGAAGTCGGCCGCCGTGCGCGAGCTGCTCCCGCTCGCCAGCGACGAGGCCGTCCACCGCGATTACTTCGTCCTGGCCTAGTCTGTACGGAGCCGTGAGCACCGCCACCCAGACCGTCAGCGACCTCTGCGCCGCCGCCAAGCGGGCCTCGCGCGTGCTCGCGACCCTCGGCGCGGACGTGAAGAACCGCGCCCTGGAGGGGATCGCCGACGCGCTCGTGCAGCGCACCGCGGAGATCCTCGAGGCCAACGGCCGCGACCTTCAGGCGGGACGCGAGGCCGGGCTCAGCCCGGCGCTGCTCGATCGGCTCGCGCTCGACCCGCGGCGCATCGAGGCGATCGCGGACGGCGCTCGCCGCATCGCGGCGCTGCCCGATCCCGTTGGCGAGGTGATCGACGGATCCCGGCTGCCGAACGGCCTGGACGTGCGCAAGGTGCGGGTCCCGCTCGGCGTCGTCGCGGTGGTCTATGAGGCCCGTCCCAACGTCACGATCGACGCCGCCGCGCTGTGCCTGAAGTCGGGGAACGCGATCGTGCTGCGGGGCTCGCGCTCCGCGGCGCACTCCAACGCGGTGCTCGCCGCGATCGCCGCCGAGGCCGCGACCGCCGCCGGGCTGCCCGCCGGCGCGCTCGCGCTGATCGGAGGCGGGGATCGGGAGGAACTGCGGGAGCTCGCCACCCAGTCCGGCACCGTCGACCTGATCATCCCGCGCGGGGGGGAGGGTCTGAAGGCGGCGCTGAAGGGGGTGGCGACCGTCCCGGTGATCTTCGCCGCGTCCGGCAACTGCCACGTCTACGTCGACCGCAGCGCCGACCTCGCCATGGCGCAGGACATCGTCATCAACGCCAAGGTCCAGCGGCCGGGCGTGTGCAACGCCGCGGAGACGCTGCTCGTGCACCGGGACGTGGCCCCCGCGTTCCTCCCGCGCGCGCTGCACGCCCTGCATGACGCGGGGGTCACGCTGCACGCGGATGACCGCGCCCGGGCGATCGTGAGCGATCTGCCCCTGCGGGTGGCCGTCGCGGAGGATTGGGACACCGAGTACCTCGCGCTCGAGATGGCGGTCGCCGTCGTCGACGACGTCGACGCCGCCATCTCCCATGTCAACCGCCACGGCAGCGGCCACTCCGAGGCGATCGTGACCAGCGACACCGCCGCCGCGCGGGCCTTCGAGCTCGAGGTGGACGCCGCCTGCGTCTACGTGAACGCCTCGACCCGTTTCACCGACGGCGGCGAGTTCGGGATGGGCGCCGAGATCGGCAACTCGACGCAGAAGGTCCATGTCCGCGGGCCGATCGGTCTGCGCGAGCTCTGCACGTTCAAGTATCTGGTGGAGGGCGCAGGCCACATCCGCGCCTGATCCCGCCCCACGGTGAGCGGCCAGTTGAGCAGCGAGCGCATCGGCATCCTCGGCGGGACGTTCAACCCGCCCCACATCGGCCACCTGATCTGCGGACAGGAGGCGCACCTGCGGCTCGGGCTCGACCGGGTCATCCTCATGCCGGCCGGGCGCCCTCCGCACAAGCCGCTGGAGGAGGATCCCGGGGCGGAGCATCGGCTCGAGCTGTGTCGCCGCGCCGCGCTCGGCGACTCGCGGTTCGAGGTCTCCGACCTCGAGGTTCGCCGGCCCGGGCCGTCCTACACGGTCGATACGCTTGCGACACTGCACGCACAGCTGCCCGATAGCGAGCTGTTCCTCATCGTCGGCGGTGACGTCGCGGCCGGCCTGCCCACCTGGCATGACCCGGAGGGGGTGTTGAGGCGGGCTACACTCGCTGTGGCGAAGCGCCGCGGAACCCCGCGTGAGTCGATCGACAGTGCCCTCGCCGCGCTTCGGGGCGGCGAACGGACCGAGTTCTTCCGGATGCCGGGGATCGAGGTCTCGTCCACGGAGATCCGTCACCGGGTGCAGATGCAGGAGCCGATCCGGTACCTCGTCCCCGATGCGGTGGCGAGCTACATCGATGAGCACCGTCTCTACGGAGGTCGTACACCATCATGACGATGACGCCTGAAGACATCGCGCTGGCCGTCGCGGAGTACGCCTCCGACGCCAAGGCCGAGGAGATCGTGCAGCTCGATCTTCGGGGCCTGACGTCGGTGGCCGATTACTTCGTGATCTGCACCGGCCGCAGCGACCGTCAGGTGAAGGCGATCCACGACCGCATCCACGCCGGGATGAAGAACCAGCGCGGCACGCTGCCGATCCGTGTCGACGGCGCGATGCAGGCGCAGTGGGTGCTGATGGACTACGGCGACGTGATCGTCCACATCTTCCTGCCGGAGATGCGCGACTTCTACCGGCTCGAGCAGCTGTGGGGCGAGGCGCCGAGCACGACGCTGCAGTTCGCCGCGGCCTGACCGCCGCCGGGTGACCGCCCCCGCACGACCCCCGCTCGCGCTCCACCTCCCCGGGCCGCCCGGCCGACCCGCCCGGCCTCAGACGGCCGAGAGCAGCTTCGGGGCGACCTGCTTCTTGCGGCTCATCACCCCGGGGAGGGTCAGCTTGCACCCATCGGCCTCGACGCCGAAGGCGCGCGCGACCGCCGCCACGTCCCCGTCCACGAGCAGGTCGGTCACCTTGTCCAGGACGTCGGTGACCATCAGCGCATAGAGCTCGACGTGCTGGCTGGCACGCTCCTTCGCCATCGCCGTGAGCAGCTCGTGCTCACGCTCGAGCAGCGCCTTGCCCACGACCTCGACCTGGGCGATCAGGAACGGCGTCCCACTGCCCGACTGGTACGCCTTCGCGTCCCGCCGGACCAGGTCCTCCGCGGCCACCTGCGACACGTCCGAGGTCTCGGCGAACATCCGGCGCCCGTACTCGTGGGCATCGAGCTCGAGCACCCGCTCGAGGTACTCCACCACCGCGGCATCCCGATCGGTGGTCGTGGGTGAGTTGAGGATCACGGTGTCCGACAGGACGGCGGAGAGCAGCACCATGGCGGTCGATCGCGTCGGCTCGATGCCGCTGCGGCGGAACCGCTCCACGACGAGCGTCGCCGTCGAGCCGACCGGGTCGAAGGTGGCGGCCACCGGCACCTTCGTCTCGATCGAGCCGATGTGGTGGTGGTCGAGGATCTCGACGATCTCAGCCTGGTCGATCCCGGGCACGCTCTGGGCCTGCTCGGCGTGATCGACGAGAATGACCCGGCGGCGGACCGGCGAGACGAGGTCGGAGCGCGTGAGCAACCCGATCGGTCGCTGCCGGTCGTCGACGACGATCGCGGCGCCGTGGTGGGAGTCCTTGATCTGCTCGGACACGTCACTCACCAGCTCGTCGGTCGAGGCGACGAGCTGATCGTTCTCCATCAGCTCTCGGCACGGAGCGGCGAGCGTGATCATGCGGGCGGCGATGTAGGTGTCGAGCGGGGAGACGACCACGGCCGTTCCCTTCTCCCGTGCCAGGGCGAGCACCTCGTCATCGGGCCTCGCCCCGTTGGCGAGGACGAGCAGGGCGAGGTCGCGCTCCAGGACGTGGCGCTGCGCGCGGGGGCGGTCCCCGACGACGACGATGTCCGACTCATCGATCCCCGTCTCGGTCTCGACGGACGACGCATGCACCCAGATCCGGCCCGTGAGCAGGCGGTCCTCGCCGGTGAGCAGCTCGCCGTCGAGCACGTCGACGACCGCCTGCAGGTAGGTCTCCTCCCGCAGGGTCGAGCTCGCCCGCGACTCGCGCACGTAGCGGCGCGCGAGCGACCGCGTCGTGATGATCCCGATCAGGACCCCCTCGTCGTCGGTCACCGGGACGAGGTCGTAATCGGTGTGGTCGAGCGCGAGCCCGGCCTCCCGGATCGGATCATCCGCCCGCATCCGCGGGAACTCGCTCTGCATCAGGTCTCCGGCGCGCAGGCGGATGTGGGGGAGCAGTCGCGGCTCGGCCGCGCCGGACTGCTCGAGCACCCAGCGGGTCTGCGGGTTGAGCTCGCCGAGCCGGACCGGCACATACTCGGTGTTCGGGTCCAGACGGGTCTTCAGCTCGGCGTAACCGATGGCCGAGCCGATCGAGTCGGTGTCGGGATTGCGGTGTCCGGAGACGTAGACGGGTGCCACCCGCCAATTATCCTCGGGTTGCACCGATTTTGTGCAGCCGAACGTGCGCCGGCCGGTTCCGGCGCTGGCGGCGCGCCGTCCGGGGCGATAGCGTGCCGCGCGAGGCACGCCGCCGCAGGGGCGGAACTTCGAGAGGAATGGAGCGATCATGCCGTCGGCACCCCAGATCCTGCCCACCCAGATCCCGGAGGGGACCTCGACCGGCATTCGCTACCGGCTCGAGGGCGAGCTCGTGCCCGTCCTGCACATGGCGCTCGACGGGAGCATGCCGGTGTACTTCGAGCACCACGTCCTGCTCTGGAAATACCCGAACCTGCAGATCGGCCTGCATCCCCTCCGCAAGGGGCTGGTGCGCCGGGCCTTCGCCGGGATGCCGCTGCTGTTGCTGCAGATCGAATCCGGCGGGGAGGTCGCCTTCAGCCGGGACGCGCCCGGCCACGTCGTCGCGCTGCACCTGAGGGCCGGGGAGGCGCTGCAGGTGCGCGAGCACCAGTTCCTGGCCGCCACGCAGAACATCGAATACGACTACACCCGCATGAAGGGCTTCGCGAACATGATGTTCGGCGGGGGCTTCTTCATCGACCAGTTCATGTGCACGAGCGGCGAAGGCGTGCTCTGGGTGCATGGCTACGGCAACGTCTTCGAGAAGACGCTCGAGCCCGGCGAGTCGATCGACATCGAGCCCGGTGGCTGGCTCTACTACGACCACTCCGTCTCGATGAGCCAGGAGGTCTACGGGTTCAAGTCCGGGTTCCTCAGCGGCGCCGGGAGCCTCGTCTTCAACCGCTTCACCGGCCCGGGCCGGGTCGGGCTGCAGAGCGCCTACTACCACCCGCCCGGAGCGGAGACGGGCGGCGGGGGCGGGCAGGCCGCCGCGATCGGCGCGGGTGGCGGGGCCGGCATGCTCGGCGGGCTGCTCGGGGGGCTGCTCGACAATTGACGGGTTCGCTCGTCGTGTGGCCGCCTCGCCGCTGCTTCGGCGGCCGGTCCCGTCGCTGCCCCCGCGGGTCACGATGACGTTCCAGCCCGGCCACCTCCAGCAGAACCCGTTGCCCTCCGGGGTGCTCGGCGCGCTGACGCTGACCGGGTATCAGCTGCTCGTCGACGTGGCCGGCGTCGGCGCCGGACGGCTCGGGCCGCAGGCGTTTCTGCTGGTGGCGCCCGAGTCGGACGGCGCGCCGGCCGACGAGCTCACCCACATCTCGCTGCACCAGCCGCGCCTGGGCAGCGAGCAGGAGGCGTTCGCCTACCAGCAGCTCGCCGCCCAGCTCGGGTATCTGCGCCTGTCCGGGTACCGGCTCGCGCTCGAGCGCAGCGGCCTGCGCTCGAGGATCTCGCTGGTGAACCCGGCCTCGGGGGCGATCGCGATGCAGATCCCGGACAAGCACCCGGGTCGCCTGTTCGGCGGGGGCGGCAGCGTGCGTACGCTGCTCGCCGCCGCGCGGGCGCTCCCTCCGGCCGGTCCGCCCCCGGACCTCCAGCGCCCGGAGCTGTTGCACCAGACGTTGCTCGCCCTGGCGCTCGGGGACGAGACGACGAGCGGCGCGGAGGCGGTCGAGCTGGCGGACCGGGCGCTCGCCCTGACGCAGGGGGATCCGACGCTCGATCCCGCGGCCGCGCTGGCCGCGGCCCGGCGGCCGTAGCGAGCGCGCGCGGCGGCGACACCGGCACCGGAGTCATTGCTCCAGAACGAGGAGTGACCCGCGGACGCTCGTTGCACCGTCTGCGGGGTCCGTGATCTACCGCAGTTCTTGCACCCGATCACAAGTAGCGGCCGTCACCGCGCGTTCTGCCGACGTATGCGTATTCCAGCAGCCGAGCCAGCTCGCAACATCGACGCAATGGGGGTGCAGGGGATCAGGGTGGGTCACCACGGCGTCGGCTGCTGTCCGGATCACCTCGGTCCTCCGGAACGCGATCGAACTAGGAGAGAGCAATGAGGATCCACAGACGAAGGGCCCTTGCTCCGCTCTGCGCGAGCTTGCTCGTGGGGGTGGCCTGCGCCATCGCCCCGAACGTGGCAGGCGCACAGGAGAACACGGGCTACGTGGAGATCTGCAAGACCTTCAACGCCGGTGCCACC
This sequence comes from Solirubrobacterales bacterium, assembly GCA_027451345.1. Classification (GTDB taxonomy): domain Bacteria; phylum Actinomycetota; class Thermoleophilia; order Solirubrobacterales; family Solirubrobacteraceae; genus Palsa-465. The sequence continues at coordinate 25,598 of DAIDJO010000085.1, forward strand.
GGAGCTCCGCAATACCAGGGGACGTTCAACTTCAACATCACCGATTCGAGCAACACCACCACGTCGGTCTCGTTGTCGGCGGTGGAGGGCGGTCCCCAGGCGTGCACGGCACCGATCGCGGTGGCGACCGGCACCGCCACCGTCACCGAGGTGCAGGCGCCGTGGTTCTCGGTGTCCGGCATCTCTGCCACTCCGGGTGATCCCGGGACCGTCACCCCGTCCGCGACCGACCCCTACACCGCCACGGTGACCGTCAACCCGGCGCCGAGCTGGGGCGACACGTCGATGACGACGACCGTGCAGTACACCAACGATCCGGTCACCGGTGTCATCGAGGTCTGCAAGCAGGCCGATCCGAACTCGCCGCAGCTGTCCGGGACCTACACGTTCAACGTGACGAGCACCGATCAGGGCGTCACGGCCTGGGACTCGAACACGGGTGCGTATGACCTGCCATGGACGACGACCGCCTCGGCGACCATCTCCTCGGCGGGCCTGGGCTGCAGCGGGCCGATCGTGGTGCCCGCGGGCACCGTCGAGACCGTCGAGCCGGGGACGACGTATGTCACCGACATCACGGCCTCCTCGAACGGCAGCAATCAGCTCACGAGCTCGGATCTGAACTCGGGAACCGCTGACGCGAGCGTATCCGCCGGTGATACCACCAACCAGACGGTGATCACCTACACAGACGCGCTGTCGGCGGTGAAGCTGTGCAAGGCCTGGGTCTCGAGCAACGATCCGGTGAACAGCTATCCGTTCACCCTGACCTCGAGCGGACCAGCCGGTCCGACGGCGGTCACGGGATCGGTGAGCCTGGCTCCGGGTCAGTGCAGCCTGGTCGGGTTCGTGCGGCCGGGCACGCAGGTGAACATCACGGAGGGTGTCGTCGTCGGGACCAAGGTCGCGGCGATCGACGTGAGCCCGCAGGCGAATTCGCAGGGCATGAGCCCGATCGTTCCGGGCACCCTCAGCCTCCCCAACCGCACGGTCAGCGTGATCGCGGGGGCGGGCGAGACGAACGTCACGTTCACCAACGGTCCAGCCGACCCGGGTCAGCTGAAGATCTGCGTGAACCCCATGGATGGGGGAGTGAGCGGTGGAACGGTGCCGTTCCTGGTGAATGGCACGCAGATGCTCAACGTCAACCTGAGCAGCACGTCGATCCAGTGCACGCTGGACCCATCGGCGTTCGCGTTCAACTCGTCCGTCTCGATCTCGGGCGGCGCGCTTCCGGGTCCGGACAGCTACGCCGGAACCGCGACCGTGGTGCCGACGAGCCTCGAGGTGCTCGAGGGCGGCATGCCGACGGCGACGAACCAGGCGGCGCTTGTCTCCGCCACCGCGTCGACCGCCACGGTGCTGATGTCGGAGGGCATTGTCACCGAGGTGACGTTCTCGGTCGATCCGCCGGCACCGATCACGGCGCCGACGGTCACGTCGACCCCGACCGTCGCTCAGGTTGCGGCTGACAGCGTCGGTCTGTCCGTCATCAACGCGGCGGGGATCAAGAGCTCGACGAGCACGTCCGGCTCGGTTCTCTCCGTGCATCGCACGGTCAAGCCGGCGGTGGTCTCGGCCCTGATCCATCGGCAGGTGTCGCACCTCAGGTCGGAGATCAGGCGGCTGGAGAAGCGCTTGGCCTCTCGGCATCTGAGCAAGGCGGCTCGCCGGGCGGACCGCAGGCGTCTCAGCGCCCTGCGCAGGCAGCTGCCGCGGCTCCTCCGGGAGCTGAAGTAGCGGCGGCGCGTCGCAGCGTGAGCTGCGGCGGCTGATAGCGACCGGAGGCCGGGGTGCTGACACCCCGGCCTCCGCCGCGTTCACGCGGGTTCAGTCCGGTGACGGGCCGCCGCTCAGGCGGTGGGCGCCAGGCCCAAGCGCCGTCGACCCGGATGCGATCGGTGAAGTGGAGCTAGGCGGGCTCGAACCGCCGACCTCTTGCGTGCCACGCAAGCGCTCTCCCAGCTGAGCTATAGCCCCGTCGAAGACGAACTGCTCGGCAAGGTTAATACATGCGAGCCGGTTGTAGCGCGGCGGCGTCAGCCACCGCTGAGGGGGTGCGGCGGCCGGGATCGAGCTGACCGACCGAGCGCCCGACTGTCTAACCTCACGCCCACATGTCCGAGCGCCGGTACCAAGCACGCGAGATCGAGGCGAAGTGGCAGGCCGTCTGGGCGCAGGAGCGCACCTGGGAGGTTCCCAACCGCGCCGTTCCGGACAGCGCCTCGGCCCGACCCCACCCGCCGGCCGCGCGCCATGACGGCCCCCGGCGCGACAAGTCCTACGTCGTGGAGATGCTGCCCTACCCGAGTGGCGAGCCGCACATCGGCCACCTGAAGAACTACGCGATCGGCGACGCGATCGCCCACTTCCGTCGCCGCACCGGCCACCGCGTCCTGCACCCGATGGGCTACGACTCCTTCGGGCTGCCCGCCGAGAACAACGCGATCAAGACCGGCGTCCACCCCCGGGTGGCCACCGAACAGTCGATCGCCGCCTTCCAGCGGGCGTTTCGCTCCTGGGGCATCTCGATCGACTGGTCTCGGGAGATCGCCTCGCACGAGCCGGAGTACTACCGCTGGACCCAGTGGATCTTCCTGCAGCTCTACCGGCGCGGGCTCGCCTACCGCAAGGAGTCGGCGGTCAACTGGTGCCCGAACGACCAGACGGTGCTGGCCAACGAGCAGGTCGTCGACGGGCGCTGCGAGAGGTGCGGTCATGTGGTCGAGCTGCGTCAGCTCGAGCAGTGGTTCTTCCGCATCACCGACTACGCCGACCGGCTGCTCGACGACCTCGACACGATCGACTGGCCCGAGCACGTCAAGACGATGCAGCGCAACTGGATCGGCCGGAGCGTCGGTGCCGAGGTGAACTTCCGCTGCCAGGAGCTCGGGATCGACTACCCGGTCTTCACCACCCGGCCGGACACGCTGTTCGGCGCGACCTTCTTCGTGATGGCACCCGAGCACCCGGATGTCCTGCGCCTCGCCGCCGGCACCGAGAACGAGCGGGCCGTGCGCGACTACGTCAACCACGCCCTCACCGAGTCCGCCGAGGAGCGCGGTGACCTCGACAAGACGAAGACGGGCGTCTTCCTCGGTCGGACCGTCACCAACCCCGTGACGGGCGAGGAGATCCCGATGTGGGTCGCTGATTACGTTCTGATGGAGTACGGCACCGGCGCGATCATGGCCGTGCCGGCCCACGACGAGCGGGACTTCGCCTTCGCCCGGGCCTACGACCTGCCGATCCGCCAGGTGGTCGCGCCGAGGGACGGCTCGCCGGTGCCCTCCGACGAGGCGTACGTCACCAAGGCCGACGACGCGATCCTCGTCAACTCAGGGGACTTCAACGGGCTGACCCCGAAGGCCGGGTTCGAGCGCATCGTCCACTGGCTCGACATGGAGGGGATCGGGCACCCGTCGGTCAACTTCCGTCTGCGCGACTGGCTGGTCTCGCGCCAGCGCTACTGGGGCTGCCCGATCCCGATCGTCTACTGCCCCGCCTGCGGCATGGTCCCGGTGCCCGAGGAGCAACTGCCCGTCGTCCTGCCCGACATCCAGGAGTACCAGCCGAAGGGCCGCTCGCCGCTCGCCGCCGCCGAGGAGTGGGTCAACACGGCCTGCCCCGAGTGCGGTGGGGCCGCCCGGCGCGAGACCGACACGATGGACACGTTCGTCGACTCGAGCTGGTACTTCCTGCGCTACTGCGACGCCCGCAACGATGCCGCGGCCTGGGACCCGGCGGTCCTGCGCGAGTGGATGAGCGTCGACCAGTACATCGGCGGGGTCGAGCACGCGATCCTCCATCTTCTCTACGCCCGCTTCTTCGTCAAGGCGCTCGCCGACATGGGCCTGCTCGACGTGCAGGAGCCGTTCAACGCGCTGTTCACGCAGGGCATGATCCTCGGCCCCGACGGCCAGAAGATGTCGAAGTCCCGCGGCAACGTGATCCCGCCCACGCCGCTCATCGAACGCTTCGGCGCCGACGCCGTGCGCACCTACATCCTCAACATGGGCCCGCCCGACCAGGACGCCGCCTGGAACGACAACGCGCTGACCGGCGCGCACCGGCTCCTGTCGCGCCTGTACACCCTCGGCGCCGAGCTCGCCGCCGACAGTGATCCGTCCCTTGCGGCCGCCGCCGAGACGCTCGCCCAGCCCGTCGAGCCCACCGGGGACGGGCTGACGCTCGTGCGCAAGGCCAACTGGGCGATCGACCGCGTCACCTCGGAGTTCGTCGGCCGCTTCGGCTTCCACAACGCCATCGCGGCGGTCACGGAGCTCGTCAACGACCTGTATCGCCTCCCGCGGGCCGACGCCGAGGCGCGACGCTTCGCCATCGCGACCGCCGCGTCGCTGATCTTCCCGTTCGCCCCCCACCTCGGGGCGGAGGTCTTCGAGCTGGCGACCGGCCGGCGCGCCTGGGAGGAGCCGTGGCCGGCGGCCGATCCGGCGATGCTCGTGGCGGAGAGCTTCGAGCTCGTCTGTCAGGTCAACGGTCGTGTCCGCGACCGCGTCCAGGCGCCGAGCGGCGCCCCGCGTGAGGAGCTCGAGCGCCTGGCGCTCGCCGCCCCGGGCGTGATCGCCCATCTCGACGGCCAGGAGGTCGTCAAGGTGGTCGTCGTGCCCGACAAGCTCGTCAACGTCGTCGTCCGGTAGGGCGAGCCGGTCGCGCTCAGCCCGAGCAGCAGCTCCACCACCCACACGTCGGCGATCGCCTCGGCGGATCAGCGTGAGCGTGAGCGGGCACCCCACCGCGCCCGCCTCGTTCTTTGTCGATGCGCTTCGTCATTCCGAAGCGCATCGACAGAGAACCGCCCCACCGGGGTGGACCGTAGACTCCGGGCCCCATGGCGCCCGCCTTCAAGCCCGCCTACCTGATCCACGGTGACGACCACGGCCGGATCGCGGAGCGCCGCGCCCGTCTGCGCGGTCTGGCCGAGCGCGGCAGCGGCGCCCAGGGCGTCGAGCTCTTCGAGGGCGATCAGGCCACCCCCGACACCGTCGCGATGGCGCTGAACGCGATGACGTTCGCGATCGGGCGCCGCTTCCTGATCGTCGACGGCGCCGAGCGCTGGAAGGACCGCGAGATGGATGCGCTCGAGGCGTCGCTCGCCGCGATCGCCCCGGACACGACCGTCACCTTCTTCGCCCGCGAGGATGGGCGGCTGAAGGCGCCCAAGCGGCTGCATGACGCCGTGCGCCGCGCCGGGGGCGACATCGCCACCGAGCAGTCGGTGAAGCCGCGGGAGCTGCCGCGGTGGGCGGTCGGGCAGGCTCGGGCGCTCGGCCTCGAGCTCACCCCCGACGTGGCCCGCATGCTCGTCGCCCACGTCGGCGAGCGCCAGCAGCGGCTGCTGCGCGAGCTGGAGAAGCTCGCGCTCGAGCTCGACGCGGGCGCGCCCGACCGGCCCGGGGGCGCCGTCCGCGTCGACGCCGACACGGTGCTCGAGCTGACGGCCGCCTCCGCGGAGCGCCGCGCCTGGGCGCTCGCCGACGCGGTGCTCTCGGGGCGCGCCGACAACGCCACGCGCGTGCTGCTGCAGATGCGCGCCCAGGGCGAGCGCCTGCCCGGGCTCGTCTATTGGATGAGCGCGCGCCTGCGCCAGGCGCATCAGATCGCCCGCGCGCTCGAGCGCGGCACCCCCCAGGCGCAGGTGCGCTCGGGTCTGCGCATGCCGCCCTCGGCGGCGGACCGCCTCATCGCCGACGCGCGGCGGCTCGGCGCCGAGCGCCTCGAGCGGGCGGTCTGCCTGATCGCCGACCTCGAGCTCGCCTCACGGGGCGGCGGACGCGGTGGCCCCTCCGAGGACACCGCCGCCCTGCTCGCCATCCGCGCCATCGCCGCCTGAGGACTCCGCCGGCAGGGGCAGCGGGTCCTCCGGCGCCGGGCGCGGCGTGACCCCGGCCGCGGGTGGGCCGCTCAGCTCCACGAGCTCCCGCAGCATCAGCACACTCTGGCGGCCGGCGAGCCATTCGTCGCGCCATGACGGCGCGTCGGCGGCCTGAAGGAGCGCGAGCCAGCGGCTCGAGAGCGCCGCCGCGTCGTCTCGATCGGCGAGCGCGAGGCGGGCCGCCAGTTCGTCGGCCGCGGTGAGCGCCCCCTCGCCGGCGATTCCCTTCATCGCCCAGCCGCCGTACAGCCGATGGTCGACGAGCTCCTCGGACAGGATCACCGGATCGGTGTGCCGCGCATCACCCTCGATCGCGCGGTAGATCGTCCGCACCGCCGGCTCGGGACCCTCGAGGATCTGGGCGAAGAAGCCCTCCCGCAGGCAGAGCGCCCCGGTGATGAGCGAGCTCGGGTTGCGGCGGTTCGCGGCGGTCAGGATCGAGTCGACGTCCTCCTGGGCGAGCCCGGGCGCCGCCTGGCTGATGTACATCAGCCGCAGCAGCATCTCCCCGTCCTCGGCTCGTGCTGTGGAGCCGGACACGATGGTCTCCGGGTGCTCGTGGATGAGGAACTCGAGCGTGCGGCCATCCCGTCGGGCGCGCACCACGCCCTTCCACGCGAACGCGGAGCGGCCGACCTCGAACACCGCATAGGCCGCTTCGCCGTCGCGCAGGCGGGCGCGCAGCCGTGCGCTCGGCGTGATGCGTGGGGTGAGGGTGGCGAGCTGTCCGCGCATGGAGGCGACGACGCAGTCGACCCACACGAACGGGTCGCCGCCCTGCGAGCCGAGGCTGACCGTGATCGGCAGGCCCTGTGGTACGTCCTTCACGCGATGCACATCGGCAACCGGCGCGGCTGGATTGAGCCGCGGGCGCTCGATGTGGACGTCCGACCCGGGACTATTCGGCCGCGGCGCCGCGGCGAACCCGCGCGGCGCGGCTCTTCTTGCGCGCGCCGTTGTTCTTGTGCAGCGAGCCGCGCTTGACGGCCTTGTCGATCGTCTGCACGAGGGTGCGATGCTCGGCGTCGGCGGTCGCGTCGTCGCCGGCGGCGACGGCGCTCTCGAGCCGGCGGAAGTAGGTCTTGATGCGCGAGGTGTAGCGACGGTTCTCGTCGCGCTCGCGGAGCGCGCGCTCGATGCGCTTCTTCTGTGAATGAATGTTGGCCATTAGCGGGGCCGTACTATAGCGGCCCTTGACCGCCTCCGATCACAGCCCGCACCGCCGCCTGTCGATCAACACGGCGATCTTTGCGGCGGCCACCGCGCTGTCACGGGTGGTCGGTCTCGGGCGGGAGGCCCTGGCCGCCAACTACTTTGGCACGAGCCGCGGGTTCTCCGCCTTCGCCATCGCGTCGCAGATCCCGAACCTGATGGTGAACCTGTTCGCGCAGGCGGCACTGTCGGCCGCCTTCGTGCCCGTCTTCACCGACCTGCTCCAGCAGGGGCGCCGCCAGGAGGCGTTCCGTCTCGCCACGACGCTCTTCTGGATCGTGCTGCTCGTGCTCGGCGCGATCACGGCCGTGGGGATCGTGCTCGCCGGTCCGCTCCTGCCGCTGTTCGGCGGCTCGAGCTTCGCCGGGCATGCGGCGGCGGTGATGACCCAGATCATGTTCCCCGTCGTCCTGCTCCTCGGGCTCTCCGGCGTGCTCACCGGCATCCTGCAGTCCTACGACGAGTTCTCGATCCCGGCGCTGGCCCCCGTGGTGTGGAACGTCGCGATCATCGTCCTGACGATCATCCTGCGCCATCACACCGGCGAGGGCGGGATCTACGGGTACGCGATCGCCTGGCTGCTCGCCACCGTCGTGCAGCTGCTGATGATCGGGTCGGCGCTGCGCCGCATCGACTACCGGCTCGGGTTCGCCGTCGACTGGCGCGACCCGCGCATCCGCCAGGTCTTCGCGCTGATGCTCCCGGTCACCATCGGGCTCGGGGTCATCAATCTCGACGCGCTGATCAACTCGAGCATGGGGGCGCTCGTGACGACGCGCCCGAAGCTCGGCGAGGGCCCCGCCGCGATCCGCTACGCGTTCCTGCTCTACATGATGCCCCAGGGGGTCTTCAGCGTCGCCGTCGCCACCGTCCTGTTCCCGACCCTCAGCCGCCAGGCCGCCCGGCGGGAGCCCGCGGCGATGCGCGAGACGCTCGGCAACGGCATGCGCCAGATCAACCTGCTGCTGATCCCGTCGGCGGCCGGCCTGCTCGCCCTCGCGATGCCGATCACGCGGCTGATCTTCGAGCGCAGCGCCTTTGGTCCCGAATCGCTCGCGCTCACCTCGAGGGCGCTCTTCTGGTTCGCCTTCAGCCTGCCCTTCGCCGGTCTCAACCTGCTGATGACCCGCACGTTCTTCGCCCTGCAGCGGCCGTGGATCCCGACGCGCCTGGCCTTCATCAACCTGACGGTCGACGTCGTCGTCAGCGTCGCCCTCTACCGGCCGCTCGGGGTGGCCGGCCTGGTCATCGGCACCGCCTGCGCGAACATCGTGATGGTGGCGCTGCAGCTGCGCCGCCTGCGCATCGGCTTCAACGGACGCCTCGATCTGCGCCAGACCCGGATGATCACGGCTCGGATCCTGCTCGTCGCCGTGCCGACCGGCGTGATCGCCCGCCTCGTCTGGGACGTGCTGAACGCCGTGTTCGGGATCTCGCTGATCGGCCAGATCATCTCGGTCGGGGGAGGGATCGCCGCCGCCGGCGGCTTCTACGTGTGGGCGGTCAGCCACCTGCGGATCCCGGAGTGGCGGCAGATCGAGTCGATGCTGCTGGCCCGCCTGCGCCCCCGTTGATCTCGCGCAGCGGCGCATGATCTAGGCTCTGGCACCGTGCTGAGCATGGCGGTTCTCGCTGGACCCTGGCCCCGAGTGGGCGTCGTCGCCGCGGCGCTGCTCGCCGCCGCCGCGATCCTCGCCCGGCACGACCGTCAGCGGGCGTGGGCGATGCTCGGCGCGCTCGTCCTCGCCCCGGTGCTGCTGCTCGACGACGTCTGGCACTCGCCGCAGCTCAGCTTCATCCACCACCACTCGCTCGCCACGGTGGTCGGCGCGCTCGCGGTGCTCGCCGTCCTCGCCGCCATCGTCCTCGCCGTCGCCGCCATGTTCGTGGCCCGGCGTCCACGGATCGTCGCGCCGCTCGCCGCACTCACCCTGCCATTCCGCGTTCCGATCAGCTCCGGCGGCACCACCAACAGCCTGCTCATTCCGCTGTACTTCGTGATCGCCGCCTCGGCGCTCGGCTGGCTGGTCCCGGTGCTGTGGCGGTCGCGCACGGCCCTCACCCAGCCGCAGGCTCAGCCCCGTCCGCCGGCGCTGCTCTTCGAGAAGCTGCTCGCCGCGTCGATCGTCCTCTACGCGCTTCAGGCGCTCTACTCGCCCTCCTTCGGTTCCCCGGCGGGCTTCGTGGCGGCGCTCCAGAACGAGGTCTTCTTCTACATCCCGTTCGCCGTGCTCTTCACCCGCCTGCGCGACATCGAGTGGGATCGGCGGCTGATCCTCCGCTGCCTGGAGATCACGGTCGCCCTGGCGATCCTCTTCTCCCTGATCGGCTTCCTCGAGGAGGCCACCCACACGCTGTACTTCCGCTCGAACCTCGTGCTCTCCAACGAGCTGCACGAGTACTTCACGATCAACTCCGTCTTCTACGACCCGGACATCTTCGGGCGCTACCTCGCGCTCGTGATGCTGCTCGCCACCACGGTCCTGCTGTATGACCGCCGCACCCGGGTGCAGCTGCTCTCCGTCGGCACGCTCGCCGTTCTGTGGACCTGCCTGGTGTTCACCCTGTCGCGCTCGAGCCTGGTCGGCCTCGGCCTCGGCCTGGCCGTGCTCGCGGCGCTGCGCTGGCGCATCCGTCCCGCGGTCTACGCCGGGGTGGTGATCGCGGGACTGGCCTTGGCCGGGATCGGCGTCGCCACTCACCCGAGCACGTTCGGGCTGCAGAACGGCAACGTCGCCACGAGCGGCCGTGCCAGCCTGATCACGGGCGGCATCCACCTGTTCGCGCAACGGCCGTTCTACGGCTACGGCTCGGGCTCGTTCCCGAGCGAGTACACCGTCGCCTACCCCCAGGCCGCACGGATCGTCAAGGACTCACACAACATCCCGATCACCGTCGGGGTCGAGCAGGGCCTGATCGGCGAGGCGCTCTACGTCGCGCTGGTCCTCAGCATCCTCGTGACGCTCCTGCGGGGGGCGCGGGGCGATCCCTACCGCGTCGCGATCGCCGTGACCTTCATCGCCCTGCTCCTGCACACGATGCTCTACGCCGATTTCCTCGAGGACCCGATGACCTGGGGCCTGCTCGCCCTCGGCGGATCGCTCGCCGCTCTCGCCCGGTCCGGTCGGGAGCCCGTGGGCCGCGAGCATCCCGTGCGCGCCGTCGCCTAGGCGCCGACGATGCGCCGACTGCTGTTCGTCAAGAGCCGGAGGGCGAGCTTCATCGAGCTCGACCAGCGTCTCCTCGAGGAGCGCTACGACGTCCACGAGCTCTACCAGCCCGGTCGCCTCAGTGACCCGCGACAGGTGGTGCGCGAGGTGCTCGCCGCCGACGTCGTCGTCGGCTGGTGGGCGTCCTGGCACACGTTCCTGCCGATCACGCTCGCGTGGCTGCTGCGCCGGCCGTCGCTGCTCATCGTCGGCGGCTTCGACACCGCGGCCGAGCCGGAGTTCGGCTACGGCTTTCAGCTCGGTGGCCCACGCGCCTGGCTGAGCCGCCTCACGATGCGCGCCGCCCGGACGCTGATGACCAACTCGGAGTATTCGCGCGCGGAGATCGCCCGCAATGTCGGGATCCCGCCGGACCGGGTCCGCGTCGTGCATCACGGCGTCCCGGACGTGGCGGCCGCCGGCCCGCTGGCCGGCGGCGTCATCGGTGACCCTGAGCGCCCCGTCGCGGTCACCGTCGGGATCGTCGACCGGATGAATCTGGAGCGCAAGGGCCTCCGGGCCTTCGTGCAGGCTGCCGAGCACGTGCCGGAGGTCGAGTTCGTGGTGGTCGGCCGCCTCGTCGGCGACGCCGGCGTCGAGCTCGCCCGGCTCGCGGGCGGCAACGTCCGTCTCGCGGGGTGGCTCGAGCAGGAGGAGCTCGAGGCCCTGCTGCGCCGCGCCCGGGTGTACGTGCAGGCCTCCCGGCACGAGGGGTTCGGCGTGTCGGTCGCCGAGGCGATGCTCGCCCGCTGCGTGCCGGTCGTCACGCGCGCCGGCGCCCTGCCGGAGGTCGTCGGCGATACGGGGGTTCTGCTCGACGAGCCGAGCCCGCGGGCGGTGGCCCTGGGCGTGCGCGAGGCGCTCCATCTCGACCTCGGAGAGGCGGCCCGCCGGCGGGTGCTCGAGCGCTTCAGCGTCGCCCAGCGCCGCGCCGGCCTCGTCGCGCTGCTCGATGAGCTGCTGCCGCCTACTCTTGACTAGCTCATGGACCAGGCGCACATCCGGAACTTCTCGATCATCGCCCACATCGACCACGGCAAGTCGACCCTGGCCGATCGCATCCTCGAGCTCACCCACACCGTCGACCCCCGATCGATGCGGGCGCAGGTGCTCGACTCGATGGAGCTCGAGCGCGAGCGCGGGATCACGATCAAGGCCCAGGCCGTGCGGGTGTTCTACACCTCCGGGCTGGACGGGGAGACCTATCAGCTGCACCTGATCGACACGCCCGGCCACGTCGACTTCACCTACGAGGTGTCCCGCTCGCTCGCCGCCTGCGAGGGCGCGCTGCTCGTCGTCGACGCCAGTCAGGGCGTCGAGGCCCAGACGGTGGCCAACACCTACCTCGCGGTCGACGCCGGGCTCGAGTTGATCCCCTGCATGAACAAGGTCGACCTGCCCGGGGCGGAGCCCGAGCGCGTGGCCGGCGAGATCTCCGACCTGATCGGCGAGGCGCCCGAGGACGTGCGGCGCATCAGCGCCAAGACCGGCGAGGGGGTCACCGAGGTGCTCGACGAGCTGATCGCGCGCGTTCCGGCCCCGGCGGGCGATCCGGACGCGCCGCCGCGGGCGCTGATCTTCGACTCGGAGTTCGATCAGTATCGCGGCGTCGTGGCGTACATCCGTGTCGTGGACGGCACGTTCCGCAAGGGCGACCCGATCCGCGCGATGCAGGCGGGCACGACGGCCGACATCGATGACATCGGGTTCTTCAGCCCGCAGATGACCTCCGCGACGGAGCTTGGGCCCGGCGAGGTCGGGTACGTCATCACCGGCCTGAAGGAGGTGACCGCGCTGCGGGTCGGCGACACGCTCACGAGCGTTCGCGACGGTGCCACCGAGGCGCTGCCCGGCTACCGGGAGGTCAAGCCGATGGTGTTCTCGGGCCTGTATCCGATCGATTCGGACGACTACCCGGACCTGCGCGAGGCGCTCGAGAAGCTGACGCTGAACGACGCCGCCCTCTCGTGGGAGCCGGAGACCTCGGATGCCCTGGGCTTCGGCTTCCGCTGCGGCTTCCTCGGGCTCCTGCACATGGACATCGTGCGCGAGCGGCTCGAGCGCGAGTACGACCTCGACCTGATGATGACGATGCCGAGCGTCGAGTATGAGGTCACCCTCACCGATGGCACCGTCGTCGAGGTGCACAGCGCCGCCGACATGCCCGACCCGAGCAAGGTGCGGGAGATCCGCGAGCCGTACATTCGGGCGTCGATCCTCACGCCGAAGGAGTACGTGGGCACGATCATGGAGCTCTGCCAGGAGAAGCGGGGCGACCACACGGGCATGCACTACCTCTCCGCGGAGCGCGTGCAGCTGAGCTACGACCTGCCGCTGGCCGAGATCGTGCTCGACTTCTTCGACCAGCTGAAGTCGCGCACCCGCGGCTACGCCTCCTTCGACTACGAGATCACCGGCCTGCGCGAGTCGGACCTGGTGAAGCTCGACATCCTGCTGGGCGGCGACCCGGTCGACGCGCTCGCGATGCTCGTCCATCGCTCGAAGGCCGACGCGATCGGCCGCACGCTGGCCGAGAAGCTCAAGGAGAAGATCCCGCGCCAGCAGTTCGACGTGCCGATCCAGGCGGCGATCGGTGGGCGCATCCTCGCCCGCGAGACCGTGAAGGCCTACCGCAAGGACGTGATCGCCAAGTGCTACGGCGGCGACATCAGCCGCAAGCGCAAGCTGCTCGAGGCGCAGAAGAAGGGCAAGAAGCGGATGAAGCAGGTCGGCCGGGTCGAGGTGCCCCAGGAGGCGTTCCTCGCGGTGCTGGAGATCGGCGACAGCCGCTAGGAGGTCGGCGACGATCCGGCCGGGTTCATCACGGCCGGATCGTCGCTCATCGTCAGCGCCTCGTCCCGGGCGCCTCGATCAGCTCGGCTGCGGGACGATCCGGATGTAGGGCTTCGGCTCCTCCCACTCGCCGAAGAGCTCCTTCGCCTGCTCGTTGCTCACCGAGCCGGCGATGATCACCTTGTCCCCCTGCTGCCACTGCGCCGGGGTCGCCACCTTGTACTTGGCCGTCAGCTGCAGGCTGTCGATCACGCGCAGCACCTCGTCGAAGTTGCGGCCGGTCGTCATCGGGTAGACGAGGATCAGCTTGACCTTCTTGTCGGGGCCGATCACGAAGACGTTGCGCACCGTCTGGTTGTCGGCGGCCGTGCGACCGTCCGATCCGCCCTCCGTCTCCGCCGGCAGCATCCCGTAGAGCTTTGCGACCTTCAGGTCGGAGTCGGCGATGATCGGGTAGTTCGGGGCGATGCCCTGCGTCTCCAGGATGTCCTGACTCCAGCCCTGGTTCTCGTCGGCGGCGTCGACGGACAGGCCGATGATCTTCACCCCGCGGCGGGTGAACTCGGGCTCGATCCGGGCCATGTAGCCGAGCTCGGTGGTGCAGATCGGCGTGTACGCCTTGGGGTGGGAGAAGAGCACCGCCCACGAGTCGCCGATCCACTCGTGGAAGCGGATCGGTCCCTGTGTCGTCTCAGCCTCAAAGTCGGGCGCCGTGGCGCCAAGCGCGAGAGTCATGTTCCTCCTTTGTTAACCGGGCGAGTGGAGTTTATCGGCGGGCGGCTTTCCAGCCGGGCCGGGTGGCCCGCGCGTGTGCGAGACTCCCGCCCGATGCCGCCGCTCCCGACCGACCAGATCGGCAGGGCCTACCCCGCCGACACCTACGCCGTCGGACGCGAGAAGGTGCGGGAGTATGCGGCTGCGGTGGGGGAGACCAACCCGCTGCATTTCGATCCGGCCGTCGCCCGCGACGCCGGGTACGCGGACGTCCTGGCGCCGGCGATGTTCGTCGTCGTCTACTGCAGCCGGCCGTTCCTGACCGCCCTGTTCGATCCGGAGCTCGCGATCGATTTCGCGCACCTCGTCCACGGCGCCCAGGAGTTCCGCTGGGCGCAGCCCGTCGTGGCCGGCGACGAGATCACCACGATCCTCACGGTGCGGGACATCAGCGAGCGGGCCGGCCTGCGCTTCGACACCTTCGAGACCGTCTCGCGCAACCAGCGTGGCGAGACGACCTGCGTCGGCACCTGGTCGACGATCATCCGCGCTGGGGAGGAGGGCTGACCGTTGACGCTCGCCCCGGGCGATCAGATCGAGCTGCGGGTCACGCCCGACCGGTACGTGACCGTCCGCTACGCGGGCGCGTCGGGCGACTTCAACCCGATCCACATCGACGAGGAGTTCGCCCGCCAGGTGGGGCTGCCCGGGCGGATCCTCCACGGCCTGTGGTCGATGGCCCAGGTGGCCCGCGCCGCGACCGAGGCGGCCGGAGGCGATCCGCTCGCCCTGCGCGCGCTCAGCGCCCAGTTCCGCGGGATGGGGCGGCTCGAGGAGGAGATCGTCGTCAGCGGCGAGGTGCGCTCGGTGCAGGACGGTGTCGCGACGGCGCGACTCGAGGCTCGCCAGGGCGATGCCCGCCTGATTCGCAACGCCGTCGCGGAGCTGCGCGGCGGCTGACCGGCGGCCGCCGCGGTTCCGGGGCGGCCGCCGGGCCGCTCCTAGAATCGTGTGGATGCTCACCGAACGTCAGGAGCTGGTGCTGCGGCGCGTCGTCGAGGAGTACCTCGCCGGCGGCGCTCCCGTGGGCTCCAAGGCGCTCGCCGAGCGGTCCGAGTGGGGCCCCTCGACGATCCGGCACGAGCTCGCGAGCCTCGAGGAGATGGGGCTGCTCGCACACCCGCACACCTCGGCCGGCCGCGTGCCCACCGAGTCGGGCTACCGGTACTTCGTCGATCGGCTGCTGCCCGCCGAGCCGCCGGAGCCGCCGCTCGCGCTCTCGCTCGTGCGGCGGGAGGTCGACGAGGCGATGCGGGTGACGACCGAGACGATCTCCCAGGTCACCAACCTGCTCGCGATCGTCACCGCGCCGCCGATCGACACCGCGACGATCCGCCACATCGAGGTCCTGCCGCTCCAGCCCCAGGTGCTGATGGTCGTCGTGATCACCTCGACGGGCGGGGTCAACAAGCGGATGTTCAGCTTCGACCGGCCGGTCGACACGGGGCTGGCCGACTGGGCCGCGAGCTACCTCAACGAGCGCCTCGTCGGCACCGGGCTCGGCGCCCGGCGCCTGATGCAGCGCCTGATGGACCCGTCGCTGTCGCGGTCGGAGGTCGCCTTCCTGACGGCGCTCCTGCCCGTCTTCACCGACCTCTCCGAGGCGGCGGAGGACTCGGTGTACATCGACGGCACCGCGCGCCTGCTCGCGCTCGACCGCAGCGGCGACGTCAACGAGCTGAACGCGCTGATGGACATGCTCGAGCGGCGGGTGACGATGCTCGGCCTGTTGCAGGCCGCGCTCGACGGCCAGGGCCTCCGCGTGCGCATCGGCGCCGAGAACGACCAGCCCGCCCTGCGCTCCCTCGCGCTGGTGGCGGCGGGGTACGGGCTGCCGCAGCGTAACCTCGGAACCGTCTCGGTGATCGGGCCGCTGCGGATGGACTATCCGCGGGTGATCAGCGTCGTGCGCGACGCGGCCGCCCAGCTGTCCCGGTTCGTCTCCGAGGTCTACGACGAACGATGAGCGCCTCGACCCCGAAACGCGACTACTACGACGTGCTCGGCGTCGCGCGCAACGCCGACGACACGGAGATCAAGAAGGCGTTTCGCCGGCTCGCCCGCGAGCTGCATCCCGACGTCAACAAGGACGATCCCGACGCGGAGGCGAAGTTCAAGGAGGCGGCCGAGGCCTACGAGGTGCTCTCCGATTCCGATCGCCGTGCCACCTATGATCGCTACGGCCACGACGGGCTGCGCAGCGGCGGGTACGCGCCGAACTTCGAGGGCTTCGGCTCGATGTCGGACCTGTTCGAGGCGTTCTTCGGCGGCGGCGGGCTGAGTGGGTTCGGGTTCGGCGGTGGGCCGGCCGGGCCGGCCCAGGGGGCCGACATCCAGGTCGCCGCCGAGGTGACGCTGGCCGAGGCCGCGAGCGGCACCCCGGTGGAGCTCACCTACGACGCCGTCGTCACCTGCCAGCACTGCCGGGGCAACGGCGCGGAGCCGGGCACACCGATCGAGACCTGCCCGAAGTGCCAGGGCAGCGGCCAGCTGCGGACGGTCGCGCGGACGCTGATCGGGCAGGTGATGAGCACGACCACCTGCGATCAGTGCGGCGGCGACGGCCGCGTGGCGGCCAACCCGTGCCACGTCTGCCGCGGCCGCGGGCGTCGCGCGGAGTCGCAGACGGTGTCCGTCGACGTGCCGGCCGGCATCGCCGACGGCCAGCGGATCCGGGTGACGGGCCGCGGCCACGCCGGCGAGCGGGGCGGCCCGCCCGGTGATCTCTATGTGCTGATCCGGGTCCGGGAGGACGCGCGGTTCGTTCGTGACGGCGACGACCTGATCACGGCGATCGACATCTCCGGCCCGCAGGCCGCGCTCGGCGTGACCGTCGAGGTGCCGACGATCGACGGCCCTGAGGCGCTCGAGATCCCGGCCGGCACCCAGCCGGGCGAGACGCTCGTGGTGCGCGGCCGCGGGATGCCGTCGCTGCGCGGCCGGCGGGAGGGCGACCTGCGCGTCGTCGTCAACGTCATCACCCCGCGCAACCTGAACGCCGAGCAGCGCCGGATGCTCGAGCGCTTCAGCGAGAGCCTGACGCACGAGAATCTCCATTCCGACGAGGGCGTGTTCTCGAAGCTGCGGCGCGCCTTCCACCGGTAGTCCGGCCGCCGTGCTCCGCCTGGCGCTCCGTGTCCGCCGCGCCGACGCCGAACTGGTGCTCGCGGAGCTGCTCGAGCTCGCCCCCAGCGGCGTCGAGGAGTCCGACATCGACGCCGATACGGTCGAGTACGCGGTGTACGGAGCGCCGGGCGAGCTGCCCGAGCTGCCGGACCTGCGCGCGGTGGCGGGAGCGGCCCTGGTCGACCTGCGCACGACGGAGGTGGCCGACGACTGGGCCGAGCGCTGGCGGGAGTTCCATCGCCCGCTCGTGCTCGGGGATCGGCTCGCGGTGCGCCCGCCCTGGGAGCCGGCCCAGCCGACCGCGATCGACCTGGTGATCGATCCCGGCCGGGCCTTCGGCACCGGCGCCCACGCGACGACGCGGCTCTGCCTCGAGCTGCTGCTCGACCTGCCGCTGCCCGGGCCCCCCGGCCCGCTGGCCGCGGGGCCCGCCCCGGCGCCCGCGGCGATCGACCTCGGCTGCGGGTCCGGCGTGCTCGCCATCGCGGCGGCCGAGCTCGGCTGGGCCCCGGTGCTCGCCCTCGACTACGACCCGCTCGCGGTTGAGGCCACCGCGCGCAACGCCGAGGTCAACGGTGTCGCCGACCGGATGAAGGCGCGTCGTTTCGATCTGACCCGGGAGGCGGTGCCGCCCGCGCGGCTCGTGCTCGCCAACCTGCTGCGCCCGCTGCTGCTCGCCTGGGGCGCCCGCATGGCCGGCGCCACCCACGAATGGATCGTCGCCAGCGGCCTGCTGGTCGAGGATGCCGAGCCGGTCGCGCGGGCGTTCGCCGCGCACGGGTACCGCGTCCGGGAGACCCGCACGCGGGGCGAGTGGGCCGCGCTCTTGCTGCAGGGCGTCGTCGCCGGGTAGCGTCCGCTCATCAGCCAGCACATCCTCATCGCCGGCGGCGGCTTCGGCGGCTACTACACGGCCAAGCGGCTCGAGCGCCTGGCGCCGGCCGGCGCCAGGATCACGCTCGTCAACGACGTCAACTTCCTGATGTACGCGCCGCTGCTGCCGGGCGCGGCGGCGGGAACGCTCGACCCGCGCCACATCGTTGTGCCGTTGCGCGCGCACCTGCAGCGCACGGCCCTGCGGGTCGGGTACGTCGTGGGGGGCGATCCGGGCCGCGACACGCTGCGGGTGCAGATGATCTCCGGGGACATCAAGGAGTACCGCTACGACCACCTCGTCGTGGCGTTGGGCTCGGTGTCGCGGGTGATCCCGATCCCGGGCCTGGTCGAGCACGCGATCGGCTTCAAGACGATCGCCGACGCCACCGCCCTGCGCAACCGCATGGTCCGCCACTTCGAGCTCGCCGAGGGCCTCGATGACAAGGTGGCGCGCGCCGGCTACCTGAGCTTCGTGTTCGTCGGCGGCGGGTACGCCGGGCTCGAGGGGATCGCCGAGCTGGAGGGCTTCGCGCGGGACGCCCTGCGCCGCTACCCGCGCTGCCGGGAGACGGGTGTCCGCTTCGTGCTGATCGACGCCGCCCCGCGCGTGATGCCCGAGATCCAGCGCCAGCTCGCCGACTGGACGGTCGAGCTGCTCACCCGCCGTGGCGTGCAGTTCCGGCTCTCCACGACGGTCACGGAGGTCCGCCCGGACGCCGTCACCCTCTCCGACGGCGAGGTCATCCCGGCTCGCACGGTCGTGTGGACCGCCGGTGTGCGGGCCAGCCCGGTGGCCTCGAGCCTCGGCCTGCCGCTCGAGGGCGGGCGCATCGTCTGCGATCCGCACCTCCGCGTCCGGGGGTACGAGAACGTCTGGGCGATCGGTGACATCGCGGCGGTCCCGGATCCCGCCCAGCCGGGACGGCCGTGCCCGCCGACGGCGCAGCACGCGATCCGCCAGGGCAAGCTCCTGGGCGAGAACATCGTGCGGGTGATCGGGGGCCGGGAGCCTCGGCCGTTCACCTTCAAGACGCTCGGCGCGTTCGCCGATCTGGGGCGTCACCGGGCCGTGGCGAACCTGATGGGGCTGCGGGTGAAGGGCTTCCCGGCGTGGGCGATCTGCCGCTTCTACCACCTCGCCTGGCTGCCGGGGCTCGACCGCAAGTCGCGCCTGATCGCCGACTGGTCGGTGGAGCTGCTGTTCCCGCGCGACCTCGCCGAGATGGGCCAGCTCGGGCATCCGCCACCGCTGGCGGTCTCGACTCAACCGTTGGACAACGCCGCGGGGTCGGATTCTGTCCAGGCGGATGGTGCGGCGGGGGCCTCCGGCGAGCATCCTTGAGACGTGCGGTACGCAACGGGTAGGGCAACAGCCTCGACTCGGCAGAACGCCAGAGTTCTCTCTCCTCTCTCGAGTCGCCGGATCGAGGACACGCCCTGGAGTGTGGCTGCCCGTGCGCCGTCGGTGCCGGGCTGTGGGTCGGGTCCGGGGGTGGACCCGACCCACAGGCGGCCGCGGCCACCCGCGGCCTGACCCGCGCCGTCGGGCGGCCGTCGTATCCTTAACCGTCAGTTGAACGTGCTCGAACAGGTGCGCGCGGACGTGGTTCACGCGATGAAGGCAGGCGAGCGGGAGCTTGCCGCAGCCCTGCGCCTGCTCGTCTCCGAGTTGCAGCGGGACGCGAAGGAGGGGCCGGGGGACGAGCTGGCCGTCCTGCGCCGGGAGCACAAGCGCCGGCTGGAGGCGGCGACCCAGTTCGAGCGGGCGAATCGCCCCGACCTCGCCGATCGGGAGCAGGCCGAGGCGACGATGATCGCCCGCTACCTGCCGCCCGACCTCAGCGACGAGCAGCTCGAGCGGATCATCAGCGAGGCGATCGCCGAGACGGCGGCGACCGGTCCACGGGACATGGGGCCGGTGATGCGGGTGGTGAAGGACCGGGCCGGTGGCCTGGTCGACGGCAAGCGGGCGTCGGACGCGGTGCGAGCCGCGCTGTCGCGTGACCCTGTATAGGAGACGGATGCGGACCCAGATCGAACTGGACAACACCGTCGCCGCCGAGCTGGCCGGCAGCGGTGACAGGATCCTGAGGAGCCTGATCGAGCACGCCGACTGCGACGTGTTCCTGCGGGGCAACCTGCTGACGCTCGAGGGGGAGCCGGCGGCGGTGCACGCCACCGAGGCGGTCGTGCGCGAGCTGAGCGACCTGGTGGCGCAGGGGCATGAGCTCGTGCCCGGCACGGTCGAGGCGGTCACCCACGCCCTCGACGAGCACGAGGACCCCGGCGCGATCCTGGAGGACGTGATCTGGCGGCACCGGGCGACGAAGGTGGCCCCCAAGACCGTGCACCAGAAGCGCTACGTCGACTCGATCCGGCAGAACACCATCACCTTCGGCATCGGCCCGGCGGGCACCGGGAAGACGTTTCTGGCCGTCGCCCTGGCCGCCGTCGCCCTGCACCGGCGCGAGGTCAACCGGATCATCCTCACCCGTCCCGCGGTCGAGGCCGGCGAGCGGCTCGGCTTCCTGCCGGGCGACCTGATGGCGAAGGTCGACCCGTATCTGCGGCCGCTCTTCGACGCGCTCCACGACATGCTCGAGGCCGAGAAGGTCAGCCAGCACCTGGAGCGCGGGGTGATCGAGGTCGCCCCGCTCGCCTTCATGCGCGGGCGCACGCTCAACGACAGCTTCATCATCCTCGACGAGGCGCAGAACACCACGCCCGAGCAGATGAAGATGTTCCTGACGCGCCTGGGCTTCGGCTCGAAGGTCGTCGTCACCGGTGACATCACCCAGGTCGACCTGCCCCGCGATCAGGCCTCGGGGCTGAGCGCCGTGGCCGAGATCCTCGAGGGGGTCGAGGACATCGGCTTCGTGCGCTTCGGCGAGGAGGACGTCGTGCGCCACAAGTTGGTGCGGCGCATCGTCGCCGCCTACGACGAGCACGCCCAGCGCATGACGCCCGAGCTCCGTCCCGCCAAGCGGGCGTGATGTCGGCCAGCGGGCTCGATATCGAGGTGCTCGGGATCGACCTGCTCGTGCCCGACGCACCGACGGCCCTGGACGTCCGTGAGCTCTGCGTGCTGGCGCTCGCCTCGGCCGGCATCGACGAGGGGCACATGGCGGTCGAGTTCGTCGACGCCGAGCGGATCCGGGCGCTCAACCGCGACTATCGGGGGATCGACCGCCCGACCGACGTGCTCTCCTTCGGGGTGGACGAGGCGGGCGAGGCCGCGGGGCCGCGCGAGCTGGGGGACGTCGTCATCTGTCCCGAGCACACGAGCGACCTGCGCGAGGCGGTCGTGCACGGGACGCTGCACCTGACCGGAATGGACCACGAGGTCGATGATGGCCAGATGCTCGCGCTGCAGGCCGAGCTGATGCGCTGGGTCCGATGAGCGGGGGCGCGGACCTGCCCGTCGCGGGCCACGAGTCGGACGGGATCGCCACGCGGTCCGGCTTCATCGCCCTCGCGGGCCGGCCGAACGTCGGCAAGTCGACCCTCACCAACGCGCTGGTCGGCAGCAAGGTGGCGATCGTCTCCGACAAGCCGCAGACGACGCGTCGCGCGATCCGTGCCGTTGCCGGCGGGCCCGACTGGCAGCTGGTGCTCGTCGACCTGCCGGGCGTGCAGCGCCCGCGCGATGCGCTCACCGAGCGGATGCAGCGGCGCGTCGAGTCCGAGGTGGACGAGGCCGACGGCTGCCTGATGGTGGTCAACGCCGAACAGGGCGTCGGCCCCGGCGACCGCTTCATCGCCGCGCAGCTGCGGGGCGCGCGGGTGCCGATCGTGATCGCCGTCAACAAGGTGGACCGCATCGATCGAGCCAGGACTGCGGCTGTCCTGAAAGCTGCCGATGATCTGGGTATCGCCGAATCGATCTTCCCCATCTCCGCCCGCCGTGGCGAGGGCGTCGCGCCCCTGCTCGAGCATCTCGTCTCGCTGCTGCCGCGCGGGCCGTTCTACTTCGATCCGCGCCAGCGCTCCGATCAGACCGAGTCGGCGCTGCTGGCCGAGCTCGTCCGCGAGCAGGTGCTGATCCGCACGCGCGAGGAGGTGCCGCACGCCGTCGAGGTCGAGATCGCCGAGATCGAGGAGCACGACGGGCGCTTCCGGGTCGAGGCGGTCGTGCTCGTCGAGACGGAGTCGCAGAAGGGGATCCTGATCGGGTCCGGCGGACGGATGATCAAGGCCATCGGGACCGGGGCGCGCCGAGCCATCGAGCGCGAGCTCGGCGGCCACGTGCACCTCGCCCTGCAGGTGCGCGTGCGCCGACACTGGCGCGCCGACGAGCGCGTGCTGGATCGTCTCGGTATCGAGTGACGGGCGTCGGACGGGAGTGAGGGATGGGGGGACAGGCGAACGATGAGGCACGGTTGACCGCGGCGCCCGACGCCGAGGCGGAGCCGGCGCGGTTGCACGAGGAGCTCGACGCCGAGCTGGTGCGCGCCGAGATCGACATCCACCTCAGCACCGCCGGCCTCCTCGAGCGGGCCGACGTGCTCGAGGCCCGCGCACGGGAGGCCGGCCTCGCCTCCCGCGTGCGCCGCGCGCGCCTGCTGCGCTCCGACGTGCTGAGCCGGCGCGGCGCGCTCGCCGACGCCCTGCGCCTGCAGGTCGAGACGCTGACCGAGGCCGAGCTCGACGCCGACCGGATGATGTGCGCCCGGGCCCACTGCCTGCTCGCCGCGACCTATGACCGCCTCGCCGAGCTCGGCAAGGCGCTCCGCTCGGCGGAGCAGTGCGTCCGCCTGCTCGCCCCCGGCGATCCGGCGAACTGGCGCGCCGAGCACATGATGGTGCTCGCGCTCTCGACCTCCTACTGGCGCCAGGGGGAGATCGACTACACGACCTTCGAGGAGTCGTTGCGGCTCGCGCGTGAGCTCGGGGATCCGGTCCTGCTCCTCTCCGTCATGAACAACTTCGTGTACGTGACGGTCACGCGCGGGGAGGAGCGCGCCGCCGAGATGACCGAGGAGATGCGCCGGATGGCCGACCGGGAGATGCCGCAGGGCATCCCCGCCGCCTGGCTCGACACGATCGCCTACGGCCTGATGGTCGCCGGGCGGCTCGAGGAGGCGGCGGACTTCGCCGCTCGTGCGGTGGCTTCGGCGCCGCACGATCAGGTCGAGCCGATCACCTTTGCGATGTGCATCCTCACGCAGGCGAAGATCGAGCGGGCGCGGGGGAACGTGTCCGCCGCGGTGGAGCGGGCCACCACGGCGCTGACGGTGGCGCGCAGCGCGGGCGTCAACGAGGCGCTCGGACGCGTGCTGGAGGAGCTCTCCGAGCTCGCGGCGGAGAACGGTGACTACCGGCTCGCCTACGTGTACCTGCGCGACCGCAACGCCGCGCTGGATCTGTACCAGGGCGAGCGCGGCGAGTTGCACGCCGCCACGCTGCAGGCGATCTACTCGGTCGAGGTCGAGCGCCAGCAGCGCCTCGCGCTCGAGGCGCTCGCCGACAGCGACCCGCTCACGGGCCTCTACAACCGTCGCTACATGAGCCGTCGGCTCACCGAGCTCGTCCAGGGGCCGGAGGAGCTCGCGCTCGCCCTGGTCGACATCGACCACTTCAAGCAGATCAACGATCGCTTCGGGCACGAGGCGGGGGATCGCGTGCTCACGACCCTCGGCGACACCCTCCGGACGCACGTCAAGGCGCTCGGCCGTCCGGACGCCTTCGCGGCGCGCATCGGCGGCGAGGAGTTCCTGCTCGTGATGCCCGGGGTCGACGCGGCGCGGGCCGAGCAGTGCTGCCGCCGGGTGCGCGCCGAGGTCGAGGCGGGCGACTGGGATCGGATCTCCGAGGGGCTCAGGGTCACGGTCAGCGCCGGTGTGGCCTCCCAGCAGGTCGGCGGCGATGCCTCCTCGCTCCTCAGCCGCGCCGACGAGCAGCTCTACGTCGCCAAGCGCGGCGGCCGCAACCGCGTCGCCAGCGAGGCGCTCACGTAACGGCGCCGTCCCCCCGGCGGCGGCCCCCATAGACTCTGAGCCGTGCAGGCCCCAGAGGTGAGATTCGGCGTGGACGGGCTCGTCCCGTGCGTGGTGCAGGACTGGCGCAGCGGCGAGGTGCTGACGCTCGCCTACATGAACGCCGAGGCGCTCCGGCGCACGGAGGAGACCGGCGAGGCGCACTTCTTCAGCCGATCCCGCCAGGAGCTCTGGCACAAGGGGGCCACGTCGGGGAACGTGCAGCGCGTGCGGGCGCTGCGCTATGACTGCGACGCCGACGCGCTCGTCGCGCTCGTGGAGCCCGCCGGTCCGGCCTGCCACACGGGGGAGCGCACCTGCTTTCACCGCGGTGATCTGACGCCGCGCGCGCCGTTCGAGGTGCTCCCGGAGCTCGAGCGCACCGTCGCCTCGCGCCGCTCCGCCGACCCGTCCGACTCCTACACCGCGGCGCTCCTGGCCGACCCCGGCCACATCGGCGAGAAGGTGCAGGAGGAGGCCGAGGAGGTGGCGCGCGCGGCCCGCGAGGAGAGCGACGAGCGCGTCGCCAACGAGGCCGCCGACGTGCTCTACCACCTCTCGGTGCTCCTCGCCAGCCGCTCGCTGACGCTCGCCGACGCGGCGAGGGTGCTGGATGAGCGCCGTCGCTGACCGCGTCCCGGTCGCGCAGACCTGGATCGAGGACACCGAGACCCCGGTCTCCGCGTTCCTGAAGCTGCGCGCCGCCGCCCCCGACGAGCCGGCCTTCCTGCTCGAATCGGCTGATCAGGGGCGCGTCGGGCGCTTCAGCTTCATCGGGTACCGCCCCCGCCGGGTGCTGCGCTGGTCCCTCGGTGACCCCGCCGACCCGTACGAGCTCGTCCAGCGGGAGCTCGATGCCGTCGGCACCCGGCAGCCCGAGGGCATCGAGCTGCCCTTCGGCGGCGGGGCCGTCGGCATGTTCGCCTACGACCTCGTGCGCACCGTCGAGCCGCTCGGCGCGCCGAAACCGGACGAGCTCGGCCTGCCGGACCTCGCGCTGATGCTGACCGACACCCTCGTCGCCTTCGACCATCTCCGCCGCTCGATCACCGTCGTCGCCCACCCGAGCGACGACGCCGAGACCGCCCGCGGCAAGGTCGAGGCGATCCGGGAGATCCTGGCCGGGCCGCTGCCCCCTCCGAGGTCACCCGCGGCGTCCGGTCCCCGCGCGCTCCCGGAGCTCGTCTCGAACACGACGCGGGAGCAGTTCGAGGCGACCGTCGCCCGGATCGTCGAGTACATCCACGCCGGCGACGCCTTCCAGGTGGTGCCGTCCCAGCGGTGGTCGGCGCCCGCCCCGGTCAGCGGCTTCTCGATCTACCGGGGGCTGCGGGCCGTCAACCCGTCGCCGTACATGTACTACCTGCACTTCGGGGACTTCGAGATCGCCGGCGCGAGCCCGGAGCCGCTCGTGACGGTGGCCGGCCGGCGCGTCTGCACCACGCCGATCGCCGGCACCCGTCCGCGCGGCGCCACCGCCGAGCAGGACGCGGAATTGGCCCGTGAGCTGCTCGCCGACGAGAAGGAGCGGTCCGAGCACGTCATGCTGGTGGACCTCGGCCGCAACGACCTCGGCCGGGTCTGCGAGTACGGCTCGGTCCGGGTCGAGGAGTTCATGGTCGTCGAGCACTACAGCCACGTGATGCACATCGTCTCCAACGTCAGCGGCACCCTGCGCCCGGACGTGAGCGCCCTCGACGCGCTGCGCGCCGTGCTGCCCGCCGGCACCCTCTCCGGGGCGCCGAAGGTCCGCGCCATGCAGATCATCGACGAGCTCGAGCCGGTGAAGCGCGGCGGTTACGGCGGCGCGATCGGCTACGCGAGCTACGGCGGCGACCTTGACACCTGCATCCACATCCGCACCGCCGTAATCAAGGACGGGATGGTCCACATCCAGGCGGGGGGCGGCACCGTCGCCGACGCCAAACCCGCCAACGAGTACGAGGAATCGGTGAACAAGTCCCGCGCGCTGCGCGCCGCCATCGAGCTGGCCGTCGACCAACCGGGTTGGGAGTGACGTGCGCATCCTCGTCATCGACAACTACGACTCCTTCACCTACAACCTCGTCCAGTACCTGGGGGAGCTGCAGACGCCGCCGCACGAGATCGAGGTCGTCCGCAACGACCACGCGACCGTCGAGGAGCTGCTCGTGCGCGGGTATGACCGCGTGATCGTCTCCCCGGGCCCGTGCACCCCGAACGAGGCCGGCATCAGCCTCGAGGCCGTCCGCCGGTTCCCGCAGGCCCACATCCCGACGCTCGGGGTGTGCCTCGGCCACCAGGCGCTCGTCCAGGCCTGGGGCGGCAGCGTGGTCCGACACGAGCCGGTGCACGGCAAGACCTCGCGCATCGAGCACGACGGCCGCACGATCTTCACCGGGCTGCCCCAGCATCTGGAGGTCGGCCGCTATCACTCGCTGATCGCCGCCGAGCGGGACCTGCCCGAGGTGTTCGAGGTGAGCGCGACAGGGGACGGCGTGATCCAGGCGGTCCGCCACCGCGAGCTGCCGGCCGAGGGCGTGCAGTTCCACCCGGAGTCGGTCCTGACCGAGCATGGCCTCGACATGCTGCGCAACTTCCTGGAGGGCTCACGATGAGCGAACTGCTGACCCGCGCCATCGATCACCTCGCCGACGGGCAGGACCTCACCGAGACCGACGCCGCCGAGGCGCTCGCCGAGATCATGGCGGGCGAGGCGACCGACATCGAGATCGCCGGCTTCCTGATCGCGCTGCGCGTGAAGGGGGAGACGGTCGAGGAGCTCGCCGGCCTCGCCCGCACGATGCGCGCGCTCGCCGCGTTCGTGCCCACCACCGGGGAGAACCTGCTCGACACCGCGGGCACCGGCGGGGGGCGCACCACCTTCAACGTCTCCACCACGGCCGCGCTGATCGCCGCCGGCGCCGGCTGTTGCGTGGCCAAGCACGGCAGTCGCTCCTCGACCGGGCTCTCCGGTTCGGCGGACGTGCTCGAGGCGCTCGGCGCGCGGATCGACCTCGATTCCTCCGCCGTCGGCCGCTGCATCGAGGAGGTCGGCTTCGGCTTCATGTTCGCGCCCTACCACCACCCGGCGAGCGCGCGTGTCGTCAGGGTGCGCAAGGATCTGAAGGTCCGCACGACCTTCAACTTCCTCGGCCCGCTCACCAATCCGGCCGGCGCCCGGCGGCAGCTGCTCGGCGTCTCCGACATGGCCAAGCTGCCGAAGCTCGCGGGCGCGCTCGCCCTGCTCGGCACCGATCACGCGCTGCTCGTCTCCAGCGAGGACAGCCTCGACGAGCTGAGCATCTCGGCGCCGACGCGCGTGATCGAGGTGCGCGAGAGCGAGATCGAGGAGTACACCGTCATCCCCGAGCAGCTCGGCCTCGCCCGCCACCCGGCCGATTCCGTCCCCGGTGGCGATCCCGCCGAGAACGCCCGCATCGCCCGTGCGATCTTCGCCGGCGAGCCGGGCGCCGCCCGCGACCTCGCCGTGCTGAACGCCGGTGCGGCGATCTACGCCGGCGGGCGGGCCGACACCCTCGCCGAGGGCGTCCGCCTCGCCCAGGAGGCGATCGACAGCGGCGCCGCCGCCGCCAAGCTCGACGCGTTCGTCGCGCGCACCCAGGAGCTCGCCACGGGCGGGGGGGCCGCGTGAACGTCCTCGAGGAGATCGTCGCCGACACCCGCCTCGCCGTCGCGCGCCGGGCGGCCGCCGTCCCCCTGCCCGCGCTG
>DAIDJO010000086.1 GCA_027451345.1 Solirubrobacterales bacterium
GATGTCGCGCCCGCATCACCGGGATGGCGGCGGTGGGATGGCGGCGGTTGCGCGGCCGCGGGCGGAGGTGAGGGCCGACGGTCAGCCCGGCCGCCCGGCTCAGCGTCTGCGGCCGGCCGCGAAGCTCATCACGGGTGGCGCGACGGCACGGAAATCATCGACGTCACCGCTCTCGGTGCCGCCTCGCTGCTCGGCGAGGGCCTGCGCGTCGAGGGGTGAGAAGTCCTGCACGGTCGCCATCAGGCCGCCGGGAGCCGCCACCGGATCGACGCGGCGGACCAGAACGTTGATGGCGCCGCCGCCCCTGGCGTAGCGCTCGAGTCGGCCCTCGACGAGCAGCAGCGGCTCGGTGCGGACCGTCAAGCGGTGGCGTTCGTAGACCGGCGGTGGCACGACCAGGTTGATGACGCCGAATTCATCCTCGAGCAGCACGAAGACCACGCCGGAGGCCGTTCCCGGTCGCTGGCGCGCCACGACCAGCCCGCCGATCCTGATCCTGGCGCCGTGTGAGAGCTGGGCCAGCTCCCGGCTGTCACTGACACCCTGGGGCAGGCGCGACCGCAGCTGAGCCATGGGATGGGAGCGGACCGTCATCCCGGTCGTGGCGTAGTCGGCCACGAGCGCGTCCCAGCCCGACAGGTCGGGCAGAGCCGGCGCCCGCGGCAGGTCGAGCGGCAGGGCGAGCTGGGTCCCGCCACCGCGGACGCCGTGCGCGGCGGTGGCCACCCCGAGCTGCCAGAGCGCCAGCCGGCGCGGGGAGAGGCGCGGCCCGTCGGCCACCCGGGCCGGGGTGGCCGGCGCTCCGTCCCCGGCCTCGCCCAGGGTGGCGAGGGCGAGCGCGTCGCACGCCCCCGACCAGGCGAGCAGATCCAGGGCGGGGGCGCCGACCCCGGCGCGGGAGGCGAGGTCGGAGAGGCTGCGAAACGGGCCGTTGCGCTCCCGCTCCGCGACCAGGATCTCGACCTCGGCGCGACGAACCCCCCGGATGTATCCGAGTCCGACCACGACCCGCCCGTCGGCGTCCAGCCCGCATTCGACCTCGGAGGCGTTGACCTCCGGAGCCATCACCTCGAGACCCCGTCGCTGAGCCTCGTGCACCAGGGCGTCGGGCGGGTAGAAGCCCATCGGCTGCTCGTTCAGCAGCGCGCACAGGAACTCCGGCCCGTAGTGGACGCGCAGCCAGGTCGACTGATACGCCAGCAGCCCGAAGGCCGCGGCGTGGGACTTCGGGAAGCCGAAGCCCGAGAAGCCCCTGACCTTCTCGAACACCCGCTCGGCCAGCTCGGCGTCCACCCCGTGCAGCCGCATGGCCCCCTGAACGAACCGCTCGTGGTGAGCCTCGATCGCCGCCTCCGAGCGCTTGCGGCTCATCGCCCGCCGCAGGTCCTCGGCCTCCCCCGGCCGGAATCCGGCAAAGGCGCTCGCCACCTCGAGCACCTGATCCTGGAAGATGATCGCTCCGAGCGTCTCGCGCAGCGCCGGCTCCAGCGACGGATGCTCGTAGGGGATCTGGTAACCCGGATCGACCCGCAGCCGCTGACGCCGCTCGATGTAGGGGTTGACGGCTCCGCCCTGGATCGGGCCCGGGCGGACGATCGCCACCTGGATCGCGACGTCCCTGAGGTTCTCCGGCCGGGTGCGGAGCAGCGACTGCATCTGCGCCCGGCTCTCGATCTGAAACACCCCGGTCGTCTCGGCGTGCTGGATCGCACGGTAGGTCTCCGGATCCTCGTGAGGGATCCGGCTGAGGTCGATCCGCTCCCCACGGGTCCTGGCGATCAGCTCGACGCAGCGCTCCACCGCCGAGAGCATTCCCAGTCCGAGCAGATCGATCTTCAGGAATCCCGCGTCGGCGCACGAATCCTTGTCCCATTGGACGATGTAGCGGCCCTCCATGGCGGCCGGCACGACGGGGCAGCAGTCGACCAGCGGTCGGGTGGCGACGATCATCCCGCCCGAATGCTGGCTCAGATGCCGCGGAAGGCCGTGCGCCTGTGTCGCCAGCCGTGCCAGCCAGCCCCAGCGGCCGCGCATGGGCGCTCCACCGCTCGCGGTCTCGATGTCGCGGCCGACGCCGCGAGCGTCCCAGCCCTCGCTGCCCCGCGCCACCCGCTCGATCTCCCCCGGCGGCAGGCCCAGCACCTTGCCCAGCTCGCGAATCGCGCCGCGGGCCCGGTAGGTGGGAAAGGCGGCCACGAGCGCGGCGCGGTCGCGGCCGAATCGCTCGGAGACCCGCGGGATCAACACCTCGCGGATGTCACGAGGAAAATCGAGGTCGATGTCCGGGAGCGCCTTCAGGTCCTCGCTGAGGAAGCGACCGATGGCCAGCTCGTTGGCGATCGGGTCAACGTGGGAGAGCCCGGTGAGGTAGCAGACGATCGAGGACACGCTGGAGCCACGTCCTCGTCCCGGGGGCAGCGTCGCCCGTGGCGAGTCGGCGCCCCCCGCCCCCCGGCCCCGCACCTGCACCGCCACCTCCCGCGCCAGCTCGAGCATCTCGTGATGGAGCACGAAGAATCCGGCCAGATTCAGCTTCTCGATGATCCGGAGCTCCTGCTCGAGCCGCGCCACGGCGACATCCCGAGCCGACGGCGCCTGCCCATAGCGCTCGTGCAGACGCTCCTGGCAGAGCGTGCTCAGCTCGCGCAGCTTGCGCGGATCCTCGGCTCCGGGATAGCTGTAGGAGAGGGCGCTGGTGAGATCGAAGTGCAGCGACTCCGCCAAGCGCATCGTCTCGACGACCGCCTCGGGGTGGTCTGGGAAGCGCGCCCGCATCGCCGCCGGTCCCGCCAGGACGTGGCAGAAGTTCCCGCGCCGGTCGGGCTCTGAGGCGTCGAGCGTCGTGTGCAGGCGGATGGCCACGAACGCGTCCTCCAGCGGAGCGCGAGCGCGCGCATGGGCGTGCACGTTGCCGGTGGCCACGCAGCGCAGGCTCAACCGCTCGGCCAACCAGGCCAGCCGCCGGTTACGAGCCCGGTCCCCCGGCAGATAGGGACGCTGCAACTCGACGCGCAGGCGCTCCGGGGTGAAGCGCTCGCGCAGCCGGCGCAACGTCGCCTCGTCCTGGATGCCGCGCGAGTAGCAGCCACTGAGGCAGACGAGGCCCTCGGCGTGGGCGAGGATCTCGTCGAGCGCGACGGCCGGCTGTCCGAGCTCACCTCGACGCTCGCGCGTATCGGCATGCGCGAGGGTGAGCAGGCGGCAGAGATTCGCCCAGCCGGTGCTGTCGCGGACGAGCAGGGTCACGTGCCGCCCGTCGTCCAGGTCGACCTCCGCCCCGTGCAGGGCGCGCAACCCGAGCGCCCTGGCCGTCTGGGCGAACTCCATCGAGCCCGACACCGTGTTGTGGTCGGTCAGGGCCAGCGCGTCGTACCCCTGCTCGAGCGCCGCGATGACGAGCTCCTCGGGCAGCGACGCGCCGTCGAGGAACGAGTAGGCCGAGTGAGCGTGCAGCTCCACGTACATCGAACATATGTTCGCACAGGCTCGCGACGGCGCCACCCGCGCCGCCGGCCCCTTGACAACTTATTAGCTACTGCTAACTTCTCTTCTAGTTAGTACTCACTAATTTCTGATCGGAGGGAATCCCCGGTGTCACCCACAGAGCAAGGCGCCTCCCGCAACCGGATCTGGACGCTGCTCGTCGTCTCGGTCGGCCTGTTCATGGTCGTGCTCGACAACCTCATCGTCAGCGTCGCGCTGCCGAGCATCCGTCGGGACCTTGGGGCGTCGATCCAATCGCTGGAATGGACCGTCAATGCCTACGTGCTGGCCTACGCCGTCCTGCTGCTCACCGGCGCCGCGCTCGGCGACCGCTTCGGTCGCAAACGGCCCTTCCTGCTCGGGGTCGCCCTCTTCACGGTGGCCTCGGCCGGATCGGCCCTGGCCCCCGACACCGGCACCCTGATCGCCACCCGGGCGCTGCAGGGCGTCGGCGCGGCGATCGTCACCCCGCTCACGCTGACGCTGCTCGCCGGCGAGTTCACCGAGGAGAGCCGCGGCATCGCCCTCGGCGTCTGGTCGGGGATCACCGGGGTCGCCGTCGCGCTCGGGCCGCTCGTCGGCGGCGCGGTGATCTCACTCAGCTCGTGGCACTGGATCTTCTGGATCAACGTCCCCGTCGGACTGATCCTCGTACCGACGGCGGCGCGGCTGCTGCGGGAGAGCCATGGCGCCCAGCGCGGGCTCGATCTGCCCGGGCTCGTCCTCGGCTCGAGCGGCCTCTTCGGCGTCATCTTCGGACTGATCCGAGCTCAGACGATCGGCTGGGGCACCGCTGAGGTGATCCTCTCGCTGGCCGCCGGCGCGGTCCTGCTCGCCGCCTTCGTGCGCCACGAGCTCCGCACGCCCGAGCCGATGCTCCCGATGACCTTCTTCGCCCACCGCGGGTTCGCCGTCACGAACGTCGTATCGCTCTCGATGTACTTCGGGATGTTCGGCTCGATCTTCTTCCTCAGCCAGTACCTGCAGAACGTGCTCGGCAACTCGCCCTTCCACGCCGGGTTGAAGCTGCTCGTCTGGACCGGCTCGATCATGGTCGTCTCGCCGGCCGCCGGCATCCTCGCCGAGCGCTACGGCAGCCGGCGCTTCATGATCGGCGGGCTCAGCCTGCAGGCGATCGCGCTCGCCTGGCTGGCCTCCGAGACGGGCCTGCATCAGAGCTACTCGAGCATGATCCCGCCCTTCATCCTGGGGGGCGCCGGCATGGCGCTCGTCTTTGCGCCGTCGGCCAGCGCCGTGCTCGCCTCGGTGCGCGACGATCAGGCCGGTCAGGCGTCCGGAGCGACCAACGCGATCCGGGAGCTGGGTGGCGTGCTCGGGATCGCGGTGCTCGCCACCGTCTTCTCCAGCCACGGGAGCTACCTCTCGGCCCACGCCTTCATCAGCGGGCTGCGCCCGACGCTGTGGGTCGGGGTGGCGGTGCTCGCCGCAGGCGCGCTCGTCGCCCTCGTCCTGCCGTTCGAGGATGGACGAGCGCGCGTCGCCGCGCCGGAGGAAGCCGGGCCGGTGACGGTCCCCGCCACACTGGCCCCCGCGGCCTCCGCCGCCTCCGCGGCGTAGGATCGGCGTGTGGCGAGCAGCGCGAAACACGTGAGACAGCGCGTCCCCGCCGCCGAGCGGCGGGACGCGCTCGTGCACGCGGCGATCCAGGAGTTCGCCGTGGGCGGACTGCACGGCACGCCGGTCGACCGGATCGCCCGGCGTGTCGGCGTCGCCCAGCCCTACGTGTTCAGCCTCTTTCCGAGCAAACGCGACCTGTTCATCGCCGCGATGGAGCGCGGGTTCGAGATGGTGATGGAGCTCTTCAGCGAACGGGCGGAGGAGTTCAAGCGCGAGCATCCCGGCGGCCACGTGCGCAAGGAGCTGCTCGCCTGGCTGGGCGAGGGGTACATCCAACTGCTCGCGTCGGACCGCACGAAGCTCATGTTCCAGCTCCAGGCCTACGCCGCGTGCGACGACGAGACGATCCGCGAGCACGTGCGCGGCGCGTACGGCCGGCTCGAGCGCCACGTCCACGACATCACCGACGCCACCGAGGACGAGGTGAGCGAGTTCCTCAGCGCCGGGATGTGGCTGAACGTGCAGGCGGCGATCGGGCGCGAGGACCTGGAGACCGCGTGCGACTGGATGCGGCGACGGGCCGAGGGTGACGTGCCGGTCGCGGGCCAGCCGTAACGATGCGGGACAGGCGGCCGCCCGGGGCGGCGCTGCTCATGGCGGCCTTGAACCTGCGGTTGACGGTCGCCGCCGTGCCCCCCGTGCTCAATCAGGTGCGGCACACCACCGGCCTGAGCTCGGCCGGCGCGGGCCTGCTCACGGCCACGCCGGTGTTGTGCTTCGGGCTGGTGGCGCTCGCCTCCCCGCGGCTGATCCGGCGCTTCAGCATGGGCCCGCTGCTCAGCCTGACCCTGCTGGCCGTGATCGGCGGCGCGGCTGTGCGGCTCGTGCCGGACGTCTCCGCGCTCTTCCTCGGCACGATCCTGCTCGGGTCCGGGATCGCGGTCGGCAACGTCCTCATCCCCGGGCTGATCAAGCGGGACTTCCCCCGCCAGCGCGTGCTGATGACGGCGCTGTATTCGGTCGCGCTCTCCGGCGGGGCCAGCGTCACGGCGGGATTCACCGTTCCGATCGAGCACGCCCTCGGCGCGGGGTGGCGCCTGACGGTCGCGCTCTGGGGCGTTCCGGCCATCCTCGCCGTGCTGCTCTGGACCCCCCATGTGCGCGAGGAGTCGGCCCGTGGCGCGGTGCCGGAGGGAACCCCGGTGGCCGGCCTCTGGCGCGACCGGCTCGCCTGGTCCGTGACCGGCTTCATGGGGCTGCAGTCCTTCGGCTTCTACGCCCTGCTCAGCTGGCTGCCGACGATCGCCGAGGCGCACGGCTTCTCCCCGTCGCACGCCGGGCTGCTGCTCTCGATGGCGAGCCTGGCCGGGATGCTCGGCGCGTTCCTCGCCCCGAGCTTCGAGCGGCGGCTGCGTCGAGCCGGCGTCGCCGTGGTGCTCTGCATCCTGCTCTGCGCGGCCGGGTACACCGGCCTCCTCCTCGCCCCGCGGACGGGCACGCTGCTGTGGTGCCTGCTGTTCGGGTTCGGCCAGGGGGCCCCGCTCGCGCTCGCCCTCGGGTACATCGTCGCCCGCGCGCCGGACAGCCGGCACGCCGCCCAGCTCTCGACGATGGCCCAGAGCGGCGGCTATCTGATCGCCTCGGCGGCCCCGTTCGCGATGGGGGCGCTGCACGGCGCCACGGGAGACTGGGACGCGCCGATCATCCTCCTGCTCGTCTCGCTCGTCCCGATGCTGTTCACCGGCCTCGCCGCCTCGCGGGATCGCCACATCCTGGCTCCCGCCAACCCGTAGCGCCGTGGCCGGCCAGCGGGCCGGCCACGGTCAAAACCGGTTGCGTCGTCAGCTCTTGACGAGGTCGCGGGCCGGGTCGATGTCCCAGCGACGGGCAACGTCGAGCAGGCGCTCGTGCAGCGCCCAGCTGTCGGCGCGCTCCTCGCCGTCGTGCTCCGGCGTCGCCCCCTTCAGTTGCATCGAGCCGGTGTTGTCGCCGATCCGGCGGATCGCCTCCACCTGCGCCGGCGCCAGGCGCGTCTCGGCGGGCAGGGCGGCGAGCTCGGCCCGCTTGTCCTCGACCGGCCGCGCCCCCGCTCCGGCCTCCTGCACGAGCGTCGGCACGACGGTCCGGACCGGCTCGTGGGCGAGGTTCCACGCGCACGCCAGCTGGATCATCGTCAGGCCGGCCTCGGCGGCGAGGGGCCGCATCCGCTCGATCCGGGCCCGGCCGGCGTCGATCCAACCGGCCGGGCGGAAGGCGCGATGGTCGTGGCGGCCGAGCTCGGTCCCGGCGGTGAGATCGTCGTAGAAGAGGCCGCCGTAGTCGACGACGCGGGTGATCACGCTCACGTCGCTGCGGGCCGCCGCGGCGAGGCAGAGCTCTCCGGGCCACGGTTCAAGCGGATTGAGGATCACCATCGCCCAGTCGATGCGGTCGCCGAAGCGCTCGAAGCAGTCGATCAGGTCGAGCGTGAAGCCGTTGGCGGGCCCCGGGGCGACCCCGATCAGGCGCGTGAGGCCGGCGTCCTTCAGCGCCTGCATCCCATCCCAGACCGTCTCGCTCGTGTAGCCGGTCCGGTCGGGGTTGTGGAGGAGCAGGAGGTCGAAGCGGTCGACGCCGCAGCGCTCGAGGCTGCGTTCGGTGGCCATGCGGAGATACTCGGCGTAGCGGGCGGGACCGCGCAGCCGCGGGTCGGTGAAGCGGGGGAAGCCCTTCGCCCCGTCGCGCTCGCCGGTGTAGAAGTCGTGGCCGACGGCGCCCACGACGCAGGTCGCCTCGCGCGGCCGCGCGCTGGCCGCCAGGGCCCGGCCCACCCACGTGTCCGCCTCGCCGCTCCCGTAGACGTCGGCCGTGATGATCGTCGGGATCCGGGCGTCGGGGGTGAGGAGCCGCAGGAAGCGCTCGTCGTCGACGGCCTCGCCGAAGTGCATGAAGCGGCCGCCGCTCCAGGTGCCGACGGCGATGCGGGTGGGGTCGGTGGGCATTGGTAGTCAGGGGCGCAGTGCCTTGTGGGCCTGTTTCCCCATTCCCCTTTCAATCCGTGCGTGCGGTTTTCCCGCACACGGCTTACCGATGATCTTCCTGATGGTCACGACGCAATCCCCGGGTAGCGAATGGTGCC
>DAIDJO010000087.1 GCA_027451345.1 Solirubrobacterales bacterium
CGGCCGACCTCGACCCCGTAGACCTCCTCCCGGTGCGCGGAGATGTCCCTGGTCGACATCTCCGCGGGCGTAGAGCGCGAGGATCTTGTCATCGAGCTCCTCGAAGCGCCGCTGACGCTTGTGAACGATCTGCGGCTCAGATCGCCCGCTCCACCATTCGCTCCGTCAACTGGCTGAGCAGCCCGCCTCGCCCGGTGATCTCCTCACCGCGGTTGGCGCCGACCATGAGTTGATCGATCGACTCGTCCCGGCAACAGCTCCTTGGACCCGATCGCGAGCCGCCCTCTGGGCTCGCTCCGCGCCACGCCGGCGCTCATCCCGAGGTTCCTGGTCCCTCATCCAACCTGGTTGTGATTGTGCTCGACATCGATCTCTCGAGAGCAATGCCTACCCAGAAGACCGGACACTCCCTCGCGGGCGGATGATGGTGGAAATGACCGCGCGAGAGGCTGGGGATCGGCTGGCGGTCGCGCCGCTTCGGCCGGTCGGGAGCCGGTTGTGGGGTGTGAGTGCGACACTCGTCCTGTGGCCAGCAGTCCCGACCATGAGCGTGTGGGCCTCGCGACGCATGACGCGGAGCGCGCGCGGCATCTCTGGATGCTCGAGTTCGGATCGCGAAGTGAGTTCAATGATCCGAGCCTGGCGTACCGCAGGTTGTTCGCGGAGCTCCTGGGCACCTTCATGCTGGTGCTCGTCGCCGCGGGCGGTGGTGTGCTGCACGCCAAGGGCCAGATCAGTCTGTCCGCCGCAGTGGTAGCGCCCGGTCTCATGGTGATGGCGATCATCCTGTTCATGGGAGCGGTGTCCGGCGCGCATCTCAACCCCGTCGTGTCGATCGCCTTCGCGTTGCGTCGAGACTTTCCATGGAAGCGCGTCCCGGGCTATATCGCAGTTCAGTTGCTGGGGGCGACGCTCGCGTGCGTGTTCCTGCTCGCTGTGTTCGGCAATGTCAAGCACCTCGGCGCAACGCTGCCGGGTCCCGGGTACACGGCGTGGCAGGCGTTCATGATGGAGATTGCCCTGACGGCGACCCTCGTCAGCGTGATTCTGGGAACGGCGTCCTCGGCGCAGAACGTCGGCACGATCGGGGCGCTCGGAGTTGGCGGCTATATCGCTCTCGCGGGGCTGTGGGCGGCGCCGGTGAGCGGCACCTCGATGAATCCCGCCCGTTCGTTCGGCCCTGCTCTCGTCGCCGGTGACTGGACGGCGTTCTGGGCATACGTCGCTGGGCCGCTCGTGGGCGCCGCGATCGCGGTCGGTGCCGCAGCGATCCTGCGCGGCCGAGGTGGTGGGGACGCGACCGCTCGCGCCGCGGCGTCCGGTGCGCTGGGGTCGGAGCCTGAACAGGCTCCGCCACGGCACTGAGCGCAGGGCGTGCGCAACCGCTCAAGGCCCGGAGCAGGCGGCCGTCTGCGATGATCGGTCGATGGCGGAAAAGGCTGCGGGTGAGGTCGGGGTCCCCGTTCACATCAAGTGGGCCACGGAGGTGGCAGACCACGACTATGCCGCGGCCGAGGCCTACCTCTCGCTCAAGCTGCCCGAGGACGCGGTCGGCAAGGCCATTCACCGCCTGCGCAACGCGCCTGACCACCCGCCGGGCGAACGACATCCTCCGAGCCGCGGGGCTGACACCGGCACCGCTCGACGACCCCGGCGTCATGAAGGACCTGATCAAGGCCATCGAGGGCAAACCGCTCAGTCCGGTGCTCGTTCTGAGCGGCAGGAAGGGGTCGGACATCGCCGACGGCTTCCATCGCGTCTCATTGGTGTATCGCCTCGACCCGTACTCCGTCGTGCCGTTGAAGCTCGGCTGACGACTCGGCCGGTCTCCTTCTGACGACCCGCCGCCGAACTCGGAGACCGGCACGTTCGGGGAGCGCCACCGCCCGCGTCGTGCATGGCCACCGCTCCGCGCAATTCCGACTGCGGTGGTAGAACTTAGGCTCGCCTAATTAGGGTGACCTAACCCGAGTCTTCCGGAGGACTTGGATGAGCTTTGCCGAGACGGTGCTGATGGGAGTGATCGCGGGATTCACGATCTACATCGGCCTGCCGCTCGGGCGCGTGCAGCGCGTCGATGAACGGCTCCGGGTCGCGCTGGCGATGTTCTCGGTCGGGGTCCTCGCGTTCATCTTCATGGACGTCACCAACCACGGCCAGCAGATCGTCGACGCGGCGCTGCGCAGCTTCAAGCACCACAGGACCGGGTTCGTGCACGTCCTCGGCCTGTTCGCGCTGCTTGCGGCCGGCTTTACGGTGGGGACCGCCGGGATCTCCGCGATCGAGCGGCGTCTGCGCTCGCGGGTCGCGATCAGGCCGCCCATCGCCGGTGGCGCCACGGACGCCGCCTTCACGCCCCAGGGGCTCGCCGGCGCGGGGGTGGGCGAGCTGGATCCGCGCCGGCGTGCGCTGCAGACCGGAATGACGATCGCCGTGGCCGTCGGGCTGCACAATTTCGCCGAGGGGCTGGCGATCGGGGTCTCGGCAAAGACCGGCGCGATCGGACTCGCGACCGTGCTGATCATCGGCTTCGGGCTGCACAACGCGACCGAAGGGTTCGGGATCATCGGTCCGCTCGGACCGGTCCGCCCGTCCTGGCGATGGCTCGCCCTGGCCGGGCTGGTCGGCGGCGGTCCCACCTTCCTCGGCACGATGGTCGGCTACCAGGTCCACTCCGATGCGCTCGAGCTCGCCTTCTACGCCCTGGCGGGCGGGGCGATCCTCTACGTCGTCGGTGAGATCTGGACCGGCATGCGCCGCTACGGACACCGCACCCTTGGCCTCTACCTCCTCGCCGCCGGCTTCCTCGCCGGCGTCGCGACCGACCTCATCGTCTCCTACGGCGGGGGCTGACGCACGCCGGTCCCCAGGCCCGCTCGCCCCCGAACCGGGGCCGAGGACTCCGCCGCCGGAAGGCGGCTGATCTACCGACCGTTGCGGGCTCGGTGCGCGCAGCCCGGCCAACAGCAGGGCCGGCGCTTTCCCTCCTCGAGCTCTTCCTGAGTTCGTCGGATGCGCCGCTCGCGGGTCGCCGTCCGCTTGGTGTCTTGAACCCAGCAGATGAACTCATTGCGGGCCAGCGGCGTGATGTCATTCCAAGCCTCCAGGGCCGTCGCATTCCTCAAAAGCGCGGCACGCAGGTCGGCTGGAAGCTCATGAACCACTCCACCGGGCACGTTCACGGCGACCACACGCCGATCGTATCCACCAGGCAGACCAGCGCGGGCACGGTTGCGCCCTGTGGCGACGAGCGCGGTTGTCATGAGATCCTCTCGCGGGAGGCCGGGGGGTGCAGAGCGCTCGTCCCACGAGGAGCCGAACGAGGTTGCCCCCTGACGGGCCGCTCAGCCTGAACGGTCGTCATCGGCTGTTGAGGGTGGTTCTCGACCGGGGACGGTTCGGCGATGGAGGCGATTGCTCGCAGAGCCGCCAGGTGTCCGCGTAACGCTGTGTGTCCGAGCTTGGTGAGCGTCACCTGCCGCCGAGACCGCGAGTTCGCGCGCACCCGGGACACCGCCACGTATCCGGCCTCGGCGAGCGCGGACAGGTGCTTGCTGAGAACCGAGTCCGAGATCTCCAGGCGGTCTCGAATGTCGGCGAACCACAACGACCGCACCGGCGCGAGCATCGCGCAGATCTGCAGACGCAGCGGCGCGTGGATCAACTCGTCAAATGCGGCTTCGCTCACGGCCGCCACGCACGAGAGCTCCGGCGGCGATAGGAGGCCTTGGCCGTGAAGAGACACACCGCGACGGCCACGGTCACCGCTGCGCCGAGGCTCCAGCCGACAACCGTCGAGTTGTCGTGGCTGGCGAGCAGATGAGGGCCCACGAGGCCGCCGATGACTCCCGCGACGACGATCAGGCCGAACTCGGTGGCGTTCCATCTTGGTTGCGGCGCCGAGCGCAACGCGCGCCAGCGGTTCCGAGCCGACAGCCGGAGGAGCTCGACAACAAACCATACGAGCGCGACGATGGTCACGATGCTCCCCGGCCCCCTGTGTGACGGCGCGACCGTCAGGGCTCCGCAGAAGAGACTCACGGCGAGGATCAGCCCGGCGGGGGGCATGGCACGACGAACTGATCCGTCATGGGCCAGGCGGGCGGCTCTCAACTGCTCGCGGGCGGCAACGGAAGAGGCGGCGGCCTGCGGGTCAGATCTTTCCATACCGGAAAGTTAGCATGCGCATGGGCGGCCGCCGAACACGCTGGCGCACCCATCGCGTGGCGCGCCGGTCCCGCGGCCGCCCACCGTGGGTGAGCGCCTCGCCCGGTCGGCGAACGCGTCCGGCGCTTCCGCGGAATCGTGACGGTGAAACAGATCTGGGTCGGACGGCCCGGTTCTCGCGGTGGAGTTCGGAGCCCGTAGGTCAGTCGGGCGATCACGGGGATCCCCGCACCGTGGCGCAGGAGCGCCGCTGCCGCCGGCCGTGGCTCAAGCCGGACGGTCGCTCGTGCGGTTGGTCAACGGCGCCGGGGCGCTCGCCGACCCCGGTGGGTCGGCTCCACCGCCGTGGCGGGTCGGCTCCACCGCCGTGGTGGGTCGCCGGCGGGGAAGATCGGTAGCGTTCCGCACGTGACCGAACCGCGCGAGATCCTCGAGTGGAGTGAGGTCGGCGCCGCGACACGTGAGTTGGCGACCCTCGTCAACGACGACGGCTTCCAGCCGGACGTCATCCTCGCGATCGCGCGCGGGGGACTCATCGTCGCTGCGAGCCTTGGCTATGCGCTCGGCGTCAAGAACACCTGGACGATGAACGTCGAGTTCTACACCGGCGTCGACGAGCGACTCGAGCTGCCCATCATCCTTCCGCCCGTCCCCGATCTGGTCGACCTCGAGGAGGCCAGGATCCTCATCGCAGATGACGTGGCCGACACGGGCGCCACGCTGCAGCTCGTCAAGCGGTTCTGCGAGCCGCGGGTCGGTCAGGCGCGGATCGCGACGCTGTACGAGAAGCCTCACTCGGTGGTCAAATGTGACTACGTGTGGCGACGCACCGATCGGTGGATCATCTTCCCTTGGAGTGCCGAGCCACCCCTGACGCCACGTGCGGCGTCGCCCGCCGCCTGAGCGAGACGCCCCGAGGGCGCGGAGCCGTCCGACGGCCGCGCCCCGATCGCGTGACTGATCGGCCCGGACGGATGTCACAGGTTCGCCCACCGGCGGAATGGACGGGTAGTGAGCGAGCACGGAGTTCCGGGCGGCCGGTCGGGGCCGACCTTGTCGCCGCCGCCCACCGGCGGACGAGCCCTCGCGCTCGCAACGGCGGTCGAGGCTCCGAGCCCGGTGTACAACTGCTTCCGTTGCGAGTCAGCCTGGCGGTACGACGCGATCCGTCACACCGGTCGCTGCCCCGCCTGTGGCAGCGGACTGCTCCGCGCCGAGGGGCGCGGCGACGGAAGCCAGCGTGGGCAGCGGCGCGGTGCTCGGCTTGCGCCGAAGGTCCGTGATTGAACGAGTCCCCCACGGGAAGAGAA
The DNA here is from genome assembly GCA_027451345.1 of Solirubrobacterales bacterium. Lineage (GTDB taxonomy): Bacteria > Actinomycetota > Thermoleophilia > Solirubrobacterales > Solirubrobacteraceae > Palsa-465. The sequence continues at coordinate 5,478 of DAIDJO010000087.1, forward strand.
GCGGTTGATGGACGATGCCCAATTGGCTCTGCTTCTCGCTCGTGCCCGGATCGGGATCGGCACGGCAGCGATGCTCGCCCCCGGACTGGCGACGCGCGTCCTGAGCGGGCGGCGCGCATCCGGGATCGAGCCACCCCTCGCGCGCATGCTCGGCGCCCGTGACGTCGCGCTCGGCCTCGGTACGGTGATCGCGCTCGACCGCGGTGCTCCGGTGCGTGGATGGCTCGAGGCCGCCGCCTTCTCGGACGGCGCCGATTGCCTCTCCAGCCTGATCGGGAGGGCGCGTCTCTCCTCCTGGGCGGTCAGCGCCACCGTCGCGGCCGCCGTGGGGTCGGCGTTGAGTGGGGTCTACCTGTCGCGTCGGCTCGACCCGGCGCCGCCGGCTCGGCCCCACCAACCCGAGGCCGTCATCACCGGGCATCCGGAGTGATTCAAGCCTGAGCGGCGGCGGGCCGATCACCCGGGGGTATGAGTTTCTCTCAAGCGATCGGGCAGGTCGACCAGATCGTCCAGTGGGAACAGCAGCTCGTCAACCCGGCGGCGCTGGCCGGCGCGGCGAGCGGTGGCGCGCCCCCGCTGACCAGTGGCGCGACGTCCACCGCCGGGTCGGGAGGCGTCTCGTTCACCGAGGCCCTGGCTCAGGCGCAGGGCGCCAACCCGGCCGCGGCGCCCGAGGCCGCGGCCACGACCGGCGGTGCGGCCACGACCGGCGCGATGACCGGTGCCTCGAATGCACTGCTCAGCACCCTCACGTCGGGCATCCAGGCCGGCGGGTCGGTGCCTCTCCAGGGCCCGTCCGCGGCAAGCAGCGTTGCCACCACGAGCCAGGAGGACCCCCGAGTGCAGTCGATGATCCAGGCGGCCGACGGGCTCCTCGGCAAGCCGT
>DAIDJO010000088.1 GCA_027451345.1 Solirubrobacterales bacterium
ACCTCGAGCCCGAGCTCGACATCGTCACGTTCTTCCCGGCCGCCGACGCGCTCTCGAGCGTCAGCGCCCGCTCCGCCGCCATGCTGCAGGCCGGCATGGGGGACGCCGATGACCCGGTGTTCCTCAGCCTGCTCGGCGTCGACCGTGACACGTTCGCCCGCCTGCACCCGGAGGTGACCCCGGACGCCGACGCCGGCCGCATCCTGCGCAGCGTGCTGATGAAGCCCGAGCACGAGCTCGTCGTGCCGCACCTGCACCGACGCGTCCTGGAACTCGCGGCCGCCCAGGCGTGAGCGCGCGCCGCCCCCGGGCGGCGGCGCTCACCGAGCGGCCGCTCAGGCGGGGTTCGCCTCGGCGGCCGACGCCAGGCGCAGGCCCGAGGCGACGGCGATGTCGCAGAAGTGCAGGTGGTGACGGCCGATGACGATCTCGTCACCGTCGGCCAGCGTGCTCCACTCGACGCGCTCGCCGTTGACGAACACGCCGTTCAGGCTGCGGTCGTCGACGACGCGCAGGCCGTCGGGCTGGCGCACGATCAGCGCGTGCCGGCGGGAGACGGTCGGGTCGTCGAAGCGGACATCCGCCGCCAGGCTGCGCCCGATCCTCGTCCATTCGCGCTCGAGCGAGAACGCCACGACGTTCCCGTCGCTACCGCGATAGGCCAGGTACTGGCCGGGGACGTCGATTCCCTCGCGAAGCTCCGCGATCCAGTCCTGATCGGATGTCTGCATGGCGGGACTCGAGGTCTCCTCCGAAGGGACCCGAACCTTGGCCGTTGGGTCTGTCGTCCATGCCTCCATGGTCATCTCCTCTGGGCGGTGGACATCGGGCGCGTGCTCGACGCGCACCCTGATGATAGTCGTCCGGTCAACACGGTCCTCATCGGTTTAACACGGTTCTTCAACACCTCTTCGCCGGCTTCCCGGGCCGGACAGCCCGGAACCTCCGTCCCCCGTTGCAGGGATTCCCTCTTCCCGGCCGAACCTCATTTCATGCAGAGTTCCACCCGAGACATGCCCGAGCTCGAGCTCGCGCTCCTGCGTCGCAGCCTCGGCGACATCGCCGGAATGACCGAGCACTGCGACGCCTGCCACCGCGCCCTGCTGATCGGCGAGCGCGTCTACGAATACGAGAACGGCCAGCTTCGCTGCGCGCTCTGCCGGGATCACGAGCGGCAGCCGCCGGCCCACTCGCGCACCGTCCACACCGCCGCGCACGGCCACTCGATCCGCAGGCTCGACCGCCGCCCGGTCCGACGCGCCGCGTAGCCCCCGCGGGTCCCGGCGACCCCCGGGAGGGGGGTGAAGACGTTCGCGCGGGCGGGGATTTAGACTCCGGTCCCGCCGTGGATCCATTCACCGTCTCCGTCAACATCGCGCTGCCGCGCGAGCAGGTCTTCGAGTACCTGGCCGACATCGCCAATCACGCCGAGTTCACCGACCACTACCTCGTCGACTGGCGGCTGACGCGCGAGGAGAGCTACGGCGAGGGCGCCGGCGCTCGCTTCCGGGTGAAGGCCCCGATGAACCGCTTCGCCTGGGCCGACATGACGCTCGCCGAGCTGCGGCCACCGTTCAAGATCGTCGAGCGCGGCCGGGGCGGCAAGTTCAACCGCATCAAGATGATCGGCACCTACGAGATCGTCGAGCCTCACCCGGGGATCTCGCGGGTGCACTACACGTATGAGACCGACGCCCACGTCCTGTCGGACGTGATCGCCGAGAACTTCGGTGGGCGGGCGTGGGCCAAGCGCAAGGCCAGGCGTGCGCTCAGGCGGCTGCGCGCGATCCTCGAGGAGGATCGCCAGCGCGGGCGGCGTCCCTCCGTCGCCGCGCGCTGACCGACCGCTCTATAGACTCCGGGCACGTGAAGGCACTCCGCGACAAGCGACCGCTCCGGCTCGTGCCGCTGCTCGCCGCGGCGGCGCTGTCGGTGGGGGTCAGCGGATGCGGGCTGGCGAACCGCCCGGTGCGCCCCACCGGCGTCTCGCAGGACGAGCTCTCCAACGGCGCCGAGCCGTATTTCTGGACCGGCGCGGTCACCTACCAGGTGCAGATCTCGCGTCAGCTGAACCCGTTTGACTCCTACGACGTCCAGTACCTCGCGGGCGTGCGCGGAGCGCAGCAGCTGAGCCCGCAGCAGTTCTGGTTCGGCGTGTTCCTCTGGGCCAAGAACCAGTCCGGGCACCCCGCCCTGACCGCGGACCGGTTCGAGATCGTCGATTCGGCCGGCAACGTGTACCCCGCCACGCCGCTCAACCCGAGCGTCAACCCGTACGCGTGGACCCAGCAGACCCTCAGCCCGGATGGGATCGAACCGGTGGCCGACAGCGCCGCGGCCGACAGCTCGCCGGGAGGGGCCCTGGTGCTCTTCAAGCTCAACCAGAGCGTCTACTCCAACCGGCCGCTCACCCTGAAGATCTTCGCCCCCGGCACCAACCGGGTGTCGAACGTCTCGCTCGACCTCTAGTCGGCCGCGGCCCGCGGCCGCTGTGAAGATGCTGTGAACCGCGGCCGCCGGGTGGGTGCCCTGCGGTACGGTTGCGCCCGCCATGGGCGCTCGGGTCATCACCATCTCCTGCTCTGACGGGGCGGGCGGCGAGGAGGTCGCCCTCGCCGTCGGCGCGGCGCTCGGGTTTCCGGTGATCAGCGAGGAGATCCTCTCGCGGGCGGCCGCCGAGGCGGGGGTGAGCGTCGAGACGATCGCCGACGTCGAGCGCCGCAAGACCTTCATGGGCAAGCTCGTCGGGCGGCTCATCCCGCCGAGCGCGGCGGCGTCGGACCCCGGCTTCCGCCAGTCCCTCGACGCCCAGGTCACCGCGGGCCTCGTCGGCCTGGCGCTCCCCCTCGAGGGTGGCCCCCGGCTGAGCGGCGACGAGCTGCGCGGCAAGATCCGCTCGGCGATCGACGAATACATGGCCCACGGCGAGGTGGTCATCCTCGCCCACGCGGCGTCCCACTCGCTGCGGGGGCGAGCCGGCGTGCTGCGGGTCCTCGTCACCGGATCGGTGCCGGCGCGCACCGCGAGGATCGCCGCGAGCCGGCTCCTCAGCGAGCCGGACGCCGCAAAGCTCGTGCGCACCGGCGACGCCAACCGCGCCGACTATCTGAAGCGCTTCTACGGGATCGAGCGGGAGTCGCCCGAGCAGTACGACCTGGTCGTCGACACCGACGAGCTGACGGTCGACGACGCGGCGCGGATGATCCTCTCGGCCGCCGAGTCGAACTGACCCGCGGCGCCCTCGGGGGCCCACGCGTCCAGACGCGCTCCGCCACGGAGCCCGCAGCGCCTAAGCTGCGCCTGCGATGACGCTCGCCGACCTCGTGATCCTCGCCCTCGTGGCGCTGATGGCGCTGCAGGGTTTCCTCCGCGGCTTCATCGTCGGGGCGGCGGCGCTCGTCGGCTTCGTCGCCGGCGGCCTGATCGGCTCGCGGATCGCGCCCCTGCTGCTCTCGGGTGGCGCGCACTCGCCGTATTCGGCGCTGTTCAGCCTCGGCGGCGCGGTGATCCTCGGCGGCCTGCTCGCCTCGATCTTCGAGGGTGTCGCCCGCCGGCTGCGTCGCTTCATGTGGATCCCGGGGCTGCGCATCGTCGACGGCGTCTTCGGCGCGCTGCTCACCGCCGGGATCGGGCTCGGGATGGCCTGGATCGCCGGGGCGGTCCTGCTGCAGGCGGGCAGCCAGTTCAACCTCCCACCGAGCTTCCGCCACAGCATCGCGCGGTCGGTCATCCTGCGCAGCCTCAACCGGACGCTGCCCCCATCCGGGCCGATCCTCAACGCGCTCGGCCGGATCGACCCCCTCGGGAGCATCGCCGGCACCGGGGTGAACGTGCCGGCGCCCAACCCGCGCATCGTGCGCGCCGCCGGCGTGCGCCTCGCCTCCGGCTCGGTCGTGCGGATCCTCGGCACCGCGTGCGGCTTCGGCGTCGAGGGGAGCGGCTGGGTCGCCGGCAGCGGCCTGGTGGTGACCAACGCCCACGTCGTGGCCGGTGAGACCGACACGGTCGTCCAGGTGGGCGGGGTCGGCCGCCCGCTCGCCGCCCGCGCGCTCGTCTTCGACCCGCACAACGACATCGCCGTCCTGGCCGTCCCGGGCCTGACCGCTCCAGCCCTGAGGCTGGCCAGCGGGCCGGCCTCAGGGGAGTCGGCGGCGATCCTGGGCTTCCCGCTCAACCACGGCTACGATCGGCAGCCCGCGCGACTCGGCCCGACCCAGCGCGCGAACACCACCAACGCCTACGGGAACCCGGCGAACCGGCTCATCACCTCGCTGCGCGGCCTGGTGCGGTCCGGGAACTCGGGCGGGCCGCTCGTCGACGCCGCCGGGCAGGTGGTCGGCACCGTCTTCGCGGAGATCACGAGCACCGCGAGCACCGACCACAGCGGCCTCGCCGTCCCCGACCGGATCGTCGCGCGCGAGCTGCGACGGGCGCGCGCGGCGCGTCACTTCGTCAGCACACGGAGCTGCGCCGCTTGACCGGCGCGGGCAATGGCTCCCCAGACCGCTACGCTGCTGGCCCCATGACCAAGACCCTGGTGATCGCCGAGAAGCCCTCCGTCGGGCGCGACCTGAGCAAGGTGCTGCCCGGGCCGTTCACGAAGGGCGAGGGCGTGCTCGAGGGCCCCGAGCACATCATCACCTGGGCGGTCGGCCACCTCGTTCAGCTCGCCGACCCCGACGAGTACGACGAGAAGTACGCGAAGTGGCGGATGCCGGACCTCCCGATCCTGCCCCGCAAGTTCAAGCTCGTCGTGCGCGACGAGCGCTCGAAGAAGCAGATGACGGTCGTCAAGCGCGAGCTCGACCGCGAGGACGTCGACCAGGTCGTCAACGCCTGTGACGCCGGGCGCGAGGGGGAGCTGATCTTCGCCTACCTGTACGAGAAGGCGGGCAGCCGGCTGCCGGTGCAGCGACTGTGGCTGAACTCGATGACGAACTCCGCGATCAAGGAGGCGTTCGCCTCGCTGCGCCCCGCCGCCGAGTACCACACCCTCGAGGAGGCGGCCCGCTCGCGCTCGGAGGCGGACTGGATCGTCGGCATGAACGCCACCCGGGCGGCGACGATCCGCCTGCGCAGCTCCTTCGACGGCGCCGTCTCGCTCGGCCGCGTGCAGACCCCGACGCTCGCCATCCTCGCCCGCCGGGAACAGGAGATCCGCGACTTCGTGGCCGAGCCGTACTGGGTCGTCGACGCTCGCTTCCTCGCTGAGACCGTCCCACCCTCCGCCCCCAACACCGAGCCGCGCCGCGCCTACGACGGGCGCTTCCACGCCGGCGCGAACCCCCGGATCCCCACCGAGCGGGAGGCGCAGGAGATCGTCGCCGCCTGCGAGAACGGCGTCGGCACGATCACGAAGGTCGAGAAGCGCGAGAGCCGTGACCGCGCCCCGCTGCTCTACGACCTCTCCTCGCTGCAGCGCGACGCCTCCTCGCGGTACGGGTTCTTCGCCCGGCGCACCCTGGCGGCCGCGCAGCGCCTCTACGAGGAGCACAAGGCGCTGACGTACCCGCGCACGAACTCCCGCTACATCACCAGCGACATGATCCCCGACATCAAGCCGATTGCGAAGCTCGTCGGGGGCCAGCGCGAGTACGCCGCGGGGGCCGCGTACGTGACCGGGCTCGACGTGCTGCCGCTCGGACGGGTCGTCAACAACGAGAAGGTGACCGACCACCACGCGATCATCCCGACGCTCGCGGAGCGTCACCCGGTCGAGAAGATTGATGAGGACGATCGCAAGATCTACGACCTCGTCGTCCGACGCTTCCTCGCCGTCTTCCACCCCGAGGCCGTGTTCGAGAACACGCGCATCGAGACGACCGTCGCCGACCACGTCTTTCGCACGCGCGGCAAGGTGCTGCTCGTCCCCGGCTGGCGCGGGGTCTACGGCGAGGGGGTCGCCGCCGACGCCACCGCCGGCTCCCCCGACGAGGAGGACGAGGGCGCCGATCAGCAGCTGCCGAAGCTCGAGCAGGGCGAGCGGTCCAGGGTGCGCCGCGTCGCCCTCGCGGCCAAGGAGACGAAGCCACCGCGGCGCTTCTCCGACGGGTCGCTGATCGATGCGATGGAGACGGCCGGCAAGCTCGTCGACGACGAGGAGCTGCGCGAGGCGATGAAGGAGTCGGGCATCGGCACCCCGGCCACCCGCGCGGCGATCATCGAACGGCTGCTGCAGGTCGGCTACATCGAGCGTGACGGCCGGGCGCTCGTCGTCACCGAGAAGGGGATGAACGTGATCCGCCTGCTCGGCGAGCACGCGCTCACCTCCCCGTCGTTGACCGGGGAGTGGGAGCATCGGCTCGCCAAGATCGAGACCGGCGAGGACACGAGGGCGGCCTTCATGGCCGACATCGCCCGGTTCGCCGAGGAGACGGTCCACCAGCTCGACACCACGCTCAAGGACGTGCGGATCCCGCGCGCGAACCTCGGGCCCTGTCCCGTCTGCGGGCAGGACATCGTCGAGAACCGCAAGGGCTACTCGTGCTGGTCGCGCAGCGACCCGGGCTGCGGCTTCGTGATCTGGAAGGCGAAGGCCGGCAAGAACCTCACCACCGCGATCGCCCGGGAACTGATCAAGACGGGGCGCACCGAGCGGCCGGTGACCGGCTTCAAGATCCGGGCTGGGAAGAGCTTCCGGTCGCGTCTGGCGCTGATGCAGACCGAGGAGGGGCGCTGGCGCGTCGAGTTCGACGAGCCGTGGGCCAAGGAGGGCGCCAAGCCCCCCGAGGCCGACGACGCGGCCGGCGGGGAGGGCCGGGACGGCGCCGGGGCGCCCGACGAGGCGCGCAGCGAGCCGGCCGCCGCCTGAGCCCGGCGCGGGAAAAAGCACGCGCGACGCGCGGCGGGGGCGGTAGGGTCCGCGAAACGACCCTGCTCGGAAAGGAGCCGTGATGGCTGCACCCACCCGCGAGGACGCGGCGTTGATGATCCAGATCTCCCAATGGATGGCGTCGTCGGGCATGAACGAGGCGATGCCCGAGCTCTGGGCGCCCGACTTCGACCCCGAGACGGCCGATCCGCTGTCCACTCCGGTGCGGCTCACGCTCGGCGTGTTCGAGACGATCGGGACGCTCGTCAAGCACGACCTGCTCAGCCGTGAGCTCGTGAAGGACTGGATGTGGATCGAGGGCATCTGGGGCCGCGTCGGCCCCGCCGCCCTGAAGATGCGCGCGGACGCCGGGGAGCCGCGGCTCTACGAGAACTTCGAGGCGCTCGCCGCGCAGCCCTGAGCGCCGGTCACAGCGGCAGGTCGATGGCGAGCGCCGCGCCGCGACCGGGCTCGTCGAGCACCCGCACGGAGCCGTGGTGGGCCTCGGCCACGGCGCGCACGATGGCCAGGCCCAGGCCGGCTCCACCGCTCCGTCGGGTGCGGGCCTCATCGGTCCGGTAGAAGCGCTCGAACACGCGCCCGCGCAGCTCGCGTGGGATGCCCGGCCCGTCGTCGCGGACGGTGATCCGCACGGTGGACGGGCCACGGCGGCTCACCTCGATCCGGACGAGGCCGTTCGGCGCCTCCGTGTGGGCGATCGCATTGCGGGCCAGGTTCCGCAGCGCCTGGGCCAGCCGGTCCGGGTCGGCGGAGAGCGTCAGCGGCTCGAGCGGCCCGATCTGGAAGTCCCGCTCAGCGATCAGGCTGAGGCCGTCCCACAGCTCGGTGACGAGCTCGTCGAGCCGAAACGGGGTGGGGTGGAGGAAATCGGCCCGTTCGGACTGTGCCAGCACGAGCAGGTCGTCCACGAGCCGCGTGAGGCGCGCGAGCTCGGCCTCCATCAGGCGCCGCACGCGCTCGAGCTCGGCCGCCGAGAGGGAGCCGTCGGCGCGGTCCCCGCCGCTCATCACCTCGATCTGGCCGCGCAGCACCGTGAGGGGCGTGCGCAGCTCGTGTGAGGCGTCGGCGATGAACTCGCGCTGGGCGGCGAACGCCGCCGCGAGCCGGTCGAGCATGTGGTTGAGCGCCTCGGCCATCACCTGCAGCTCGCTGCTGGCCGTCGCCGGCAGATGGATGCGCGGCGTGAGGTCCCCGGCGTCGATCCGCGCCGCCACGTCGGCCGAGCGCCGGATCGGCGCCGCCACACGGCTTCCGACGAGGTAGGCGGCGAGCAGCGCGAGCACGAGGCCGGCGGCCCCCGCCACCTCGAAGGAATGGCGCACGACCTCCTGGGCGTGGTCGATCGTCGCCAGCGGCTCGCCGGCCCCCACGTAGGCGAGGTGCCCGTCGACCCGGAAGCTCGTCTCGAACACCCGCAGCGGGCCCGTGTCCGGCGCCTGTCGCGTGCTGTAACCGCTGGCGGGCCGCTCGAGCAGCCGACCCTGGGCACGCTCCTGGGTCCGTGCCTGCTCCGGCTCGTGGTCCTCCCTCGTGCTGCCGAACAGCTCCGGGTGGTTGCTCGTGCTGCCCAGGCCGGGCACGACGACGAACAGCAGCACGCTCGAGTCCCGGTACGGCTGGGAGTGCGCGTAGCTCTGGGCGCTGGCGAGGACCGAGATGGCGGACCGGGCGCGACGCTGCACGATCGCGCTGCGCAGCTGCAGCGCGCTGTCGTGGATCGAGCGGTCGATCTGCGAGCGCAGCTGCGACCCGGTCGAGGCGTAGACGAAGGTGAACGAGGCGGCGAGCACCACGAGCAGCACGCCCGCCACACCGACCATCAGGCGGCCGCGCAGGCTCCCCGGTGCCCGCAGCCGCGTCAGCTGGCGTCCTCGTCGAAGCGGTAGCCGACCGACCGCACGGTGAGGATCGGGGCCGGCCGCTCCGCGGTCCGCAGCTTCCGGCGCAGGTAGCCGATGTACACCTCGAGCACGTTGGTGCCCGGATCGTGGCTGTACCCCCAGACGGCGCGCAGGATCTCCTCGCGGGAGAGCACGTTGGGGCGGTTCTGCGCCAGGTAGACGAGCAGCTCGAACTCGGTCGTCGAGAGCCGGACCGGCTCACCCTCGACGAGCACCTGCCGGGAGACGAGGTCGATGCGCAGGGTGTCGGTGCGGATCGTCGTCGTGCCCCGGGAGGCGGTCCGCAGCTGGGCCCGGATGCGGGCCGCCAGCTCCCCGAGCGCGAACGTCTTGACCAGGTAGTCGACGGCCCCGCCGTCGAGGCCCGCGATGCGGTCCTCGACCTCCCCCCGCGCCGTGAGGACGATCACGGGCAGCGCCGGCCGCTGGGCGTGCAGGCGGCGCAGGACCTCCATCCCGCTCAGCCTCGGCAGCATCAGGTCGAGCACGACGAGCTCGACGTCGGGCTCGAGCGCGCGCTCGAGCCCCGCCTCCCCGTCGAGCGCGGAGACCACCTCGAGTCCCTGGCGCTGCAGCCCGCGCTCGACGAAGTCGACGATCCCCGGCTCATCCTCGACCACCAGAATCATGGCGCGATCGTAGACCTCGCGGCCCCCGGGAGATCTCCTGCGCTGAGCATTACGAGACTTTTCTAACAGCCGGGTCAGGCGGTCTTTAGCCTGTCTTACAAGACTCGTTCGCATGGCACTCACCGAACCTGTGGCACCACCCAAGGCACGTATGGCGCGCCGTCCGCGCTTCGATCGCCTGTTCGGCGGCGGGACCGACGGCAACGAACAGCTCACCGCGGTCACGGCGGTCATCCTGCTCGTGCTGTTTGCGGTGCTCGGCGTGACCATCGTCTTCATCGGACAGCTGCTCTGGCTGCACCTCTTCCTCGGCGTCCTGCTCGTCGGGCCCGTCGCGGTCAAGATGGCGAGCACCGGCTATCGCTTCGTCCGCTACTACACCTCCAACGCCGCCTACCGGCGCAAGGGCCCGCCGCACCCGCTGATGCGACTGCTCGGCCCGTTCGTGGTCCTCTCGACGGTCGGGGTGTTCCTCACCGGTCTCGTGCTGCTGATCGACGGCCCGAGCGCCGGCGCGCTGATCCGCTTCCTCCACAAGGCGACGTTCATCGCCTGGCTGGGCGCCGTGGGCATCCACGTGCTCTGGCATCTGATCGAGCTGCCCCACAGCCTTCACGCCGTGCAGAACGCCCAGCGCAGCAGCAGCACCCGCAGCCGCAGCCGGTACGTGCCCGGCTCGACGGGCCGCGCGCTCCTGCTGCTCTCGGCGACGGTCGGAGGACTCGTGCTCGCCCTCGCCTTCCTGCCCCAGATCCACGCGTGGACGGCGGGGCTGGCGTACCACCCGTACCACCTCCAGCTCCACTAGCCACCCGGGGCAACGAAGATGCGAACGCGCGCACAGGCGAGCCGCGACGATGCCCTTCGTCGTGTGACCACCCTGAACCGGTCCCTGGCGGTCGCCGCGGTCCTCGGGGTCGGGGTGCTGACGGACGTCGTCGCCAACACCGCCACCGCCCACGTCAGGACGGTGACGAACGGCGGAACGGGCTACCAGACCGCCCTGCTCACCGCCGGCGGATCCGGCCAGCACGCCTCGACCGCCCACCATCGATCGGCCACGACGTCCTCCACCGGGACGGGCGGCTCCTCGAGCTCCGCTGCGAGCGGCCAGAGCCTGCAGAGCAGCCCCGCCCCGAGCGCGGCGAGCTCGAGCGCCTCGACCGCCAGCCCCGCCCCGGCACCCGCCCCCGCTCCGGTGGTCGTGGTCTCCGGGGGCAGCTGATCCGATGCTCATCGGCGCCATCGGGTCCTCGTCGACGGCGTTCTGGTACCTCACCCGCGCCACCGGGGTCGTCTCGCTGCTGCTCTTCACCCTCGTGGTCGCCCTCGGGGTGGTCGACGTCTCGCGCCTCTCCTCGCCGTCCTGGCCGCGCTTCCTGATCGACGCGGTGCACCGCCAGGCCGCGCTGCTCGCGGTCATCTTCCTCAGCCTGCACATCATCACCTCGGTGCTCGACACCTACGCCCCGATCGGCCTGATCGACGCGTTCATCCCGTTCCACAGCGCCTACCGCCCCTTCTGGCTCGGCCTCGGCGCGGCCGCCTTCGACCTGCTGCTCGCCGTGTTCATCACGAGCCTGATCCGTGCCCGCGTCGGGGCCCGGAACTGGCGGCTCATCCACTGGCTCGCCTACGCCTCCTGGCCGCTGGCGGTGATCCACGGGTTCGGCACGGGCAGCGACGTCCGCCGCGCCTGGATGCTGTTCCTCGACGTCCTCTGCATCCTCGTCGTGCTCGTCGCGGTCTGGGTGCGCGTGCGTCTGAGCGAGTCCCCCACGCGGGCCGGCCGGGCCTGGGCCGGCGGCCTCTCGGTCGCCTTCGTCCTCGGGCTGATCATCTGGCTGCCGGGCGGGCCGCTCGCCCCCGGCTGGGCGCGCCGCGCCGGAACGCCGACCAAGCTGATCCGTAGCCTCCACCTCGTACCCTCCCAGACGGGCACGCGATGAGCCTCGCCGCCGGACAGTTCCCCCGCCTGCTCGCCGGCATGCCGCCGGAGGGCTTCCTGCCGCTCGCCGCCCACGAGGCGCTCCACGGTCCGCTGCCGCTGTCCGGACGGTCGCGCTCGCGCACCGAGCACCCACTGATCCTCGAGCTCGAACGGGCCGGCGTGCGCGGCTACGGCGGCGCGGGCTTTCCCACCGCCACGAAGCTGCACGCGGTCGCCACCCAGGGCGCCCGGCCCACGATCGTCGTCAACGGCGCCGAGGGCGAGCCGCTCAGCGGCAAGGACGTCCTGCTCACCGGCCGCATGCCCCACCTCGTGATCGACGGCGTGCTCGCCGCCGCCTCCACGCTCGGCAGCGATCGCGTCATCTTCGCGCTCGACGAGGAGGTCCGCGGCGTCGCCCGCGTCCTCCAGCAGGCGCTCGCGCAGCGTCCCGAGCTGCAGCGCCGCGGCGCCCCGGCGGTCAGCGTCAACGCCGTCCCGGGCGGCTACCTGAGCGGGCAGGAGACGGCGCTGGTGAGCGCGCTCGGCGGAGGCTGGGCGAAGCCGACGACGACGCCCCCCTACCCGTTCGAGCGCGGCATCAAGGGCGTGCCGACGCTCGTCTCGAACTCCGAGACGTTCGCGCAGATCGCGCTCGTCGCCCGCCACGGGGCCGACTGGTTCCGCGCCCTCGGGACGACGAACGACCCCGGCACGCGACTGATCACCGTCTCCGGCGCGGTGAGCTACCCGGGGGTGGTGGAGGTGGCCGGCGGCACGACGCTGCGCCAGCTGATCAGCGCCTCCGGCGGGCTCACCGAGCCGATCCAGGGCGTCCTGCTCGGCGGGTACGCCGGCACCTGGCTGTCCCCCGACGACCTCGAGCTGCGCCTCGATGCGCACGCGCTGCGCGAGCGCGGCCTGCGCCTCGGCAGCGGCATCGTCGTGCTCCTGCCGGCGAGCGCCTGCATCGTGGCCGAGGTCTCCGGCGTCGCCCGCTGGCTGGAGCAGGAGAGCGCCCACCAGTGCGGGCCCTGCATCCACGGGCTGCAGGCGATCGCCGACGCGCTCGAGGAGCTCTGCGGCGGCGGCGACCGCCGCGGCGCCTACACCCGGATCGAGCGGTGGTGCGAGCTCGTCGTCCGCCGGGGCGCCTGCTCGCTGCCCGACGGCGCGGCGACCTTCGTGGCGAGCGCGCTGCGGCGGTTCCGCCCCGTGTTCGACGACCATGCCCGCCACGGCGCCTGCGATCTGTGCCGGGCCGAGCGGGTCCTGCCGATCCCCGCCTTTGACGCCGTGCCCGTCCGATGAGCGAGAAGCTCCACCTCGACCCGATCGCCTGCACCGGCCACGGCCTCTGCGCCGAGTTGCTCCCCGAGCTGATCTGGCTGGACGAGTGGGGGTACCCGGTGATCGAGGACGGCGAGCTCACCCCGGAGCTGCTCGGCCACGCCCGCCGCGCGGTCGACGCCTGCCCGACGCTCGCCCTGCGCCTGCAGCGCGAGCGCGCGGCGCGCCGGCCACGGCCGGCCGGAGGCGGGCGGCCAGCGGGCCGCACGCCGAGCTACTAGCCTCCTCGCCATGAGCGAGTGGTTTGACGAACTGGCGCAGTTCCTGCGCATCCCATCGATCAGCGCCGATCCCGCCCACGCCGCTGACGTCGTGCGGGCGGGGGAATGGGTCCGCGACCTGATCCGCGGCGCCGGTGGCAGCGCCGAGGTCGTTGACTGGCACGGCCAGCCGCTGGTCGTCGGCGAGGTGCGCGCCTCCTCGAACGCCGAATCGGCGCCGACGGTGCTCTGCTACGGGCACTTCGACGTCCAACCGCCCGACCCGCTCGAGCTGTGGAGCTCGCCCGCCTTCGAGCCGGAGATCCGCGGCGACCGTCTGTACGGGCGTGGCGTGGCCGACGACAAGGGCCAGCTCTACCTGCTGCTCGCCGGCGCCCGCGCGCTGGCGCGGGCGGGACGCCTGCCGGTCAACGTGCGCTTCGCCTGCGACGGCGAGGAGGAGACCGGTGGCCACTCGATCGTCGAGTTCCTCGAGGCCGACGATCGGGGCGCCGACGCCGCGATCATCTTCGACTCGGGGATGATCGGCGAGGACGTGCCCGCCTTCAACATCGCCACCCGCGGCCTCCTCTACTTCCACGTCGAGGTGTCGACCGGGTCGACCGACCTGCACTCCGGCCTGTACGGCGGCGCCGCGATGAACGCCGCCCACGCGCTCGTGCGCACGCTCCAGGCCCTGCTCGCCTCCGACGGGCGCCTCGCCGAGCCGCTGCGCGAGGGGATCGTCCCGCCCACCGCGCGGGAGCTCGAGGACTGGCGGCAGCTCCCCGCCGGCGCCGGCGAGCTCGCCGGCCAGGGAGCGACACCGGCCGATCCCGCCGCGGCCGAGGAGTTCTACCTGCGCACGACCGCCGAGCCGGCGCTCGACATCAACGGCATCGCCACCGGTTCGCCGCACCTCGAGAAGACCGTGCTGCCGGTGCGCGCCGTCGCGAACGTGTCGGTCCGCCTCGCCCCCGGCCAGGATCCCGAGACGATCGCGGCCGCCTTCGAGCGGCTCATCCGGGCCGCGCTGCCCGACGGCGCCCAGCTCGACCTGCAGCGCTGGTCGAGCGCCCGTCCGGGGATCGTCCCGCCCGACGCACGGGCGATCCTGCTCGGTCAGGACGCGTTCGAGCGGGTGCTCGGCGTGCGCCCGGTGCTCGTGCGCTCCGGTGGCACGCTGCCGATCGTCGCCGCGCTGGCCGACCGCGGCATCCCCACGATCATCTCGGGGTTCTCGCTCCCGGACGCCCAGATCCACGCCCCGGACGAGAACCTGCCCGCTCGGTACGTCCCGCTCGGCATCGAGACCGCCCAGGCGCTCTTCGAGGAGCTGGGCAAGCTCTAGCCACTCGTCGCGTGGCCCGCTGGCCACGCGACGGCCCGACCGTCACCGCCCGGCGTCACTATTGCTCGGATGCCGCTGACGCTCGTACTCGGGCCGGCCAATGCCGCCAAGGCCCGCGAGGTGCTCGGGGCCTACGCGCTGGCCGCCCGTCGGGACGCCCTGCTCGTCGTCCCGACGGCGGCGGACGTCGCCCATTACGAGGATGAGCTCGCTGCGCCCGGCGTCACCCTCGGCCGTGCGCTCACCTTCCCCGGGTTGATCGATGAGCTCGCCGAGCGCACCCGGCACCGTCCCCCGCAGGTCACGCCGCTGCAGCGGGACCGCCTGCTGCGCCGGGCCATCGGCGCCCTGCGCCTCGAGGCGCTCGGACCGGCCGCCGCCGGCGCCGGGTTCGCGCGGGCCGCCGGGCGGTTGATCGTCGAGCTCGAGCAGGCGCGCGTCGACCCCGACCGGTTCGCCCAGGCCCTGCGGACCTGGGCCCGCCGCTCCGGCGCCACCGGCCACGGCGCGTACGCGCGGGAGCTCGCCTCGATCTACCGGCGCTACGCCGAGGAGCTCGCGGCGCTCGACCGGGTCGACGGTGACTCGTTCGCGTGGGGCGCGCTCGACGCGCTGCGGGCGTCCCCGCGGAGCTGGGGGGCCACGCCCGTGTTCCTGTACGGCTTCGACGATCTCACGCCGATCGAGCTTGACGCGGTCGAGACGCTCGCCCGACAGGCCGACGCGCCGGTGACGGTCTCCCTCACCTACGAGCCGGGCCGCCCGGCGCTCGCGGCGCGGGCGACCGTCGTCGAGGAGCTGCGCGGGCTGGCGCAGACGGTGACGCAGCTCCCCCCGCTCGACGAGTACTACGCCCCGGCGTCACGGGCGCCGCTGCACCACCTCGAGCGCAACCTCTTCGACGCCGCCGCCCCCGTCGTCGAGCCGGGAGAGGCGGTGCGGCTGCTGGAGGCCGGCGGCGAGCGCGCCGAGGCGGAGCTCGTGGCCGCCGAGGTGGTCGACGCCCTGCGGGAGGGGGTCGCTCCCGAGGAGATCGTGGTCGTCTGCCGCTCGCTCGCGCGCTCGGGGGAGCGGTTCGAGCTGGCGCTCGCGCGGGTGGGGGTGCCCGCCACCAGCGCGCGACCGGTCGCCCTCGCCCGCACGTCGCTGGGCCGGTCGCTCCTCGGCCTCATCCGCTACGCCTGGCTGCCCGGCGCGCAGCGCGACCCCGGCGACCTGATCGCCTACCTGCGCCGGCCGGGGGTGGTCAGCTCGCTCGACGCCGTCGATCGCTTCGAGCGCGACGTGCGCCGGCAGGGCGGCCGCACCGGCTCCGCCCTGCGGGCGGGCGGCGAGGCGCTGCGCGACGCGCTCGCCGAGATCGAGCGGCTGCGGCTCGCGACCGACCGCCTCGCCGCGCTCGCCGGGAGCGCTCGCTGGCTGCTCGCTGCCCCGCATCGCGGTTCCGCACCGCTCCTCGACGCGGCCCAGGAGCTGGACGCACGGGCGGCGGCGGCGGTCCTCGCCGCGGTGCAGGAGCTCACCGAGCTCGACGAACGTCGCCTGGGGGCAGCGGAGCTCGTCGCGCTGCTCGAGGGGCTGCAGGTCCCCGCGCACGGGCCGGGAGCCCGGGGACGGGTGCTGATCGCCGAGCCGCTCGCCATCCGCGCGCGCCGCTTCCGCCACGTCCTCGTCACCGGTCTCTGCGAGGGCGAGTTCCCCGGGTCGGCGGAGGTGGCCGACCCGTTCCTCGACGATGACCGGCGGCGGGAGCTCGCGCTCGCCACCGGAGTCGTCCTGTCCCAGGCGCCCGACCCGCTCGATCGCGAACGCTACCTGCTGTATGCGTGCGTCTCGCGGGCGACCGAGCGGGTGACCCTCAGCTACCGCAGCTCCGACGAGGACGGCAACATCGTCATCGGCTCGCCGTTCCTGGAGGACGTCGCGGCGCTCTTCCCGGCGGACTGGCGCGAGCGGCGGGTCCGCCGCCTGCTCGCCGATGTCGTGTGGGGCCCCGAGCAGGCGCCGAGCGAGCGTGAGCGCGCGCTCGCCGACGCGTTCGCCCGGGGGGGCGGCGGGCGCGCGCGCTCGCTCGAGGAGCCGCCGGCCACCCGGGTGCTCTCGGCCGCCGCGATGCGCCACGTGCGCCACCGCGAGGTCGTCTCGGCCGGGGCGATCGAGGGGTTCGCGGCCTGTCCGGTCCGCTGGCTGGTCGAGCGGCAGCTCACGCCCGAGGGGCTCGAGCCCGACCCCGACCCGCTCACCCGCGGAACGCTCATCCATGCCGTCCTCGAGCGCGTCTTCACGCGGCTGCAGGGCCCGCTCACACCGGCCTCCCTCGGGGCGGCGGAGCGTCTCCTGGCGCAGGAGATGCGCGGCCCGCAGGCCGCCGAGCACCGCACCCGCCTGGCGCTCGATCAGGCCACCGAGGTGCGCGCCGCGATCCTGCGCGGGATCGAGGCCGAGCTTCGGCGTTACCTGCGCCACGAGGCCGCGCAGGGCGGTGGCTTGACGCCGGCGGTGATGGAGCTGCGGTTCGGGATGGACGGCGACGCCGATGGCGCGATGCCCGCGGTGGAGCTCGCCAGTGGGGAGGAGCGCGTCCTGCTGCACGGCATCGTGGATCGCATCGACGTCGACCCGCGCGACCCGACCCGCGTCGTCATCCGCGACTACAAGAGCGGCGCCCGGCGCGACACCTGGCCGGCGGCGCGCTGGACGAGCGACCGCCAGTTCCAGGTCGCGCTCTACATGATCGCGGTGCAGCGGCTGCTCGGCGTGCGCGTGGTGGCCGGCTTCTACCAGCCACTCGCCGGCGAGGACCTGCGGCCCCGCGGCGTCTATGCCCAGGGGGCGCCGGTGGGGGCGGGGGTCCTGCCGCGCGATGAGCTGCCGCCCGAGGAGATCGACCGGCTGCTCGCCGAGATCGAGGATGAGGTCGTGGCGCAGGCGGCGACCCTGCGCCGGGGCGTGCTCACCCCGTGCCCGGACACGTGCTCGGCCGACGGAACCTGTCGCTATCCGGGGCTCTGCTGGGCCGGGGACCGGCGCTGATGTGCTTCACCGACGAGCAGCTGCTCGCCATCGAGCGCCGGCGTGGCGAGCTGCTGCTCGACGCGGGCGCGGGCAGCGGCAAGACCTCGGTGCTCGTCGAGCGCTTCGCCCGAGCGGTCGCCGAGGACGGGGTGGGGGTCAACCAGATCCTCACGATCACCTTCACCGAGAAGGCGGCCGCCGAGCTGCGCGAGCGGATCCGCGCGCGTCTGCGGGAGGCGGGCCACGAGTCGGCGGCACGGGCCACCGAGGGGGCGTGGGTCTCCACCATCCACGCCTTCTGCGCCAGGCTGCTGCGCGCCCACGCGCTCGAGGCGGGGCTCGATCCCGAGTTCACCGTGCTCGACGAGCGCGAGACCGCGCCGCTGCGGGCGGCGGCGCTCGACGCGGCGCTGACGGCGGCCGCTCGCACCGATGACGGCGCCGAGCTGATCTCGGCCCTCGGTCCGGGTCCGCTGCGCACGACGATCGCCTCGACCTACGCCGAGCTCCGCGCCCGCGGATCGCTCGAGCCGGAGCTCCCACCCGCGCCGCCACCGCCCGACCCGCTCGACCTGCGGGCCGCCTGCCTGCTCGTCATGGACCTCGCCGGAACGGTCGCGCGCGAGCTCGGCGCCCTCCGCGACCCGGGACGGCGGGTCATCGACGCGCTCGATCGGCTCGAGCGCGTCGACGAGATCCTCGCCGCCGGGCGTCCGTGGCCGGGCCAGGTCGAGTCGCTGAAGCTCGGCAACGGCGCGGGCGCGCTGCGCACCGCCGCCTGCGAGGACTACCGGGACGCGCTCGCCGAGCTGCAGGCGCTGGCCGAGGAGGGCGCGGTGGCGGCCGCCCGGGATGCCCTCGACGCGATGCTGCGGGCCTACGGGGCGAGCTACACCGAGCTCAAGCGCGCCCGCTCGGGCCTGGATTTCGGCGACCTGGAGCTGCTCGCCCGCGATCTCCTCCGTCGGGAGGAGATCGGCGGCCGCTACCGCGACCGGTTCACCCGCGTGATGGTCGACGAGATGCAGGACACCAATGCCGTCCAGCTCGAGCTGATCGACCTGGTGACCCAGCTCGACCTCGTGATGGTCGGCGACGCCCAGCAGTCGATCTATGGGTTCCGCCACGCCGACGTCGAGCTGTTCGAGGAGCGCGGCGCCCGCCTGGAGCGGATCGGCGCGCGTGCCACCCTCGCCACGAACTTTCGCTCGCGTCCGGAGATCCTGCGCGCCGTCAACGGCGCCTTCGCCGCCGCGCTCGGCGAGCGCTTCCGCCCGCTCGTGCCCGGTCGCGAGGACGCGCCCGCGTCCGAGCCCGTCGTGGAGCTGATCGTCGCCGACCGCGACGGCGCGCCGGTCGCGGAGGAGTTCGGCATCGAGCCGCTCGCCGCCCCCTGGCGCGTGGCGGAGGCGCGTGCGCTCGCCGCCCGGGTCCGGGAGCTGATCGAGGCGGGCCGGTGTCGCGCCGGCGACGTGGTCGTGCTGCTGCGGGCGACGACGGACATGCGGGTGTACGAGCAGATGCTCGAGGCCGCGGGCGTGCCGACGTACGTGATCGGTGGGCGCGGGTACTGGTCGCATCCGCAGGTGGTCTCGCTCGTCGCCTACCTGCGCGCGCTGGCCAACCCGCTCGACACCGAGGCGCTCTGGGCGGTGCTGCTCTCGCCGCTCTGCGAGATCTCGCTCGACGGGCTGATCCTGCACCGCGCCGGCGCCGACGACGAGCTCGACCTCGACGACCGCGAGCGGCTGCGGGAGTTCCGCGCCTGGTTTGAGGGTGAGCGTCGTGCCGCGACCTGGCTGGGCCCGGAGGAGCTGCTCGATCGGGCGCTGCGTCACAGCGGCCACGAGCTCCGGATCGCCCGCCGGCCGGACGCCCGCCGCCGCCTGGCCAACGTGCGCAAGCTGCTGCGGCTCGCCCGCGAGTGGCAGGACGAGCACGGCAGCGACCTGCGCGGGTTCGTCGACCTGCTCCGCAGCCGGGTGGACGGCGCCGACGGCACGCGCGAGAGCGAGGCGCCGGTGGAGAGCGAGGCGCTCGATGCCGTGCGCCTGATGACGATCCACCGAGCCAAGGGCCTCGAGTTCCCGGTCGTCTGCGTCGCCG
This sequence comes from Solirubrobacterales bacterium, assembly GCA_027451345.1. Lineage (GTDB taxonomy): Bacteria > Actinomycetota > Thermoleophilia > Solirubrobacterales > Solirubrobacteraceae > Palsa-465. Next base: position 19,315 of record DAIDJO010000088.1, read on the forward strand.
ACACCGGCCGTCAGCTGGCGCCGCGGACCGGCTCGCTCATCCGGGTGGGTCGCGACGGTCGGCGGCTCGGGCTGCGGCTGAAGCAGTCCGGGGACGCGCGGCGGGTGAGCCTGCTCGCCTACGACGATCTGGGGCGGGAGGAGCGCGAGCGCGAGGCGCAGGAGGAACGCCGCCTCTTCTACGTCGCGATGACGCGCGCCCGGGAGCGCCTGATCGTCTCCGGCGCGGCCCGTCTCGAGCGCTGGGAGGAGGCCAACCGCTTCGCGCCGATCGGCTGGATCGGGCCGGCCCTCGTGCCGGACCTGCCCGCGCGGGCCGCCGCGGCCGCCGCGGCCCGCGCGGAACCCGGCCCGATCGCCGCGGAGCCGTTCGTGTCCGACCTCGGGGTGCTCGTGCGGTTCGTCGGGGCGCAGCACGACTCCGAGGCGCAGCCGGGGGTCGGGGCGCCCGAGCCGGCGCCGGCGTGGGCCGCACCGCCGTCGGTGGCGCCGTCGCCGCGCGGGGACGCACTGGCGCCGGTGCCCCTTGCACCGTCACCGCTCGCCGGCTCCCGCGGCGCCGCGGCCCATCCGGGTGGCGACCCGCTTGCGCTCGAGCGCCGGAGGGGACCGCGGTCGCTCTCCTACACGGCGCTGTCGCTGTACGAGCGGTGTGCCTACCGGTACTACGTCCAGCGGGTGCTCGGCCTGCCGGACCTCCCGACCCCCGTCCTGCCCGACGCCGACGAGCGGGAGCGGCCGGCCGGCGCGGTGGCCGCGGTGCCCGTGGCCGGCGTGCGCCCGGGCCGGACCGCCGCGCAGCGCGGCACGCTGATCCACCAGCTCCTGGCTTCGATGGACCTCCGCGACCCGTCGCTGCGCGAGGCGATGCCGGCGGACGTGCGCGCGCTGCTCGCCGGCCTGCTCAGCAGCGCCACGTTCGCGCGCCTCGGGATGCTGCGGGAGGTGAGCCGCGAGCAGCGGTTCGCCTTCCCGGTCGGTGAGACCCTGATCACGGGCGTGTTCGACGTGATCGCGCAGGATCGGCCGGGCCATCTGCTCGTGCTCGACTACAAGAGCGATCAGCTGCTGGGCGCGGCGCCGGCGGCGATCGTCGCGGAGCGCTATGTCGCGCAGCGGCTGATCTATGCCATCGCCGCGCTGAAGCTCGGCGCCCAGGCGGTGGAGGTCGTGCACCTCTTCCTCGAGGCCCCCGAGGAGCCGGTGGCGGCGGCGTTCACGGCCGCCGATCTGCCCGGGCTGGAGGAGGAGCTCGCGCAGCGGATCGCCGCTCCGCTGCGCGGCGAGTTCGCGGTGACCGGCGCCCCCGGACGCCGCGTCTGCGACGGCTGCCCGGCTCAGGGTGGGCTCTGCACCCACCCGCTCGAGATCACGGCGCGGCCCGCTGCTCGTTGAGCGGCGGCCCCGGCACGGGCTCGTCGCCGCCGAGCGGACGGGCCTGCGCGGGCTGCTCGCCGGGGTTGCTGAAGAGTGAGCGCGGCCAGCGCCGGCCGGTGAGGACCGTGGAGAACTCGACGGCGTACAGCGTCAGCTGTGTGCCGAGGTGCAGCCAGGTGAGCAGTCCGAGCACGAGGGCGAAGGTGCCGTAGACGTTGTTCGAGTGCCGGATGTGTGCGATGTAGATGCCGCCCCCGGCCTGCAGCGCCGTCCAGAAGAGGGCGGCGAGCACGGCGCCCGGCAGCACGTCGCGCCAGTCGGGCGGCTGCTCGCAGAGCAGCTGGAACGAGGCCAGGAACAGTCCGAGGTTGATCACCAGTGACGCGAGCACACCGACGACCTTGAGCGGCCATCCGCCGAGGCCGCCGCTCACCACGCCCGAGGCGGCGGAGCCGATCGCGAACATCGCGCCGAGCACGACCAGCAGCAGCAGTCCGCGGATCTTCTTCTGGAAGAAATTCGCCCGTCTCGTGCGTGGGATCTCCCAGACCTGCTCGAGCGCGGTGGACATCGCGCCCGTCACGCCCGAGCCCGACCACAGGGACAGGGCGATCCCGACGACCAGGGCGACGACGTCTCCCCGCAGATGCTCGCCCTGGATCGTGCTGCCGATCACCGGAAAGCTCCCGAGCACCGACCCGCTCACGGTCCGCATCAGCTGGTGGTCGCCGGCGAGCACGAACCCGAGCACCGTCACGAACACGAGCAGCAGCGGGAACAGCGAGAAGAAGGCGTAGAACGCGACCGTGACGGCCAGGTTGCCGGCCTGATCGTCGCTGAACTTCTTCACCGTGGCCATGACGATCGCCAGCGGCCGGTGGCGCTGCTGGAAGCGGTCGAACGCCCTCACCGGTGCAAGCGGGTCCATCGGGGTGTTCTACCCGATTCCCGGCACCGGCTCCGGCAGCACGCCCTCGATCGCGAGCAGGCGTCGCTTGATGTCGAGGCCGCCGGTGTAGCCGCCCAGACCGCCGCCGGAATGCAGCACGCGGTGGCAGGGCACGACGATCGGCAGCGGGTTGGAGCCCAGGGCGCTCCCGGCGGCGCGGAAGGCGCGCTCGTTGCCGGCCAGGCTGGCCACGGTCCGGTAGCTGACGGTCGTCCCGAACGGGATCCGCGCCGTCTGCTCGAGCACGCGGCGGGTGAACCCCGGCCGGATCAGGCGGGGATCGAGCGCGATCTCAAACTCCCGGCGCCGGCCCGCGAAGAACTCCTCGAGCTCGCGGCGCGGCCCGTCGAGCCGCAGCGGCGCCCGCACCACGCGGGGCGACACCTTCGCGGCCAGCCCCTCGATCGCCCGGTCGACGGCGTCCTCGCCGATCAGGTAGTGCACGCGGACGAGGCCGTGATCGGTGGCGGCGAGGAGCAGCCGCCCGACGGGGGAGTCCTCGATGACGTAGGAGACGTCGATCAGGCCGCTGCGCATGAGCGCATCGGTGATGTCGGGCGGCTCGCCGGCCCGCGGCGCGCCGGCTCGCTCAGACGGTCCACGCATGTCCGTGTTCCTCTCTCAGTCGTTTCAGTCCCTCGTGCACGCTGCGGCGCGCGGCTGCCTCCGAGACGCCCATCGTGGCGGCCACGGCCGGGTATTCCGCGTCGAGCACGTGGCGCAGCACCACCGCGGCACGCTGCTTGGCCGGGAGCGCGCGGACGGCGCTCCAGAGATCGTCGGCGAGCTCGCGCGGGGTGAAGCTCACCTCGGGCGGCTCGGCCATCGGGACCGCCCGGCGCCCGCGCGCCCGGTGCGCGTCGATCGCCTTGCGGGCGGCGATCGTCAGCAGCCAACCCCGCAGGTTGCTCGCCGACTGCAGGCTCGGGTACGTGCGCAGGGCCGCGATCCACGTCTCCTGATAGCAGTCATCGGCGTCGGTCGGCCCGACACTCGCGATCAGGAAGCGGTGGACGTCGCGTCCGTGGTGGTCGAGCAGCGTCTGGAACGGAGGGAGATCCATCCGGCCATTCAAACGTCTCAGGCGGCCGCGGTGTGAGGTTCCCCGCCGCCGATCCGCGATCCGCCGGTTCGCCGACCTGCCGCTGCCCGCAGCGCAACCACCGTGCCGCGGCATCGGCGTTTCGCTCCGGTTAAGGTGATCGATCCAAACCCGGTAGCCTGTTAACCGCAGTTCCCGGCTCCTCCTCCTCCGCCCGTCCCTCCCGGGCACCGATCCTCATGAATCACGCACCCGCAGCTCCGGGGCCCAGCGGCCTCTACGACCCTCGCACCGAGCACGACGCCTGTGGTGTGGCGCTCGTCGCCAAGCTCTGGGGCGAGGCGACCCATGCGGTCATCGAGAAGGGCCTCGAGGCGCTCGGCAACCTCGAGCATCGCGGCGCGGCGGGAGCGGACCCGAACACGGGGGACGGCGCGGGCATCCTGCTGCAGATACCGGACGCGTTCTTCCGAGGGGTCGCGGCCGGGATCGAGCTGCCCCCGCCCGGCCGCTACGCGGTCGGCGTCGTCTTCCTCCCCACCGAGCACGAGCGCCGCGCCGAGCTCGAGCAGCTGATCGAGCAGACCGTCCAGGCGGAGGGCCAGCGTGTCATCTGGTGGCGGGACGTACCGACCGACGATCGCTATGCGGGCGAGACAGCCCGGGCCTCACAGCCGTTCATCCGTCAGGTGCTCGTCGCCGCGGGCGAGGACGTGCCCGATCAGGACGCCTTCGAACGCAAGCTCTACGTGATCCGCCGTCTGATCGAGCACGAGGCGGGCGGGGAGCTCGCCATCCCGAGCTTCTCCTCGCGCACGCTCGTCTACAAGGGGATGCTCACCGCGCCCCAGCTCCCGCGCTATTTCACCGACCTGCGCGACCCGCGGCTGGCCAGCCGTCTGGCGCTCGTGCATTCGCGCTTCAGCACGAACACCTTCCCGAGCTGGACGCTCGCCCACCCCTTCCGCATGATCGCGCACAACGGGGAGATCAACACGCTGCGCGGGAACGCGAACTGGATGCGCGCTCGCGAGTCACAGCTCGCGTCGGAGCTGTTCGGCGACGACCTGCGGCGGATCATGCCGGTGATCCAGCCCGACGCGTCCGATTCGGCCGCCCTGGACAACGTGCTCGAGCTGCTCGTGCTCAGCGGCCGCTCGATCCCGCACGCGATGATGATGATGATCCCGGAGGCGTACCGGACCCGCACGGATCTCGACCCCGACGTCCGCGGGTTCTATGACTTCCACTCCTGCCTGCTCGAGCCCTGGGACGGCCCGGCCGCGGTCGTCTTCACGGACGGCAAGATGGCCGGCGCGACGCTCGACCGCAACGGCCTGCGCCCGGGTCGCTGGATCCAGGACACGGAGGGCTATGTCGTGCTCGCCTCCGAGGCCGGCGTGCTCACCGTCGCGCCCGAGCACATCCAGCGCAAGGGCCGTCTCGCGCCCGGCCGGATGTTCCTGCTCGACCTCGAGCAGGGGCGGATCATCGAGGACGAGGAGGTCAAGCGCCACGTCGCCCGCCGCCAGCCCTACGGCGAGTGGTACCAGCAGTCGGTGGTGCACATCGATGACCTTCCGGACCGCGCCCCCCTCACGCCGCGGATCGAGCCGCTGCGCTCCAAGCAGCTCGCCTTCGGCTACTCGCAGGAGGACCTCAAGCTCGTGATCGCGCCGATGGCGGCCAAGGCCGAGGAGCCGGTCGCCTCGATGGGCAACGACGCCGCATTGGCGGTCCTCTCCGACCGTCAACCGCCGCTCTTCTCGTATTTCAAGCAGCTCTTCGCGCAGGTGACCAACCCGCCGATCGACCCGATCCGCGAGCAGGTCGTCATGAGCCTGCAGGTCGGCGTGGGCCGGGAGCGCAACCTGCTGGACGAGGCCCCGGATCAGGCCCATCAGCTCGTCATGGACCAGCCGATCCTGCGCAACCACGAGCTCGAGAAGCTGCGTCAGGTGTCGCATGAGATCTTCGATGCGGCGACCCTCGACATCACCTGGCCGATCGAGCAGGGCTCGGACGGGATGGCGGTCCGTCTCGACGCGCTCTGCGAGGAGGCGGCGCGTTACGTCGACAACGGCGCCAACATCCTGATCCTGTCGGACCGCAACCTCGGGGCCGAGCGGGTGGCGATGCCGTCACTGCTCGCCGTGGCGGCCGTCCACCAACACCTCGTGGGGCGGGGGACGCGGCTGAGCACCGGTCTGGTGATCGAGTCCGGGGAGCCGCGCCAGATCCACGACATGGCGACCCTCATCGGCTTCGGCGCCTCGGCGATCAATCCGTACGTGATGTTCGAGTCCCTCGACGAGCTCGCCGACCGGTCACTGCTGCCCGAGGACCTCGATCGCGAGGAGGCGGAGAAGCGGATCGTCAAGGCGATCGGCAAGGGCCTGCTCAAGACCATCTCCAAGATGGGCATCTCGACGATCCAGTCGTACTGCGGCGCCCAGATCTTCGAGGCGGTCGGGCTCGACCGCGAGCTGATCGATCGGCACTTCACGGGCACCGCCTCGCGGATCGGCGGAATCGGCCTGCACGAGCTCGCCGTCGAGGCGCTCGAGCGACACTTCCGTGCCTATCCGCGGACCGCCCGCGACCTGCTGCCGGTCGGTGGGGTGCTGCAGTGGCGTCGCGACGGTGAGCTGCACAACTGGAACCCCGACACGGTGGCGAAGCTCCAGCACGCCGTGCGCGGCGAGATGGGCGATGGCTGGCAGACGTATGAGGAGTTCGCCCGCATGGTCAACGACGAGTCGTCGGCCCGGTCGAGCCTGCGGGGCCTGCTGAGGCTCCGCGCGCTGCCCGAGCCGATCCCGCTCGACCAGGTCGAGCCGGCGACCCAGATCGTCAGGCGCTTCACCACCGGAGCGATGTCGCTGGGCGCCCTCAGCCGCGAGGCGCACGAGACGCTCGCCATCGCCATGAACCGCCTCGGGGGCAAGTCGAACACGGGCGAGGGCGGGGAGGATCCGGAGCGCTTCACCCCCGATGCCAACGGTGACGACCGGCGCTCGAAGATCAAGCAGATCGCGTCCGGGCGCTTCGGCGTGACCACGCACTACCTCGTCAACGCGGAGCAGTTGCAGATCAAGATGGCGCAGGGCGCCAAGCCGGGTGAGGGCGGACAGCTGCCCGGTCACAAGGTCGACGCCTACATCGCCCGCATCCGCCACTCGACGGAGGGCGTCGGGTTGATCTCGCCCCCTCCGCACCACGACATCTACTCGATCGAGGACCTCAAGCAGCTGATCTATGACCTGCGCTGCTCGAACCCGAGCGCGAGCGTCTCGGTCAAGCTCGTCAGCGAGGTCGGTGTCGGCACCGTCGCCGCCGGCGTGGCCAAGGCCAACGCCGATCACATCACGATCTCCGGCGGCGAGGGCGGCACCGGCGCCTCCCCGCAGTCATCGGTGCACGGCGCCGGCATCCCGTGGGAGATCGGTCTGGCCGAAACCCAGCAGACGCTGATGCTCAACGACCTGCGCAGCCGGGTCACCCTCGAGGTCGACGGCCAGATGAAGACCGGTCGGGACGTCGTCATCGCCGCGCTGCTCGGCGCCGACGAGTTCGGCTTCTCGACGGCGCCGCTCATCGCCATGGGCTGCATCATGATGCGCGTCTGCCATCTCAACACGTGCCCGGTGGGGGTCGCCACCCAGGATCCCGAGCTGCGCGCGCGCTTCCGCGGCACGCCGGATCACGTCATCAACTACCTGATGAACGTCGCCGAGGAGGCGCGGCGCCTGATGGCGACACTCGGCGTCCGCCGCTTCGAGGACCTGATCGGCCGGACCGAGCTGCTCGACATGCGCGACGCGATCGAGCACTGGAAGGCGCAGCGGGTCGATCTCTCGATGGTGCTGAGCAGCCCCGACGTGCCCGGCGACGTGGCCCGCCGGCGGACGCGCGGCCCCGAGCCGGTGCTCGACGACGCCCTCGACTGGGGGCTCGTGCGGCAGTGCACGCCCGCGCTCGAGCGCCGCGAGCCGGTGAAGCTCGGCCCGATCGCCGTCCGCAACGTCAACCGGACCGTCGGGGGCATCCTGTCGGGGGAGATCGCCCGACGCTTCGGCGCCGACGGGCTGCCCGACGGCACGATCGAGATCACCTTCACCGGATCCGCGGGCCAGAGCTTCGGGGCGTGGCTCGCGTCCGGGGTGTCCCTGTCGCTGCGCGGCGAGACCAACGACTACGCCGGGAAGGGCCTGTCCGGCGGGATCCTCGCCGTGCGGCCCCCCGAGGCCGCCCTGTTCCGGGCCGAGGAGAACATGATCGTCGGCAACACGGTGCTCTACGGCGCGACCTCCGGCCGCGCCTTCTTCCGGGGGCTCGCCGGCGAGCGCTTCGCGGTCCGCAACTCGGGTGCGTCCGCCGTCGTCGAGGGCGTCGGCGATCATGGCTGCGAGTACATGACGGGCGGCCGCGTGGTGGTGCTCGGACCGACCGGGCGCAACTTCGCCGCGGGCATGAGCGGAGGCATCGCCTACGTGTACGACTCGGACAACCGGTTCACCAGCCGGTGCAACACCGAGCTCGTCGACCTCGACCCGGTGGGCGACCTCGACGTGGAGGAGCTCCGCGCGCTGATCGCCGAGCACGCGCAGCGCACCGGGTCGCTCGTCGCCCGCAACATCCTCGCCCAGTGGGACCGGGCGCGGGAACGCTTCGTCAAGGTGATGCCGCGGGATTACAAGCTCGCGCTGCGACGGCGGGCCGAGGCGGGCGTGACGGCGGGGGTCAGCCATGGGTGAGCTCGGCGCCTTCCTGAAGATTCACCGCGTCGGCTTCGACAAGCGCGATCCAGCGGAGCGGGTGCGCGACTACCGACCGTACTTCCGGCTCCAGGAGGAGCCGGAGCTCCGGCGGCAGGGGGCGCGCTGCATGGACTGCGGCGTCCCGTTCTGCCACGAGGGCTGCCCCCTGGGCAACCTGATCCCGGACTGGAATGACCTCGTCTACCGCGGCAAGTGGCGAGAGGCGATCGACCAGCTGCACGCGACCAACAACTTCCCGGAGTTCACGGGCCGCATCTGTCCCGCGCCGTGCGAATCCGCCTGCGTGCTCGCCGTCAACGACGCGGCCGTGACGATCGAGCAGATCGAGATGGCCATTGCGGAGCGCGCCTTTGCCGAGGGTTGGGTGGTGGCTGAGCCGCCGGCCCGGCGTTCGGGCAAGACCGTCGGCGTGGTCGGCTCCGGTCCGGCGGGTCTCGCCGTCGCCGCCGAGCTCAACCGCAACGGGCATCTGGTCACCGTGTACGAGCGCGACGAGGGTCCCGGCGGGCTGATGCGGTTCGGCGTTCCGGACGCCAAGCTCGAGAAGGCGGTGATCGACCGTCGCGTCGCCGTGCTCGAGGAGGAGGGCATCAGCTTCGTGTACGACACCGAGATCGGCGCCGACGTCTCGGTCGCCGAGCTCCAGGACCGGCACGACGCCGTGGTGCTGGCGATCGGGTCGCGGGTCTCACGCGACCTCGAGGTGCCCGGCCGCGAGAACGCGGGGATCCACCTCGCCATGGACTACCTGTATCAGCGCAACCGCTGGGTGGCCCAGCAGGAGGGCCGACCCCACCGCGCGGTCGAGCCCGGGCAGGAGATCACGGCGGCGGGCAGGCGAGTGATCGTCATCGGCGGCGGCGACACCGGCATGGACTGCATCTCCAACGCGCAGCGGGAGGGGGCCATCAGCGCCACGATCCTCGATGTCTACGCGGAGCTGCTCGAGTCCGATCCGCGGCATCCCTGGCCGCTCCCGCCCAAGCGGACCGCCTCGACCTACGCCCTCGAGGAGGGTGGGGCGCGGCGCTGGGGCACCGAGGTCACCGGCTTCGGCGGGCGGGACGGGAACGTCACCCACGTGTATGCCCGCAAGGTGACCGGCACGTCGTCCCGCGACCTCACGCCGGTGCCCGGGACCGAGTTCGTGGTCGAGGCGGACCTGGTGCTGATCGCGATCGGGTTCGAGCACCCGGAGCATGACGGCCCCGTCGCCGACCTCGCGCTCGATCTCGACCGGCGGGGCAACATCCGCACCGAGCGCACGTACAAGACCTCCCATGCCGGGATCTTCGCCTGCGGGGATGCGCGGATCGGCCAGTCGCTCGTCGTCACGGCGATCGCGGAGGGGCGCAAGTGCGCGCGCGTGGTCAACAAGGCGCTCGGCGGCACCCCGATGGATCAGGATCGGGAGCTGCTGGCGATCGGCGCCTGGAGCGGCGAGCCCGACAGCACGCTGCGGCATGAGGCCGAGGCGGCCGGCACCGTGCGGCCGGGGGATCAGTTCTTCACCGGTCCGGGGAGTCGCTTCGAGGACTGAGCGCAGGCGCCGCCTGCGTCGGTCGCGGCCGTTCGGTCAGGGCACGAGCTTCGAGTACCCTTAACTCGTCTGAATGCGAGTGGGGCACACTCGCCAAGTCAGTCAGGGAACTGCGCCCCCACTTCCCTGGCCAGCTGGGGGGCCCGGATGGATCCAGGCCCCCCAGCACCCTTTCGGACCCGGCGCCCGGTCTCGGCTGCGCCGGTGAGGGCGGCCGGTGGGGAGGGGCGGCCGGGAGCGCCGGGCGCGACTCCACGAACGCCACGGGCGTGTCAGGATTGACGTTGACGATGCCCACCTTCTGCCGGCATAACCGCCTCCTTCAGAACTGCACGATCTGCGCTCGCGAGCAGCAGTTCGAGGCGCGTCCCATCGTCTCCTCGGGGGCGCCTCGAGCGACCCAGCCGCGGGAGCGCGACGAGCGGCCACGCCTCCAGGCGTCCCGCCCGACGCGCCCGGCCTCGGCTCCCCGCTCGGGAACCGGGGCCGTCCGGGTGCGGCGCCTGGCCCGCGGCGCCGAGGACGGGTATCGCTCACCGCTCGTGCCCGGGCTGAAGTCCAGCCAGGACGCGGAGCGGTTGGCTGAGGAGATCGCCTTCTCCGCCACCCGCCTGCGCCTGATGGATCGGGTCGCGGCCGGCGGCGAGGTCCCCGACGCCGATCCCGCGTGGAGCGACATCGCGGGCGCGGGCGACGTCGAGCGGCGGACGCAGCTGGCGATCCGGCTCGCCCTCGCCGGCCCGCGCGGCGTCGAACCCGAGGAGCGAGACGAGGCGGCGGCCCGGGTCGAGGCGTGGGCGGCCCGCCACGGCTCCCTGACCAGCGCGTTCAACGGGGAGCCGTCGTGGACGCCCGAGCGGCGCTTCGAGCGGCTGTTCGAGCGGCTGGGAGGCATCCGCAGCCTCAGCCGCGACAGCCGGTACGCCCTGCTCACCCTCCTCGGTCACCTCGGCGTCTACCCCCTGCGGGGGGTGGGCCTGTTCCTGGCGGGCGAGAACGAGGCCACCTGGGCGGCCAAGCGGGCCTTCGGCATCGCCGACCCGCTGCTGCTCGATCGGCGGGCCTCCCAGCTCGCGGACGCCTGCGACGTGCCGCTCGACGCCCTCGACCTGGCCCTGCACAACTGGGGGTCCGGCGCGCGCGTGACGGACGGCCTGCCGGAGGCATCCGAGCCTGACGAGTGGCTCGTCGAGCAGGCCCGCCACGCGCTCGGGCTCTGAGGTTCGGTCCGTCGAGCCCGACCACCGATCTCCTGCGTCTCCGTCCGGGGTGGCACCTACAGTCCCGGTCGTCAGCCCGTCCGTTTTCGGAGCCGCTATGTCACTTTGCTTCATCGAGCCGCAAGACGCCATTCGTGTGATCGCCGACTCCGTCGGTCGCGAGGCTCGGCGGCAGATCGTCGGCGAGGTGGTGGGTGCCTGGGTCGATGAGATCCCGGAACCGGACCTCCTGTCGCATTACTCCAAGGCCGTCGCCGATCTCGACGAGCACGATCTGTCACTGCTCGCCGCGTGGCACGCCTCGCTCGAGGTGGGCCATCCGATTCCGAGCAAGGAGTTCCTCGTGAACGTCTTCCCGTCGCTGGGGGAGAACCGCCGCGAGGCGCTCCGCATCGCCGCCGGGTTCCGCGGCGAGGAGGCGTTCGACGCCGGGGTCGGTGAGGACGAGGCCCTGGATGCCGTGCTCCCGTGGCTCTCCGAGGAGCGCTGCGTCCAGCTCGCCGGAGAGTGCCTCGAGCTGTACTGCTGGGACCGGTTGGGCAGCGAGAACTGATCGCCGGTCGGGGCGTCGCCGGCGGCGTACCCGTGGCGCGATGTCGCGTGCGACGCCGGGAGGCTGGGTTGAGACGTCGGTTGGCTCGTCCACAACGTTTGCGCTACGGGCGTGTTAGCAACGGTGTGAGGTCGGATGCATCCCGCTGGGGAGCGGGCAACGTCGCGCTGCGGCGCGGGCCAGGATGGCGCGCCCGCCTGGTCTGCGCTGTCCTCGCCGTGATCGGGGTCGGCCTCGTCGCGGCAGCCGGCCCGCTGACGGCCGGCGCCGCGGGCGTCCGTGCCGTCCACCCCCGCGCGCGCGGCCGTGATGCGACGTCCGTCTGCCCCTGGCTGGACCAGTCGTTGCCGATCGGTCGGCGGGTGAACCTGCTGCTCTCGCACATGAGCCTCGCCGAGAAGATCGCCGAGATGTACATCAACGAGCCGACCACCACCGGCCCGTACGCCGGCTACGAGGGGTTCGTCCCAGCCCAGCCCTCGCTCTGCATTCCCCCGCTGATCGAGGAGGACGGCTCGCAGGGAGTCGCCTTCGGCGCGACCGACGTCACGCAGTTGCCGGCCGAGGTCTCGCTCGCCTCGGCGTGGGATCCCGGGCTCGCCTATCAGTACGGGGTGGTGAACGGACAGGAGCATCGCGCCAAGGGCATCGCGGTCGTGCTCGGGCCGTCGGTCAACATCCAGCGCGACCCGCGCTGGGGCCGCAATTTCGAGATGTTCAGCGAGGACCCGTACCTCACCTCGGCCCTGGGGACGGCGAACATCGAGGGCCTGCAGAGCCAGGGGGTGATGGCGGACGTCAAGCACTTCGTCACCTACAACCAGGAGACGAACCGTGGCACCGCCCTGGACAACACGAAGGTGAGCGTCCGAGCGCTCCACGAGATCTACCTGCCGCCGTTCTACAGCGCCATCACCCAGGCGCACGCCGCCTCCGTCATGTGCGCCTACCCCCTGCTGAACGGCTCGTACTCGTGTCAGGACCCGACCCTGCTCACCGGCCTGCTCGACGACCGCTGGGGCTTTCCGGGCTTCGTTCGGTCCGACAGCGCCGCCAACGCGTCGACCGTGGACTCCGCCAACGCCGGGCTCGACCAGGAGCGCGGAAGCTACTACTGGGACAACGGACAGCTCGCCGCGGCGGTGGCCGCCGGGCAGGTCCGAACCCCGACGATCAACGACGCCGTGCGGCGCATCCTGACCGAGATGTTCCAGTTCAACCTGTTCAACGACCCGCCGACCGGCACGCTCTCGAGTCCCGCCGCCACCCCGGCGGACGACGCGGTGGCGCTGAACGTCGCCGAGCGTGGCACCGTCCTGCTCCAGAACACCGGCGCGATCCTCCCCCTGAACCCCGCCACCACCCACTCCATCGCGGTGATCGGCACCGACGGGACGAGCAGCCCACAGACCGCGGGGGGCGGGAGCTCGCACGTGACGCCGAACGCGGTGGTCAGCCCGCTGAGCGGCATCACGGCCCGAGCCGGCTCCTCGGTGGCGGTCACCTCCTATGACGGCACCGACCCGGGCCAGGCGGCGGCGGCCGCCGCCCAGGCGCAGGTCGCCGTCGTGTTCGCGAGCTACCCGGAGAGCGAGGGCAGCGACCTCACGAGCATCTCGCTGCCGGGCAGCCAGGACGCGATGATCGAGGCGGTGGCCGCCGCCAACCCCAACACGATCGTCGTTCTCAACACCGGTGGGCCGGTCCTGATGCCGTGGCTCAGCAGTGTCAAGGCGGTGCTCGAGGCGTGGTATCCCGGTCAGGACGACGGCACGGCGATCGCCGCCCTGCTCTTCGGCGACGTCGACCCGGGCGGACACCTCCCCGAGACCTTTCCCACCAGCCTGGCGGCCATTCCCACCGCCTCCCCCGCCCAGTTCCCGGGGGTCAACGGGGAGGTGCAGTATTCCGAGGGCCTCAACGTGGGGTACCGCTGGTATGACGCCAACAATGTGACGCCGCTCTTCCCGTTCGGCTACGGCCTCTCGTACACGACATTCGCCTTCAGCGGTCTGCAGGTGACGCCCGGCTCGGTGATCAACCGGGTCTCCGGACCGGATAACCCGGCGGGGCAGCGTGCGGTGCTCGCGCGCGTGACGGCCACGGTCACCAACACCGGCACGGTGGCGGGCAGCGACGTCGCCCAGCTCTACATCGGCGATCCGGCCTCCGCGGGCGAGCCGCCTCGTCAGCTCGTCGGGTTTCGCAGCGTCACCCTCGCCCCCCAGCAGAGCACGACCGTCACCTTTCCGCTCACGGGCCACGCCCTCTCCTTCTTCAACACGACCGCGGACGGCTGGACGGTTCCGGCCGGGCGCTTCGCGCTCTACGTGGGCGACTCCTCCGCGCTGGCATCCCTGCCGCTGCGCGGCGTCCTGCGGGTGAGGCGGACGATCGGCGCCCGCTACGCCGCGCTCAGCACGCCCGCGGCCGTGATTCCGGGGGAGACCTTCATGGCGCGCGCCCGGTTCGTCAACCGCGGGAACCTTCCGATCCGCAACGGGATCGTCCGTCTCGGCTTTCCGGGGAGTTGGACCGTGGTCCGCGAGGCCCCGACGCCGCTGCTTTCGCTGCGGCCCGGCCAGAGCGTCACGCGCAACTTCAGCGTGACGGTGCCCGAGCAGGCCGGGGGCCAGGTGAAGAGCCTCACCGCGCGGCTCGGTGCGCCGGGCACGGCGAACGGGACGACCCTCAGTGCGACCCTGAGCGCGACCGCCACGATCAGGGTTCGAGGACCCGTCACGGTGACCGCCGTGGCCCCCGTCATCGTCGCTCCGGGCAGCTCGGCGCCGGTGACGGTCGTCGTCACCAGCCGCATGAGCCGCAGGGTGCTCGTGAACCTCCGGCCGGCGCTGCCGGCGGGCGTGACGATCACGCCCGCCGCGCCGGCCATCACGGTCGCGCCCCACCGGACGGTCCACCTCACGTTCACGGTGGCCGTCGCCGTCGGGGTGGCGCCCGTGGCGGAGCAGATCGCCCTGGTGCCGAGCATCACCTACCAGGGCGGGTCCTATCCCCTGGGGGCGGCGGCGATGCGACTCGAGATCCCGTTCCCGTCGCTGGCCGCCGCCTACGACACCTCCGCGATCAGCGACGACGCCAACATCGCGGCCGCCAACTTCGACGGCAACGGCAACAGCTACTCGGAGCAGGCCCTGACCGCGGCGGGGCTCGCTCCGGGCGCCACCGTCACGGTGGGCGGGACGACCCTGACGTGGCCGGACGTCGCCGCGGGGGCGCCGGACAGCGTGTTGGCCGCCGGACAGACCATCCTGCTGCCCCCCACGCCCGGTGCGACGCAGCTGACCGTGCTCGGCGCCTCGAGCGGTGCGAACGAGACGGGCAACGGCACGATCCAGTACACGGACGGCACCGTGCAGCCCTACAGCCTGACCGTCG
>DAIDJO010000089.1 GCA_027451345.1 Solirubrobacterales bacterium
CACCTTCCGCGGCTGAGCACGGCCGTTACGGACCACCAGCCGATGTCCGTGCTCATCGACCTCCTCCGCGAACCGCTCGACATACTCGTCAGCCTCCGCCCGCAAGGCGGCGGCGATCATCCGCCTGGCTCCTTCCCGAGCAAGCTGATCGAGCGTGACCTGCATCTCATCGTCACTCCCAACGCCCGGGAGCGTGCGAACATTCGTCATCGGCGTGCCTTCCTGCCGGCTCCCGCCGGCCTCGGTCTTGATCAACCGGGAAGGTACGCCGCCTACTTCCTCAACAGCGCCGTCCACAACATTCGGTTATAGCCCGCCGATAGCACTCGCGAGCCGGTGACCAGCCCAGAGTGTTGCTTGGCCACGGCACCGCAACTCCCGGGCTCCGCAGGGTTGAGCCAGACCGGGTCTAACGGAGGCCGTTGTCAGTAGGTTTCTTGGGGTTGGTGGTGGTCACACTATCTCGCTTCAGAGAGCCGCACCGAGCGTCTCGTTGACCAGCAGCTGTGGCGCGCTCCTAGCGCGACCAGGATCTTCCTCCGGGCCGTTTCGAGCCGCCCATTCCGCTTCGATTTCTGCGGGTGGTCGGTCACCGCGGGACTCGTGCAGCCGGGTGCGCCGAGGCACCCGGACCTGGTCAACCGACAGTTCAGGGCGAAGCGACCGAACGCTCTGTGGCTGGCGGACTTCACCTATCTGCGCTGCTGGGAGGGGCTTGTGTTCTTCAGCTTCGTGATCGACGCCTACTCCCACAAGGTCGTCGGGTGGCAGCTGGCCTCCAACATCCGAACGACACTCGTGCTCGACGCGCTGCGGATGGCGCTCGGGACGCGGGAGCACGGCGCTGACGTGCAGCTGATCCACCACTCCGACGCCGGCTCTCAATGTGTCCTTCGACTACCGCCAGACCCTTGACGATCACCAGGTCCTCGGCTCGATCGGACGGTCGGCGACGCCTACGACAACGCGATGGCCGAGAGCTTCGTGGACAGCTTCAGATGGCGCTGCAGCAGAGGTAGATGAGCGCGATCAGTGGGCTTGGGCTGTGGAATCCGTAGCTGCGGTGGCTGATCAGGCGGATGCGGTTGTTGAGGCCTTCGAGCCGGCCGTTGTCGAGCCCGAGCCTGATCGCGTTGAGGATTCCCGCGCGGTGGCGGCGGATCGTGCGCGCGAGTTTGACGAACGGCTCGAACCGGGAGCGGGACGCCCACGTCAGCCATGCGTCGAGGTGCTCGGCCGCGAGGGCGGGGTCGTCGAGGTGGTAGAGCAGCCGTAGCTCTTCTTTGAGCAGGAACGCGCGGTAGAGCGGCTTGTTGGCTTGCTGGACCTCGCCGAGCTTGGCGAGCTGGTCGATCGTTTGTTTCTCGGGGCTCTTGAGCAGCGACCAGCGGGTGCCCTTGATCCATTTGCCAGCCTTGGTGCGGGACCGGTCGTGGAGGTTCCATTCGTCGCGGCGGACCTGGTCTGTGGCGCGTTGCGCGAGGCGGATCACGTGGAAGGGGTCAAAGCAGATCTCAGCGTCCGGGATCGCGGTCTGGATCGCTTGCTGGTACCCGCCGGACATGTCGATCGACACCGCCTGGATCGAGTGCTTGCGGTCGCCGAGCAGATCGAAGAACTGCTGCAATGTCTGGGCGTTGCGGCCTGGTGAGCACCACACGATCCGCTGCGCCTGGTGGTCCACGACGGTCGTGAGGTAGCGCTGCCCGCGTCGGTAGCTGATCTCATCCACCCCGATCGCGAGGAGGCCGTCAAGCCGGGCGTGGTCGACCCTGTCAACCACGACACGCTCGATGATGTTCCCGACCGTGTCCCAGCCGATCCGCAGCAGCCGGGCGATCGAGGTCTTGGCCATCTGATGGGCAAGCCACGCGACCAGAGCCTCGAAATCGCGGGTGTGACGGGCGCCCGGGCGGGCCCACGGCACCGCCTCCAGACGGACCCCACAGTCAGGGCACCACACCCGCCGAAGCTCACACTCGACCAGGCAGCGAGCGGCACCCAGATCCAGGTGCCGCCAGCGCTTCAGGCGCCGGCCGTGAACGTGCCCGGCGAGCTGCCCGCACTCGCCGCACACCCTGCAGCGGCGCCGCAGGCGCACGGTCACGATCACGCCCTCAGGGCTGAAGCTCACGTCCGTGACGGACGCCCCCGGCAACACCAGCAGACGGTTGAATGCAGTGGTGACGCGCATCTGACCCTCCTCGCGGGCCGCTTGAGATCGAACACCACGCCGCCTGCGCCACGGGACGGTTGCGCGTCGCTGCCCTTCGCGCAACCTCCGAACGAAACCTCAGCCAGAAAAGCCCTGCTCAGCCCCGAACCATCACGCGCAAGTCACCACCAACTCGACCGGAGGCCCAAAACATGGCAACCAGTGGGGAGAAAAAGTGGCCGCGGATGGGGAGTTCTCGATGGCCATTGACACTCGAGTCCCCGCGTCGGGTCGATAGGGCTGGGCTAGTCCTGTTTCCGAGATGATCTGCGGGAAACTCGCGAGGGTATGCGCTTGAACATCGGACGGATCGACGCGGAATCACTGGTCAGCGAGCCCGAGAATCATCTCGTGCTGGCGCCGCTGCTTGCAGCCGCTGACTGCGACGGCGAGCTCTCTGTGACCTGGGTGTCGATTAGCGGCCGCCACCGACGGCTGGTGACCCGTGCCTCGACTCGTGTGTACGCGGTCGTCGAGGGGGAGCTGGAAATCGAATGCGGGCGCGAGCCGCCGGCGATCATCGGTCCCGGCGAGGTCGCGGCGATCCCGCGGGGTGTTCCGTATGTGGTGTCGGGTAACGCCACCTACCTGGTGATCAACCTGCCAGGCTTCCGCGAAGGGGATGATGAGTACCTGGAGTAGTCTGCGCGCCGCTCGCCTCGTTGCTTCGGGCCCGCGACGTGGAGTTTGATGACTTGGCGACGGACTTCCGGCGGGTACTTGCGAGGCAAGAGACAGGATCCCTCCTGCCGCGAACCCTCAGAAACTGAACTCGACGTTCGGGGGCAGAGCCGTGCCTGCACAGATGAGCTCACTGTCAGCCTTCTGGTCGCCGGTCGGTGATGTCCGACGCGGCTGGTTGGTTCTCGGGATCGACGATGAGCTGACTCAACAGTTGGATGTCGGCTCGCTCGAGCCCGACTTTTGTCCGTTGTGTTGGCCTGCACCCGATGAATCACCGCACCGGTTTCTGACGATCGTGGCTGACAGGGACATCAGCGACCACGGGCGGTGGCATGTGATGACGGCCTGGGATTCGACTGGGCCGCAGGTGGGGCTCTACCGCAACGTGCGGTGACCCGTCAGAATGGGAGGAAGCGAGAGCGATCAGCACGATCATGACCCTGGCGCGTGTGACGCGCAACTCGCAGCGGCGGAGGTTCACGTTGAGACCGGTAATCCGGCGATTGAGGTGATCGTGACCGTGCCGGTCGCGCCTGCAACGTTGACCGCCCTGAGTGAGCGAGCGCAGCGTGAGGGCCGTGATGTCGAGGCCGTCATCGCGGACGCGCTGCACGCTGCCGCCTAAGCCCGGCCGCCCCTTCCCGGCGCACGAGAGCCAGCGAGGTGCCGAACCTGCCGTGGGCGGGGTGCCGGTCCGCGCCGTTGCGCTTCCCTCGGTCTGAATGGCGAGGCGGTCCCGTTGATCAAGCGCGATTGCGTCGCCCAAGCGAAGCTCGGGAAGTTTCCCGTCATTTCTGCCGGGAGACATCCACAGCTTCCTTTCCGTGGCCAAGCAGCAGCCGCGACCCGACCTGGCCGAACTATTCCTATTCGATCATGCCGACACCCTCGGGACCCTTCTAGACGCCGAAGGCGGGCTACTTCCTTCACTTGTTGTTGTCGTGGTTCCAGCGGAACACGAAAACCAGGATCGCAATGAGCACCAGGACTACAACGATCGCAATGGTCCCAGCGCCAGTCGCGGCTACTGCGAGCATTTCTCCCTCCTCAAATTGCCGAACTCAGGGGCATTGACAATGTGCTACCCGTTTTGCGAGCTAAGCCTCCTCAGAGGGCTTTCGCGTTCTACGCGACGGCTTCTTGGGGATCTCTTCGGCGCTTCTCCTTTCGGCTACTAGCACTCGCGAGCCGGTGGCCGACCCAGAGCGGCGGTATGCCACGCAAAGGCAACTGCGCCGAGACCCGCTTCGGGTCATCGCTGAGGCATCTCACGGTCCGCGCCGACTTCCCCGCTCTGCGCGGAAGGTACGACTCTGCTCTGGTTAGTAGTCGAGATCGAAGGCGGCGTGAATCGCTTCGGTCAGGTCTGGCTCCTGATCCTCGAGCAGCAGCCCGATCTGCTCGCCGAGTGCAGATGCCGGGATCGTCGTGATGTGGTCGCACGCGACGACGCAGTCGTGGCTCAGCCCGTTACGAGCGCCGAGTTGGACTTCGGTAGACAGCCCTCGGATCGTGCTTGTGATCGGGGCGATCGTAACCGAGGTGAGGTGGGGTCGAACGATCGCGCGCGTGAGCACAAGGACCGGCCGGGATTTGTCGAGTGCTGCGGTGTGGATCGGTCGCATCAGTCCTCGACGCGAACTCCGGCTGCGTAGCCGGCGAGCCCTTCGAGCTCGGGATCTGGTCCTACGGAGGCGAGGATCTCGGCGTCACGCGTGGCGGCCATTCGCCGTCGCTCGCGCTCCAGCGCTCGGGTCACTACGGCGGCACGGCTTGCTCCTTGTCCGCTTCCCACAACCTCATCGACGAACTCAACGAGTTCATCTGGGAGACGAACGGCGATCTGCTTGCTCATACCAGAATGGTACCGGCTTGGGATGCAGGCCGCGGACCGGACCTGCTTGCGCCTTTCCACGCGACCCGGCGCGTGACCGCCCGCAACTTGTGCTTTACGCGGAATGTGCTCATTTCCTGCGCGCCGGGGGTTGATTACGGGAACGAGTTCCGGATGTCGCTGATCTTGCGGAACCGTCGGTTCGGGTTCTCGGGAACGTCGATGAAACCCCAGCGCCGGAAGAAGGCTGCTGCTTGGTCATCGATCGCGTCGACGACCACGAGTCGGACGGCGGCCACGTCGCTCGCCGCGACGGCGAGGCGGAGGGCTTCGGCGAGCAGGCGGCTGCCGAGCCTCTGGCGTTGGTGGCGACGGTCGACGGCCAGCCGTGCGATCAGGATCGTCGGGATCGGGTAGCGCGGCATCCCGCGCGCGTAACGCTTGGGGGCAGCTTCGGGACGGATCGATCCGGTCGTGAGGCTGACGTAGGCAACGACCGAGCCGCCGTCAAGCACAAGGTAGGTTCGCGCCAGGTCGGCCTTCTGGCTGGCCAGCGCGTGATTGATCAGCCAGCGATCAAGCTCCGGGTTGCCACAGTCAAAGCCGCTGAGGTCATGCTCGGCGCTCAGCGCGACGAGCGAGGGTTCGCTCACCTACGCTGCAGTCGCGGGAGACTGAGCAGCTCATCCAATGCCGGCACGCGCTCGCCGGGCTCGTCCAACGCAGCCGCCAAGGCCGCGAAGGCGCGATCTGACATGACCAGGTGCCGGCGCTCGTCAAGCACAGCCCTGGCGCGTCCCTCAGCCGCGCCCAGCAAGAACGCGGAGACGGTCTGGCCGGACGCTGCCGCAGCCTCGCGAATGACCGCATCCTGCTCATCCGTGACGCGCACGTCGATTCGGCGAGAACGGACTCCAGTAGCCATCGTCCGGACATTGTACTGACACTCGACGAGATCTCAAGCGATCAGCGCGGGTCTTGCTTCCGTCACCGCGGAGGCATCCCGAGGCACTCGTCGAGACACCTGTTTCGCGCGGGTCTGAGGGAATCAGCACTGGACGTCCCTGGCCGCTGTGGCCTATGCAGCACCGAGCGGAATCGCGGAGCGAGCAATCCAATCCCGATCTCCGACACGCAGCCAGCACTCGACCACCGGGGTCCGCGCTCGCTTCGACCCGGGATGCCCCTCGACGCCGGACGAGCGCAATGGCGACGAGCGCAATGGCGATCAGACGCGCGCGTGGTGAGCCCGGCGGGCGGCGGGCACTCGGAATCCTGGCGGGGGAGAATTCTTTGCTGGAGGTGTCCTTTGGGTGCTCGTCCGCTCGTCGTCTTGGTACAGACGCCAAGCCGAGGAGGTCGAGATGAGGTCATTGCTACAGCAGCTGAACAGCCGATCGATTGACGAGCGTGCGCGGGCAGCGAGGGATCGAGCCGTGAGCCGCCACGGATATCCCTGTCGTCTGCGGCAGATCTAGGGAAACGAACCCGAAGGTGACATACATGGTGGTTGTCTATAACGACGGTCTCCAAGCCAGCGACGTGGAGGAGGCGCTGGTCGGGGACACGATCGGCGATCACATCGCGGCGCTTGACGGAATCAGCATTTACGGGCACCCGCTCCAACCGCCCGCGACGGCCAGGACGGTGCGGGTCAGGGATGGTCTGACGCTGGTCAGCGACGGTCCGTTTGCTGAGACCAAGGAGCACATCGCGGGCTTCGATCTGCTCGACTGCGACAGCCGTGAGCAGGCGGTCGCGCTCGCGGCCACCCATCCCCTCGCGTGGTTCAACAAGCTCGAAGTCAGACCGCTTGCTGAGCCCGTTGACTGGACCGCAGAGCTCCGCGAGCGGCTGGAACAGGGACCGGGAGTTGGCCAGCAGCGCTACACGCTGTTGATCTGCAGTGACGGGATCGCGACCGCCGCGAAGACCGAGGTGATGCGGCGCGAGCTGCCGCGGTGGGTCGATCAGGTGACGGTCAGCGGCGCGTGTGTGATCGGCTGCATTTTGGAAGCACCGGAGGCGGGAGTCCTGGTGCGTGTCCGCGGGCCGCACACGCTCACCAGCGACGAGCCCTTTGCCGCCAATCCCGCCGAGGTTCTAGCGGCTTCAACATCATCGACTGCGGCGATATCGAGGAGGCGATCGCGATCGCGGCTGCGCATCCTGTCGCAAAGTTCCACGCGATCGAGGTCCGGCCGTTCACCCCCGATATGTGCAACGAGTCGGCGGAGGCTGAGGTGCCGGCGAAAGCATCAGCGGGCGCCCGCTCGGCATGATGACCGCTTCCACCTCGCACGCGGGAGCATCCAGATGAGCGCTGAGGCCGGAGGAACTTCGGCTTGGGCGACAAAGCCTGATCCAAGGCGCCGTTCACACCCGGACGGCGAGTCGTCGAGACGCGCCGCACGTCGGCGGTCGATAGTGCCAGCCTCGATCCCGAGTGCCCGAGCCGCCACGACCTACCGCAGAAGGCGGGACCCGAACCTCTTCCCGCCAAGCGACCGTTCGGGACAAAGTTCGGGACAAGCCGCAGACGCAAAATACGGCCGCGTTGCAGGCTCTTCAGAGCCGACGCGGGGACTCGAACCCCGGACCCCTTCATTACGAGTGAAGTGCTCTACCAGCTGAGCTACGTCGGCATTTGCAGGGAATTTAGGACTTTGTCGAGAGCTTCCCTGGCGCTCTCATACCGTTTTCGAGATTCGGCACCCCTCAAGGATGCCTCAAATCGGCTCGGAACGGCGGCTCGTGGTGAGCATTTTGTCTGGCGGCCTGAGGCAAGGGTAGTGCGGGCGTTCAGGCACGCTGCGCCGAAGTTGCCCGAGCGTCGTAGGACGCTGGGCGTGCCGGGCTACACGCCGGGGATGACGTTCGCCCCACTCAACCAAGCGATGGAAGAGCCGCTGCGCGAAAGCGGATGCTGGGCGTGGACCCCGCTTGTTCACTCACTCAATCCGTGCGCGTACATCGGCATGAGTTTTCTGAACCGTGAGGGTTTGTCGACGTTTCCGTCGCTGCCGGTCTCACGTCCGGACGCTCCACCTCCGATGGCCGGCATCAACCTCGAGCTGATAACCGGCACCGTCCTCGCCTTCGAGCCGAACGCCTTTGTGAACAGCACCCGCATGAACGTCGGGGGTACTGTGACCGTCACCGAAACAGGTTGCGAGGAACTCAACACCTTCGCATGCCGCATGCACGTCACGCGTTAACCAACTACGCGGGTTGTTCTCGCGGTGACTGGGCCAAACGTCAACTCGCGGGGTCTACCACCACACGCCGCAACGCCGCTCGGAGGCGCTGCGCATCGTCGCGACTAAGCGGCGCGAGCAGCTTGCGTTCGGCTGCGTCACTCGCTTTGGTGGCCCGCCGCATCGTGTCCTTGCCGGTGGCGGTGAGCTCCACGACGTTGCGCCGGCGATCTTCGGCATGCGGATGCCGAGAGACGAGGCCTCTGTCCTCGAGCGTGTCAATGATCGCAACCATCGTGGTCCGATCAAGCCCAAGCCGACTGGCGGCTTGCTGCTGTGATGACGGCTCATGGCCGGCGAGCAGGAGCAGAACTGCGTGCTCGCGGGCAGTAATGCCGAGCGGAGCGAGCGCCTCGGCATTGAGATCAGCCATGAGCATCCCGGCGTGCTTGAACAGATACCCCAACCGTCCGGTGACCTCCGGACCCGGGTCTTGATCGCCGGCCATATCTGGATCGTATCGCAACATCTAGCTGGTAGCCTATCATCAGCACTACTGATGATTCGTAGACCATCGCTATATCCGCAACAGCGAAAGGAACTGACGCCATGACGATCTTGATCACAGGTGGTACCGGCCTCGTAGGGTCGCGACTGCTGCCTCGGCTAGTAGAGGCCGGCTGGGACTGCCGCGCACTCATCCGGACCGGCAAAGATGCCCCCGCCGGAGTGACCCGCGTTGAGGGTGACATCCTCGACCGCGACTCACTGGCCTCGGCGATGGAGGGCGTGTCGGCGATCGTCCATCTCGCTGCCGTCCTGCGCACTCCCGACCCCGATGACATTTGGCGAGTCAACGTCGAGGGCACACGCAACCTCATCGATGCAGCGCGCGCACACGCGCCAGAGGCGCGTTTCATCATGGCGAGCACCGGTCTCGTCTATAGGGATGACCTCGAGCACCCCGCGCTTGAGAGCGACTCTGCCGAGGCAGACAGGCCATATCCTGCGAGCAAGCTCCAGGCGGAGACCGAGTTGCGCCAGAGCGGGCTCAACTGGTCGATTCTGCGGCTCGCGTTCGTGTACGGCGACGATGACGGGCACCTGCAGTCGGCCCCAGGACTCCTCGGCGGCTGGAACTGGCATCCGGCTCTGAGGATGAGCCTCATCCACCACCGCGACATCGCTACAGCGGTCGAGCTCGCGCTCACGGGTGCATTCGATGGACACATCGTCAATATCGGCGACGAGTCTCCAACGTCGATCTATGAGATCGCCCAGGTCGTGGGCGCGCCCTACGAGTCATCCAGCGAGCCCCTAACCAACCCGTGGATGGGTCAGATGGACGTCGCGTTTGCGCGCAGCCGTGGCTTCCAGGCTAAAGTCCCGACTGTCTATCGGGCGGCTCGTGAAGGTGTGCTCTAGCCCAGGCTCATAGGGTCGGAAGCGACTGACCGGAGCAGTAGGTCTGGGAAGCGCTGTGGGTCTCGTATCTGTCTAGACCCGCAGCGCTTGTTCCTCTCGAGCTGCGCTCTCTGCCGGTGACACTAGTCGTGAGAGAGTGATTCGACTGTCTGCGCTGGGGCCAAAGAGCCGCCGAACGTCGTGGCCGTTGTGCCTAGCGGTAAATCCGGTGAATCCAGGCTTCCCAATCTGCTCCGTCTTCCCTCGGTTCCCGCTGAAAACGGTATGAGAGCGGTATGAGAATCAGGGGCCAGTCGCCGTAATAGGGTGTGTGCGGCGCCGGCAACAGTCGTTCTGATGGTCGGCGACTTGGTGGTGTAGGTGCGCTCGCCGCGCCTCGACGGGCAGCGCCTCCACGTCGTCATCGCTCCGAGTGAGTCGTCAAGGCCCCTTCCGCTCCTGCTAACGAACTGTCCAAGCGTCGTCGGGAGCTAGACGAGGAGGACGTGTTCTCATTACAGGTCCACCGCGATGGTCGGAATGACCTGGCACCATCTGGCCGGCGAGCCGTCAGTGCTCGCCGCCCGACGCGCGGCGAACGGGAGGTCCCCGCCCGTGCCCGAGGCGAGGAAGTTCAGGCGCTCGTCGGGCTGCGCCCCGACGTCAGCAGGTCCGAGACGTGGGGCAGCACGGTCGCGAAGTAGGAGGCGCTCGCCGCCGAGGTCCCGACGTCGGCCCCGGCCTGCTCGGAGAGGAACCATCGGTGCTCGAGCACCTCGTGGAACACCTCGACCGGATCGAGCTTGTCGGCCAGCTCGGGCGGGATGCTCGCCACCACCGGGTCGAACACGCGCTCGAGCCAGCGACTCGAGGCGACCACGTCGGAGACCGGGTGGCCCGCCCGCTGCTCGAGGTGCGCCCGGTAGGACTCGAGGTCGTTGAGCAGGCGACGGGCCTGGTTCTCCTCCGCGACGAGGCCGGTCCGCCGGTGCAGCAGGCCACGGTGGTGCCCGCTCTCGCTCACCTTCGTGGTCACGCGCAGGCGCAGCTTGCCGGGGCCGGCGTCGAGCAGCTCGAGCTCCTCGATGTCGAAGCCGAGATCGTTCAGGCGGCGGACGCGCTGCGCGATCCGCTTGCGCTCCTCGCCGATCGCGAACACCCAGTCGCCGGTCAGCTCCTCCCACAGCTCGTGGTAGCGGCAGACGACGTGGTCGGCGAGCACGAGGGGATCGAGTGACTCCCCGACCACCCCGCCGGCCTGGAGATCGAGCAGCTCACCGAACAGGCTCTCCCTCGCCTGCATCACGTCGGCCTCGCGCTGGCCGGAGGTGAGCTGAGGGTGGATCTCGGCGGTCTCGGCGTCGACCAGGTACGCCGCGAGGTTGCCGGCATCGAGACGGAACAGGGTGTTCGACAGCGAGCAGTCCCCCCAGTAGACGCCGACCAGGTGCAACCGCACGAGCAGCTGCACGAGCGCGTCGAGCAGCGACTCGTGCGGATGGATCGAGCGGGGCTCGCTGAAGAGGGCCCGGTAGGTGGTGGAGAACTCGAGATACCCGGTGATGAGCGCGGCCTCGACTCCCTCACCGCGGTCGAGCACCACCCCGTGCAGCGGCACGCACGGCGCGCCCACCTCTCGAAGCCACTGCAGGACGTGATACTCCCGCACGGCGAGCTCCTCCGGGAGCTCCTTCACCGCCCACACCCGGGGCCCGTCCTCCAGGAAGCGCACCACGTGTCGGTGCAGCCCCGCGTGTCGCGGCAGCACGATCCGTGCGTCGGCCCACTGCGCGAGCGGCAGCGACCACGGCAGATCGAGCAGGGCGCCGGAGCTGAGGGCGGCGGGTGCGAAGGTGAAGCGCATCTCGGTCCTCTTGATCGTTCCAGCCGCATCATACGGCGCACCGCGCCCGGAACTACGGGCGATTCCGTGACTTCAGAGCCGATGCACGGACAGATGGAAGGGAAAACGGCTGTTTCGTTGGAGTAGACTCGCGCCACGATGGGGGACAGTGACACGAACGCGTCTGGCGCCGGCCCGCGGCGGCGCGCGAGCCTCGTTCAGGTGGCCGAGGCGGTCGGAGTATCGCCGACCAGCGTGTCGAACGCGTACAACCGGCCCGACCAGCTCTCCGACGCGTTGCGGGAGCGGATCCTCGGCGCCGCGGCCGAGCTCGGTTACGCCGGTCCCAATCCGCTCGCGCGCAACTTCCGGCGGGGGCGCGCGGAGGCCATCGGCATCGTGTTCTCGGAGCGATTCCCGTACCCGCTCAACGACCCCTACGCCGTGAGCGTCCTCGGCGGCATCGCCGAGGGACTCGCCGATCAGCAGCTCGCGCTCGTTCTCGTGCCGGGCTCGCCGGACCGGACGGCGCACGCGCAGGCCGTGCGCCACGCCGCGGTGGACGGCTTCATCCTGCACTCGCTGCTCGAGCACGACGCGCTGCTCGAGACGGCCCTGCGCCGCAAGCTGCCGGCGGTGATCATCGACAGCCCCGCGCTCAACGGGATCGACCTCGTGGGGATCGACGACCGGGCCGGGGCGGCCAACGCCGCGCAGCACCTCGTCGAGCTCGGGCACCGCCGCATCGGCATCCTCTCCTTTCGCCTGACGGCGCGGACCCACGTCGGCCTCTTCGACGTCACCGCGATCGACCGGGCCACCAGCTCGATCGCGCGCCGCCGCCTGCAGGGATGCCTCGAGGTGCTGTCCGGCGCCGGCATCCCGGTGGCCGAGGCCACCCCGGTGATGGAGTGTTCGATGACGAGCGTCACCGCCGGACGGGAGGGCGCCGCCCGACTGCTCGACGCGTTCCCCGATCTCACGGCGCTCATCGCCTTCAGCGACCTGCTGGCGCTCGGGGCCAAGCAGGAGGCGATGGCCCGTGGCCTCGGTGTCCCCGACGACGTGTCGATCGTCGGCTTCGACGACGTGCTGCCGGACGGTGACGGGCTCACCACCGTGCATCAGCCCCAGCTCGACAAGGGTCGCATCGCGACCGAGCGGCTGATCGCGATGCTGAGCGACGGTGAGGCTTCCTCACCCCGCCATCAGATCCTGCCGACCCGCCTGGTCACGCGCGCCTCGACCGGCCCCGTTCGGGTGGCCGCCTGAGGCGCCCACCCGAGCCGACGCCCCCGCCTCACACCGCGAGCCAGACCGCGGAGTCGGAGGCGATGCGCTCCCCCTCGAGCGGCGCGCTCGACATCAGTACCTCGCCGGAGAGCGGCAGGTCCTGCGCCTCCTCGCTCAGGTTGACGACGCAGGCGAAGCCCGGCTCGCGCCGGAAGGCGAGCACGCCCTCCGCCGCGCTCACCCAGGCGATCGCGCCGTCCCCGAGCGCGGGATGCTCGCGGCGCAGGCGCAGCGCGTCGCGGTAGAGGCCGAGCATCGAGCCGGGATCGCCCTCCTGCGCCGCCACCGAGAGGCCCGCCCAGTGCGCGGGCTGCGGCAGCCACGGCGCGGCGGATGCCCCGTCCGGGCTGAACCCGAAGGGCGGCGCGCCGCCCGACCAGGGCAGCGGCACCCGGCACCCGTCGCGCCCGCGCTCGCGGTGCCCCGACTGCTCCCAGACGGGATCCTGGATCACCTCGTCGGGCAGATCCTCCACCTCGGGCAGGCCCAGTTCCTCCCCCTGGTAGATGTACGCGTTGCCGGGAAGGGCGAGGAGCAGCAGCGCGGCCGCCCGGGCGCGCCGGAGTCCGAGGGCGAAATCGGTGGGGAGTCCGCCGAGATCATCGAGGTGGCGCAGCTCGCGCGTCCCCTGGGGCCGGGCGTACCGGGACACCTCCCGCGCGACGTCGTGGTTGGAGAGCACCCACGTCGGCGGGGCGCCGACCGACGCGTGCGCGGCGACCCCGTCGGTGATCGACCGGCGCAGCGCCTCGGCGGTCCACGGCGCGAGCAGGAAATCGAAGTTGAACGCCGTGTTCAGCTCGTCGGGCCGGATGTAGCGGGTGAGGCGCTCGTACCCGTCCACCCACGCCTCCGCCGTGAACACCCGCGGCGGGTCGTACGCATCCGCAACGCGGCGCCAGGCCTGATAGATCGCGTGCACGCCGTCCTGGTCCCACGCCGGATGGGGAGGGTTGCCCGGGCCGTCCGGGGGCCACGGCGCGCCGGGCGCGTCCGGCAGCCCCGGCGCCTTCGCGAGGCCGTGCGCGACATCGATCCGGAACCCGTCGACTCCGCGATCGAACCAGAATCGCATGATGTCCTCGAACTCCTGGGCAACCTCCGGGTTGTCCCAGTTGAGGTCGGGCTGTTGCGGGGTGAACAGGTGCAGATACCACTCCCCCGCGCGCCCGTCGGACTCGCAGACGCGTGTCCAGGCCGGTCCGCCGAAGCGGCTCAGCCAGTCGTTCGGCGGCTCACCCCCGTCCGGGCCCCGCCCGGGCCGGAAGTGGAACCGCGCGCGCTCGGCCGAGCCCGGGCCGGCGGCCAGCGCCGCCTGGAACCAGGCGTGCCGGTCGCTCACGTGGTTGGGGACGATGTCGAGCAGCACCCGCAATCCGTGTCCGTGCGCCTCGTCGATCAACCGCTCCGCCTCCGCGAGCGTGCCGAAGACCGGATCGATCGCGCGAAAGTCGCTGACGTCGTATCCGGCGTCGCACATCGGGGACGGGTACCAAGGGTTGATCCAGATCGCGTCGACCGGCAGGCCCGCCAGGTACGGGAGACGAGAGCGGATGCCGGCGATGTCCCCGACCCCGTCGCCGTTGCCGTCGGCGAAGCTCCGGATGTACACCTGGTAGATCACGGCATCGCGCCACCACGGCACGCCGACCCGCGAGCTCGGCCGCTCCGATCTGACACGTCGCCCGGCCTGCCCCTGTTCCATTCCGTCTCCTTGCTCCTCGTCCGTTTCACTCGCTGATCCCGGCCGCCCCAGCGGAGTCGGGCGCGGCCGACCGACACTCTGACACGTTTCAGAGCTGAGGATCGCTCCGGACCGGTATGGACGCCTCCGGGCCCACCGCGGTCGGGCACGCTCGCGCCAGTCCAGCGGGGAACGGAAGCGTCTTGACAGGTGATTTATTCGTCCGGTAGGGTGACTTGAACGTTGCAGTACGGCGCGGTTCGCCAGAGCCGCGCCGCTTGGGAGAGAGGAACACGATGGCCAACCGAGCCACCGCTCACACCGGTGTGATCATTGGCGCGCCTCGGCGGACCGCCACCGCAGAACTGCGGCGGGGCCGGGCCCGAGAGGAGCGCCCAGGTCGGGGCGAGCTGACCGTCCTGTACGGGCCGGCGCATCCGTTCGGTGAGCCACGGGTACCGATCCTCCCGCTGCCGCGCGCAGGACAACGCTCGTCCTCGGGACGGCGCGTTGGCCTGAGCATCGAGTCAGGCCACTCCGGCCGGACACAAACGACACCGCAACCACTCGAAAGCAGAGGTAACTGTGGCTTCACTGTCCACGCGCACGCGGATCTCTGATCACGGCCGGCGCACCCGCGCCGCGGTCACCGTCGCCGGCACGGCGATGGTGGCGCTCGGCGTCTCCGTCGCCGGCGCGTCCGCCTCCTCCCCCCACAGCTCGTCACCTCCCGGCACGGCGATGTCGGGCCACATCACCTGGTGGTCGAGCCCGATCAGCGTCGGAAACCTCGACCTGCGCACGGCCTGGATCAAGGCCTTCGAGAAGCAGTATCCGAAGATCAAGGTGACGCTCGAGGCGGCGCCGACCAACACCGACACGAACCGGTCCACGCTCGAGACGCAGATCTCCGGCGGGGCGGGGCCCGACGTCTTCATGGGCGACGTGATCTGGCCCGCGCAGTTCGCCGCGCACGGGCTCGCCGTGCCGCTCAGCAAGTACCTCCCGAAGAGCTACTTCGCCGGCTTCGCGCCCGGTCTGGTGGCCGGCGCCACCTATAAGGGCCAGGTGTACGGCGCGCCGCTGTTCGAGGACCAGGGCTTCCTGTACTACCGCAAGGATCTGCTGAGGAAGGACCATCTGAAGGTCCCGACCACCTGGGCGCAGCTCGCCTCGGAGGCGAAGACGATCGTCAAGAAGGGGCAGACCAAGGAGGGCTACGTCTTCCAGGGCGCCGACTATGAGGGCGCGACCTGCAACTTCATGGAGTACTTCGCCGACGCCGGCGGGTCGGTGTTGAACAGCAAGGGCACCGGATTGGCGCCGTCGTTCAAGGCCGCGGCCACCAAGGCGCTCGGTCAGGAGGTCGCCTTCATCAAGTCCGGCGTCTCGCCGAAGGCCGAGTCGACCTACCAGGAAGCCAACGCCATGAACGACTTCCAGAACGGCACCGCGGCCTTCATGCGCAACTGGGACTACGGCTACTCGACCGCCAACTCGACCGGTTCGAAGGTCATCGGCAAGGTCGGCGTCGCCCCGCTGCCGTCGTTCAAGGGTGGAGCCGGCTACTCGAACATCGGTGGCTGGAACATGTACATCAACCCACACTCGAAGAACATCGCGGCCGACCTGACGTTCATCAAGTGGCTCACCGGCAAGCAGGGCCAGCTGATCGAGTCCACCGGCCACTTCTCCGAGATCCCGACCCTCTCCGCCGTGCGCAACATGGCGAAGGTCAAGAACGGCAATGCCGTCCTGAAGATCGTGCCGAAGACCAAGCTGGTCCCGCGCCCGGCCCAGACGCCGAAGTACGCGTCGGTCAGCCAGGCGATCTACCAGAACGTCAGCGCGGCGCTCGCCGGCACCAAGTCGGTGTCCGCGGCGGTCAGCTCGATGGCGTCAGGCATCAGCAGCGCGCTCGGAGGCAACTCGCTCTAGTCCGCAACTGACTCCAACGCTCACAGCGATCACCCGCGGGGCCGCGTCGACCGGCGCGCCTCGCGGGTGATTCGCGCGCCCGACGACGCGATCGCCGGGCGCCGACGCGCGGCACGGCGCCTGTGGCGCACGGCCTCCGTTCCGGATCCAGACAGCCCACGACGAGGTCCCCGAGGAATCAGACTCAGATGGCAGAAGTCTCCGCTCACCCTTCGACCGGCGTCCCCACGGCGACACCGCCGGTCATCGTGGGCCGGTCCGACGTCTACCGCCGGCGCATGGCCCGGCTGGGATGGATGTTCACCGCGCCCGCCCTGTTCTTCATCGGCGCGGTCACGCTGTTCCCGATCGGCTTCGCGGTGCTGCTCAGCTTCGAGAACGTCAACGTGACGGGCGCCGGCTTCCAGCTGAATGGCCTGACGACCGCCAACTACTCCCTCGTGCTCGGCAACTCGGAGTGGCACTACGCGCTCGTCTTCACGATCGGCTTCACCGTGGTCACCGTGCTCGTTGAGCTCATCCTCGGCACGATGATCGCCCTCCTGCTCGAACGGCTCACCAAGGCGCGCGGGATGATGATGGCGATCCTCCTGATCCCGTGGTCACTGGTCACGGTGATCAGCGCGCAGCTCTGGTACTACATCTACAACCCGACCTACGGAGTGCTCGACTCGATCCTCAGCTTCCTCGGGCTCGGCAACCCGGTCATTCTGGGCAGCAACGCCTCGGCGATCATGGCGATGATGGCGGCCGACATCTGGAAGACGACCCCGTTCGTGGCCATCATCGTGCTGGCCGGGCTCGTGATGCTCTCGACGGACATCTACGAGGCGGCCGAGGTGGACGGCGCCACCGGGTGGGAGACATTCTGGAAGATCACCTTCCCACTGCTGCGCCCGACGATCGGCCTCGCCGTGCTCTTCCGCGTACTGCAGGCCTTCGGCCTCTTCGATCTCCCCTACGTGCTGACGCAGGGCGGCCCGGGCTACGCCACCACGTCGCTGGCCATCCTCGCCGAGAAGGCGATGTTCAACGACAACCAGTTCGGTCCCGGGGTCGCCGTGGCGACGACCACCGCGCTGCTCGTCGTCCTCGGCTGCTTCGCCTTCCTGAAGGTGTTTCGCGCCCAGGTCGGAGAGGAGGTGTAGGAATGCGCACCCGCAAACGCAGCGGCTGGCGCCGTTACATCAACCTCGTGACGGTGGGGGTCACCCTCGTCCTGATCGCTGTTCTGCTCCCGCTCTACTGGCTGGTCTCGAGCAGTTTCAAGGGTCCGGCCGGCATCTTCAGCGCGAATTTCTTCCCCAAGGCGCTCACCCTGAACAACTACTCGCAGGCGCTCAACGGGACGGCCAACCCGTTCGGGCGCTACATCCTCAACTCGGTGATCGTCGCCCTGAGCACCACGGCCCTCGTGCTGTTCCTCGCCACGCTCGCCGGCTACGCCCTGGGGCGCCTGCCGATGCGAGGCAAGCTCCCGATCCTCATGGCGCTGCTCATGATCAGCGTGTTTCCGGCCATCGCCGTGATCGCACCGCTCTTCCTGCTGATGCGCTCGATCAACTGGCTGAACAGCTACCAGGCGCTGATCGTCCCCTACACCGCCTTCAACCTCCCGTTCGCCATCTGGATCATGCGCAACTACATGCTCGGGATCCCGAAGGAGATGGAGGAGACGGCTCGCATCGATGGGGCGGGGCCGATGCGCACCGTGTTCTCGATCATCGTTCCCCAGGTGAAACCGGGCCTGTTCACGGCCGGGATCTTCTGTTTCAGCGCCTGCTGGACGGAGTTCCTGATGGCGATCTCCTTCAACTCCGAGACGAACTATCGAACGATCCCCGTCGGGATCGCCAACTTCGGCGCGCAGTACGTGACCCCGTTCGGGATCATCTTCGCCGCCGCGACGATGGCCTCGGTGCCGATCGCGATTCTCGTCCTGGTCTTCCGCCGGTCGGTGGTGTCCGGCCTCACCGCCGGGGCCGTCAAGGGCTAACCGGCCGTCCCCCGTTTTCAGACAGCGTTCAGGAGATACCGAATGGCGACGATTGAGCTGGATCAGATCGAGAAGGTCTACCCCAACGGCTTTCACGCCGTGCACGGGATCGACCTCGAGGTGAAGGAGGGGGAGCTGATG
Source organism: Solirubrobacterales bacterium (assembly GCA_027451345.1). Taxonomy (GTDB): domain Bacteria; phylum Actinomycetota; class Thermoleophilia; order Solirubrobacterales; family Solirubrobacteraceae; genus Palsa-465. Next base: position 18,230 of record DAIDJO010000089.1, read on the forward strand.
GTCCTCGTCGGCCCCTCCGGGTGTGGCAAGACCACCGTGCTACGGATGATCGCCGGCCTGGAGGACATCAGCGCCGGCCAGTTGCGGATCGGCGACCGGGTTGTCAACGAGCTCGGCCCCAAGGAGCGGGATATCGCGATGGTGTTCCAGAACTACGCGCTCTACCCGCACATGACGGTCGGCGAGAACATCGGCTTTGCCCTGAAGCTGCGCAGGCTGCCCAAGGAGGAGATCGAACGCAAGGTGCAGGACGCCGCCCGGATCCTCGGCCTCACCCAGTGGCTCGATCGCAAGCCCGGGCAGCTCTCCGGCGGTCAGCGCCAGCGGGTGGCGATGGGCCGAGCGATCGTGCGCGAGCCCTCCGTGTTCCTGATGGACGAGCCGCTCTCGAACCTCGACGCGAAGCTGCGCGTGCAGATGCGGGCCGAGGTCAGCCACATCCAGCGCCAGGTCGGCGTGGCCACCGTCTACGTGACCCATGACCAGATCGAGGCGATGACGATGGGGGACCGCGTCGCCGTCATGCGCTCCGGCTACCTGCAGCAGTGCGACAACCCTCAGGTGCTCTACGACGCGCCGGACAACGTCTTCGTCGCCGCCTTCATCGGCTCGCCGGCGATGAACCTGTTCGAGGCCGGGGTGAGCACGGGCAACGGGACGCCGAGCCTGGCTCTGGGCTCTCAGACGGTTCCCCTTCCTGACCGGGTGCTCGATACCCACCGCGGCCTGCGCGCCTACGACGGCAAGCAGATCATCGTGGGGATCCGCCCCGAGCACCTGCCGGCGGCCGACGGCGACGCCGAGGCGCCGCTGGTCGGGGAGATCGACCTCATCGAGGCGCTCGGCAACGAGCTCCAGGTGCACTTCACCATCGACGCCAAGCGGGTCCTGGCCGAGGGTCCGAGCGAGGAGGACGAGCTGAGCTCGAGCGGCGCGGGGGTGGCGCGAGTCGGCCCCCACGTGCCCGCCCGCGTCGGGGAGCGGATGACGTTCGACCTGAAGGTCGACGGCCTGCACTTCTTCGACGCGGACACCGGGCTCGCCATCCGTCACTGAGCGGATTTCCGCTCCCCTCGACCCGCTGGTCGAGGGGAGCGTCCGGCTCTGGTCGAGCGCAGTGACCAGACCGCTGCGCAGCTCGCGCGCGCGGCCGTGCGGCCCGTCAGGTGCCGGCGGCCGTCACCGACGACGGGTCGGCCGGGTAGCTCTCGAGGAAGTCCGCGAGCTGGTCGGCCGCCATCGGCCGGGCGAAGAAGAACCCCTGCCCGGTGTCACAGCCGAGCTCGCGCAGGGTGGAGGACTGTCCCGAGTCCTCCACGCCCTCGGCAACGACCTCGAGGTCGAACGTCTCGCCGAGGCGCAGCACCGCCGAGGCGAGGCCGGAGGTCACCGGAGCGCTCCCGGCCGCCAGCAGCGAGCGGTCCATCTTGAGGACGTCGAGCGGGAACATGCTGAGCGAGCTGAGCGAGGAGTAGCCGGTGCCGAAGTCATCCATGGCCAGGCGGACACCCAGCGACCGCAGCTCCTTGAGACGGCTGATGGCGAGGTCCGCGTCGGTCATCATCACCGTCTCGGTGATCTCGAGCGTCAGCGCTTCGGGCTCGAGCTGCGCCTGGGCGAGCGCGGTGGCGACGTCGGCCACGATGTCGGGGTGGAAGAGCTGCTTGACGGAGAGGTTGATGCCGACCGCGGGCGGCGCGATGGAGCGCACCCCGTCCCGGATCGCCCGCGCCTGACGGCAGCCCTCGGCGAGAACCCAGCGGCCGATGTCGACGATCAGGCCGGTCTCCTCGGCGAACGGGATGAACTCGTCGGGCGGGATCAGCCCGCGGGCCGGGTGGCGCCAGCGCAGCAGCGCCTCCAGGCCGGTGATCGCGCCGTCGGCGAGGCGCACGAGCGGCTGGTAATGGAGCTCGAACTCCTGCTGGTCGATCGCGCGCTGCAGATCGGCGCGCAACTCGAGCCGCGCCATGACCCGCTCGTGCATCGCCGGCTCGAACAGCCGGTACCCGCTCTTGCCGTCGCGCTTGGCGATGTACATCGCGGCGTCGGCGTTGCGGATCAGCTCGTCCGCGTCGGCGGCCTCACCGCGCTCGGCGACCGAGATGCCGAGGCTGGCCCGGATCACGAGCTCGTGGCCGTCGAGCGTCAACGGGCGGCTCAGCGCCTCGAGGATCCGCTCGGCGGTCTCGACCGCGCCGCCCACGTCGGCGAGGTCGTCGAGCAGGATGGCGAACTCATCCCCGCCGAAGCGCGCCGCCGTGTCGACGGCCCGCACACTCGCCTGGATGCGCTGCGCCGCCTCGAGCAGGACGCGATCCCCGACGGCGTGGCCGAGGCTGTCGTTCACCGTCTTGAAGTCATCGAGGTCGACGAACATCACGGCCATCCCGTGGCCGTCGCGCCGGGTGCTCCCCACCGCATGCCGGACGCGCTCGTTGAACAGCGCGCGGTTGGCCAGGTGGGTCACCGGGTCGTGGAACGCCTGATGGGCGAGCTGCTCCTCGAACGCCTTGCGGTCGCTGACGTCGCGCCCGTTCAGCACGATTCCGCCGACCGTCTCGTCGGCGCTGAGATCGGTGTGGAGCAGCTCGAAGTGGCGCAGGCTGCCGTCCTTGTGCCGGAGCAGGCATTCGATCGCCTCCGAGCGGTGGGCGGAGCCGCCGCCATCGGTGAGCCGGCGCAGGAGCCGGTCGTGCTCCTCGGGATGCAGCAGCAGCTTCAGCGGCCGCCCGACCACCTCCTCCACCCGGTAGCCGAGGGTGCGCTCGATCGAGGGGCTCTGGTAGATGATGCGGTTGTCCGCGTCGAGCACGGTGATCAGGTCACTCGCGTTCTGCACGAGCGTGGCGAACCGCGCCTCGCTGGCCCTCCGGTGGACCTCGGCGCTCAACTCCGCGCTGCTCAGCGCGAGCGCCACCTGGTTGGCGAGGGTCCGCAGCGCGTACCCGCTCTCGTCGTCGAAGGCCGCCTCGCCGGCCAGCACCAGGAAGAGCGATTCCCGCTGCGCGTCCCCGGGACGCAGATCGAGCGCGAGGAGCGGCTCGTTGCTGGCGGCGAGCATCAGCTGCGGACGAACGTACGGTTTGACGACCGTGCCCTCGTCGCCGTCGCCGCCGAGCACTGACTCGAGGCTCTCGGAGATCGGCCAGCGGCTGAGACGGCCCTCGCCGTCGAGCGACATCGCCTCCGCGGCGCCCCCGGAGAACCGGCAGGCGCGCGCCTCGAGCGGGCGGTCGTCCATCTCCGCGACGGCGCGCAGCGCTGCGGCGAGGATGTCCATCGGCTCGGTCACCCCGACGAGCAGGCCGCCCGCCGTGCTGAGGGCGTGCTCGCGCGCCACCGACTTCTCGCGCTCCCGGACGAGGCCGGCCATGCGCGTCACCGCCAGCGAGAACAGCGCGATCGAGGAGACGATGATCACGAGCAGATCCTGGTTGTGCAGCGGCAGCACCTTGGCGATCTCGAGGACCGGTGGGATCAGCGTGGCACCGGTGAGCAGCACGAGCCGCAGCGTCGTGAAGCGCGACCGCTGCATGACCTCGCCGTCGGAGATCTCGCACACCGTCGGGTGCGACGCCGCGGCGCCCGCGCAGAGGAAGAAGCCGATTCGGCCGAGGTCGAGCCACAGCTGGTGGTGGTAGCCGTGATTGAGGCGCAGCAGGCCACCGGCGTCGTCGCCGACCACGAGCGAGACGATCGCGGCGAGCAGCAGATGGAAGCTCGCCGACCGCCGACCGCCGTCAAAGGCCGCCCCCACCACCGCGACGAGCAGCAGCAGGTCCCCGGAGGGGTAGGCGATCGCGACGACCCGGGGCAGCGTGGCGAGGGTCTGATCGTGAACGTAGGGGGCGATCAGCAGGATCGCCGAGGCGAGCGCCAACCCGAGGGAGATGATCAATCCGTCGACCACGCCGGGATCGTCGACCCGCTGGCTGCGGCGCCGCACGAGCACGACGATCCCCGCGGTGATCAGCGGGTAGGCCGCGAGCCGCGCGGCGTCCGCGACGGACGGGGAGGCCACGGGCAGGCCGAGCAGGCGGTGGGCGCTGCCCGCATAGAGGTCGCCGAGCAGGAAGAGCCCGAGGCCCACCCCGAACAGCCACCACGCCGGCGCCGGCGCCGGCCGGCGCCGGCGCACCCCGCCCAGGAGCGCGAGCCAACCACAGAGCTCGAGGCCGTTGAGCAGGTAGGGGCTCCCCTGGAGCGGGCGGAGGAGGAGATACAGGCCGCCACCCACGAGACCGAGGACGAGGAGGACCCAGCCGAGCTGCCCCCCATCGACGAGGACCCCCAGCCTCGACGTGAGGTGCCTCATGGTGCGCGCAGCTGGCCCGGGCACGCTTCCGTTGCCGCGTTGCATACGGCCCTATCGACGCCGGGGCGCCACAACTGAAGTGCCGCAAGCGCAGGGGCAAACGAGCGCCGAGCGCCCGCCCCGGGCTAGGTCAGGCCGCGCGCCCGGCGCCACTCGTCGGCGAGGAGCGCCCAGCGCTCGTGATCACGCCAGCGGCCGCTGATCTTGAGGTAGCGCGGCGAGAAGCCCTCGCGCTGGAAGCCGGCGCCGCGGGCGAGCGCGATCGACGCGTGGTTGCCCGGCTGGATGTTCGCCTCGAGGCGGTGCAGGCGCAACTCCAGGAACGCGGCGCGCAGCACCAGTTCGATGCCCTCGCGCATGTACCCCTGGTGGGCGAAGCGCTCGGCGGCGGCGTAGCCGAGGTAGGCGCTCTGCAGCGACCCGCGCGTGATCTGGGAGATGTTGAAGAAGCCGAGCAGCTGGTCGTCGGCGACGCGGCAGACCAGGAACGCCTCGAAGTCGGGGCGCTGCGCGTCCTCGAGATAGGCGGCGAAGCGGACCGGGTCGGTCGGCGCGCTCGCCCACGGCTTGTGAAACGCGCGGCTGTCCCGCATCAGCGAGACGAACTCCGCCTCGTCGGCGGCGCGCGGCGCCCGCACATAGACGCGGCCCACGGGGGGTTGCGGCGAGGGCTCGGCCGGGCGGCGCGACACACGGTTGAACAGGCCGGCCACCTCAGCCCGCCAGTGCCTGCGCGAGCCGAAGGCTGAGTGCCTCGAGCGCCAGATCCTCGGCGACGTTGAGGGCGAAGCGCCGCCGCGTGTCCTCGACGAGGTCGACGGCACGGACGAGCGCCGCGAGGTTCGCGCCCCGCCCCGCGGCCGCGTCGGCCGACAGCTCGCTCATCCGGTCACGGTTGCGCACGAGGTCGACGGCGCCCTGCCCGACCGCGATGAGGTCGAGCACCCACGCCTCGACGAGGTCGAGCGCGAGCGCGAGCGCGGCCGTCGCCACGCGGCGGCGCGACCGTCGCAGGCGCTCGTCCCACTCGGTCTCGGCTCGTTTGCGCTCCCGGCTCGGCAGCAGCTCGAGCTCCGCCGCCTTCCGCTCCTCGACCTCGACGCGCACGCGCTCCCCGCGCGCCCGCACCGATTCGAGCAGCGCGTCCCAGGGCGCCTCGGCGCCGACCCGTCCGGCCAGCGCGCCCCGCACGAGCGCCTGCGCCCGCGACCGGAGCTCGATCCCTTCCGCGGCGGCCAGCTCCCGCGCCCGGCCGGCGTCCCCCAGGCTCAGCCGCGCACAGGCCTCGGCCGCGTCCCGCTCGGCGCCCGCCGCGACGAGCTCGGCCGCGAGCGCCTCGAGCGTCGGGGGCTCGAAGCGCACGAGCTGGCAGCGGGACCGGATCGTCGGCAGCACGTCGGCGAGGCGGTCGCTGATCAGGATCACGTGCACGAACGAGGCGGGCTCCTCGAGCGTCTTGAGCAGCCGGTTGGCCGCCTCGTCACCGAGCTGCTCGGCGCTCTCGATCACGAACAGCCGCCGCGCGGACTCGAACGGCGTCCGCGTGGCGGCGAGCACCACCGGCCCGTCGATGTCGGAGACGAGGACCTCGTGCGCGCCGCTCGGCACCACCCAGGTGAGGTCCGGGTGAGCCCCAGCCAGCGCGCGCGCTTGCGCGCCGGCTGGATCGGGCGCGCCCTGCGCCAGCAGCCGCGCGGCGAACTCCCGGGCGACGTCGCGCTTGCCCGCTCCGCCCGGCCCGTGGAACAGGTAGGCGTGCGACGGGCTCCCACCGGGCTCCGCCGCGGGGCCGAGGATCACGAGCGCGTTCGGATGTCGCGCGAGCGCCGTCAGCATTGGTAGTCAGGGGCGCAGTGCCTTGTGGGCCTGTTTCCCCATTCCCCTTTCAATCCGTGCGTGCGGTTTTCCCGCACACGGCTTACCGATGATCTTCCTGATGGTCACGACGCAATCCCCGGGTAGCGAATGGTG
>DAIDJO010000090.1 GCA_027451345.1 Solirubrobacterales bacterium
CAGACCGTGCAGGAGGGCGACCTCATCTGCGTGATCGAGGCGATGAAGATGGAGAACGAGATCACCGCCCACCAGGCCGGGGTCGTCACCGAGCTGAGCGCCGCCGTCGGCGCCGCGATCTCGATCGGCGACACGCTCGCCGTGATCTCGCCCGCCTGAGGCGTCGGTCGCGTGCGCGCCCTCGCCGTCCACCCCGACGTGATCGTCGTCGTCTCCGGCGTCTGGCAGACCAGCTGCACGGCGGTGCGCTCCGGCGACGAGGGCTTCGTGATCGACTCCCCGCTCCTGCCGGAGGAGCTCGACGCGCTGCCGGCGCTGCTCGAGCAGGCGGGCTTTCCGGTCAGTGGGCTGCTCGCCACGCACGGCGACTGGGATCACCTGCTCGCCAAGCTCGCCTTTCCCGAGAGCTCCCTCGGGGTGGGCGAGCGCACCGCGGCGAGGCTGAACTCGGAGCTCGGCGAGCCCCAGCGTCGGCTGCGCGCGTTCGACGCCGAGTGGTACGTCGACGGTCGCCGGCCGCTCGGGTTGAGCGAGTTCCAGGCCCTCCCGGTGCCGGGGCGCATCTCGATCGGTTCCGAGACGACGCATGAGCTCGAGGTGCTTCCGGCCGAGGGACACACGCGGGACGGCGTCGCCCTCTGGATCCCGTGGGCCGAGGTGCTCGTCTGCGGTGACTACCTCTCGCCGGTCGAGATCCCGATGATCTCCGCCGAGAGCGGCGGCACGCTCGAGGCGTACCGCGAGACGCTCTTCCGGCTCTCACCGCTCGTCAACCGTGCCGCCACCGTCGTCCCGGGGCACGGCGGGCCGCTGCCTGCCGCCCGCGCGCTGGAGATCCTCGCCGAGGACCTGGCCTACCTCGAGTCGCTCACCACGGGTGAGCCGGTGACCCTGCCGCCCGAGCGCCGCTCGGCCACGCAGCGGCAGATCCACGAGCGCAACCTCGCCTCAGTGGCCCTCTAGCGCCACCGGGTCCGCCGGCGGCGCGGAGATGGCGAACCGCGGCACGAACACGTGCGCGAGCGGACCGATGGCGAGCGCGTAGATGACCGTTCCCGCCCCGACGTTGCCGCCGAGCGCCCAGCCGATCCCGAACACGATGATCTCGATGCAGGTGCGGACCACGCGGATCGGGTGCCCGCGCGCGGCCCAGCCCATCATCAGCCCGTCCCGGGGCCCCGGTCCGAGGCCCGCGCCGATGTAGGCGCCCGTCGCGATGCCGTTCAGCAGCACGCCGCCGAGCAGCAGCCCCCAACGCCAGGCCAGGGCGTGCGGGGCGGGCACGAGCGCGAGGATCGCGTCGATCGCCAGGCCGACGATCAGCGCGTTGCTGATCGTGCCGAGCCCCGGCCGCTGGCGCAGCGGGATCCAGAGGAGCAGGACCGCGGCGCTGACGATCAGCGCCCACGTTCCGACGCCGAGCCCGAGGCGCCGCGACAGTCCCTGATGGAAGACGTCCCACGGATCGACGCCGAGCCCTCCGAGCAGCATCATCGAGGAGCTGCACCCGTACAGCAGCAGGCCCGCGTACAGCTGCGCCAGTCGCCGTCCCCGTGGCGCCGCCGGCCAGAAGCCGCTCTGCGTCGCGGGGCGAGGCACGGGACCGCACGGCGCCGCGCTAGGCGACGTCGATCAGCTTGGCCGCTTCGCGGAGGTTCTTGACCTCGTGGTCGGGCTTCTTCTGGTTGGCCTCGAGGACCTCGCCGTGGCGGTTGACCCAGATCACCGGGATCTTCTTCTTGATGCACGGCTCGACGTCGTGGTAGTAGCTGGCCGCGATGTGCACCCAGCCCTTCTTGCCGCCGATGCGCCGCTCGCATTCCGTGAAGTGGGCGGGGTCGGGCTTGTAGGAGCGGACCTGCTGCGCGGTCACGACGAGATCGAAGTCGAGCGGAATGTGGCGGCGCGTCTGCCCGAGCAGCTTGTCGTCGATGTTCGAGATCAGGCCGACGCTGTACTTCTTGGCCACCTTGGCCAGGACGGGGTTCGTCTCCTTGAAGGCCGGCCAGCGCTGGACCGAGTCGGGCAGGAAGCCGGCGCGCGACGGCTCGAGCGGCCAGCCGAGGTCCTTGGCGATCTGCACGGCGGTCCGGCGCAGCACCTCGGCGTAGAGCTCGTAGGAGCCGGCCTGGATCTGCTGCTGGACGGAGTGGAACAGCGGGACGATCTCCGCGGGGTCGAGCGTGTACCCGTCGCGGGCCGCCTCCTTGACGAACGCGTCGGCCGCGCCGGTCTCCCAGTCGATCAGCGTGCCGTAGACGTCGAAGGTGACGAAGGTGATCTGTTTGGGAATGGCCATGGAGCGGCCATGATGCCATTTTTCCGCCGGAGTTGACCGGCTCGGAGCCCGTCGCGGGGCCCGTCGCACGCCGCCCCCGGACCGGTCCACGGCTCACCGTGGGGTCCGCGGATTCGGCTTTCCAATAGATTGCCTGGAATGGACCTGCTCGAGTATCAAGGCAAGCAGTTGTTCGCCCGGCACGGCGTCCCGGTTCCCTCGGGCCTGCCTGCGCGGTCGGTGGAGGAGGCGGTGGCCGCCGCGGAGGAGATCGGCTTTCCCTGCGCGGTGAAGGCGCAGGTGCAGATCGGCGGGCGCGGGAAGCTCGGCGGCATCAAGATCGCCCATGATGCGGAGGAGGCACGGCAGCACGCGACGGCGATCCTCGGCATGGACATTCGCGGCCTGAAGGTCTACGAGGTGTGGATCGAGGGCGCCTCGGAGATCGCCTCGGAGTACTACGCCTCGGTCGTCTTTGACCGCGGGGCCAAGGCGCCGCTGGTGATGCTCTCCACGAAGGGGGGCATGGACATCGAGGCGGTGGCGGCGGAGGACCCGGGCGCGATCGCCCGTCTGCACGTCGATCCGCTGCTCGGCTTCCAGCCGTTCCATGGCCGGCGCCTGGCGTATGAGGCGGGGGTCGACACGGACGTCGTGCGGCCGGTCGGGGAGATGCTCGCCAAGCTGTACGCCGCCTTCGTCGCGGAGGAGGCGACGCTCGTCGAGGTCAACCCGCTGATCGTGACCCCGGACCGGCAGGTCCGGGCGCTCGACGCGAAGGTGACGCTCGACAACAACTCGCTCTTCCGCCACCCGGAGAACGCCGAGCTGCGGGACCTCTCGGCGGAGGATCCACAGGAGCGGATGGCGCACGACCGCGGGCTCACCTACGTCAAGCTCGACGGCAACATCGGCATCCTCGGCAACGGCGCGGGCCTGGTGATGTCGACGCTCGACGTCGTCAAGGGGGCGGGCGGCGAGCCGGCGAACTTCCTCGACGCGGGTGGCGGGTCGAAGTCCGACGCGATCGTCAGCGCGGTCGAGGTGATCCTGTCGGATCCGAAGGTCAAGGCGGTGCTGTTCAACATCTTCGGGGGCATCACGCGCTGTGACGAGGTCGCCCGCGGCCTGGTCGAGGCGTTCGAGATCGTCAAGCCGACGGTCCCCTTCGTGGTGCGGCTCGACGGCACCAACGACGAGGAGGGCAGACGGATCCTGGCCGACGCGAACCTGCCCGGCGTGTACACCGAGGCGACCATGGACGAGGCCGCCGCGAAGGTTGTGGAGCTGGCCCGATGAGCATTCTGGTCGATACGAACACGCGGCTGGTGACGACCGGTATCACCGGCTCGGAGGGGACCTTCCACACGCTGCGCAACCGCGAGTACGGCACGCAGGTCGTCGCCGGCGTCACCCCCGGCAAGGGGGGCCAGAACGTCGACGGGATTCCCGTGTTCAACACGGTCGCCGAGGCGGTCGACAAGCAGGGGGCGAACACGGCGATGATCTTCGTGCCGCCCCGGTTCGCGGCCGACTCGATCCTCGAGGCCGAGGAGGCCGGGATCGAGCTGATCATCGCGATCACGGAGGGGATCCCCGCCCACGACGAGCTGCGGGCGTTCCAGGTCATCCGCAAGAACGGCCGGGCCAGGCTGGTCGGGCCGAACTGCCCGGGCATCCTCTCCCCGGGGAAGGCGAACGTCGGGATCATCCCGGCCGCCTTCTTCAAGGAGGGCAACGTCGGCGTCGTCTCCCGCTCCGGAACGCTCACCTACCAGGTCGGCAACGAGCTCGCCCAGCAGGGGTTCGGGAACTCGACGATCGTGGGGATCGGCGGGGACCCGGTGCCCGGCACCGACTTCATCGACGTCCTGCGCCTGTTCCAGGATGACCCCGAGACGGAGCTGATCGTGATGTGCGGCGAGATCGGCGGGGACGCGGAGGAGCGCGCGGCCGACTTCATCGCCGAGCACGTCACCAAGCCGGTGGTCGCCTACATCGCCGGGTTCACGGCTCCCCCCGGAAAGCAGATGGGTCACGCGGGCGCGATCGTCTCCGGCTCGCACGGCACGGCCGCGGCCAAGGCGGCCGCGCTCGAGGCACGCGGCGTCCAGGTCGGACGGACCCCGACCCAGGTGGCCCAGATCGCGATGGAGACGCTCGGCGTGCGATGACCGACCGCCGACCGATCTCCTTCGCCCGCGGGGCGCCGAGCCTGGACATCATCGACGTCGAGGGGTTGCGAGCCGCCGCCGAGGCGGCGTTCACCCACGATCCGGGCGGGCTCACCGCCTACGGCACCTCGGTCGGCTACCTCCCCCTGCGCCAGTGGATCGCCGACCAGCACGGTGTGGCGCCGGCCAACGTGATCGTCACCAACGGGTCGATGCAGGCCGACGCGTTCCTCTTCGACGCGCTCGTCACCGCGGGCGACCCCGTCGTGGTCGAACGCCCCACGTATGACCGGACCCTCCTGTCGCTGCGCAAGCGGGGCGCCGAGGTTCACGCGGTCGAGCTCGAGCCGGACGGGATCGACGTCGAGGCGCTCGAGCGCCTGCTCGCCTCGGGGACACGGCCGAAGCTGGCCCACGTCATCCCGAACTTCCAGAACCCGGCCGGCTACACGCTCTCGCGAGCCAAGCGCGAGCGCCTGCTCGAGCTGGCCCGGGAGTACGGGTTCGTGATCTTCGAGGACGACCCGTACGTGGAGCTGCGTTTCAGTGGCGAGCGGCTGCCGACGATGCGCTCGCTCGACCCGGAGGCCGTCGTCTACGCGTCCTCCTTCTCCAAGACCGTCGCGCCCGGGATCCGTGTCGGCTACCTGATCGGTCCGCGCCCGGTGATCGCGCAGATCGAGCAGCTGGCCGTCGGCGCCTACATCTCGCCGAACATGGTCGCCCAGGGGATCGTCAACGAGTTCGCGCGCTCGGGTGCGATCGACCGATCGATCGAGGTCGTCAAGCGCGCGCTGCGCGAGCGGGTCGAGGTGCTCGCCACGGCGCTTCGCCGCGAGATCCCCGACGCCCGCTTCGTCACACCGGAGGGCGGCTACTTCATGTGGGTCGAGCTGCCGGCCGGCACGGACGTCGGCGCCCTCTTCGCCGCCGCCGCCGCGCGCGGGGTCCAGTTCGTCAAGGGCAGCGACTTCGTCCTCGAGGGCGCGGAATCATCCCTGCGCCTCGCCTACTCCGGCGTGACGACCGACGAGATCGACGAGGGCATCGGGCGCCTCGCCGAGGCCTACCGGGAGGTCACCGCCGGCTAGCGCCCGTAGCGCCCCTGCCCGAGCACGAGGTGCTCGGGGAGCGCGATGCGGGGAGGGGGTGAGGGCTCGGCGGTGACCGAGACCGTCTCGGCGACGCTGATCGTCACCGTGGCCGGTCCGTCCGGCCCCTCGACGGTGAGATGCTCGTCGTCCTTGGCGGCGACGACGCCGCGCAGGCCGGGCTCGAGCCCGGTGTCCCGAAGGTAGTGGAGCAGATCCTCCGCCTCGTTCTCGAACCGCAGGATGACCACGCGCGCTCCGACGGCGCAGTCGGCGAGCGGGACGCCGCCGATCCGCTCGCCGACTCGGATCGGATGGCCGTGGGGGCAGGTGGCGGAGTCACCGACGCTCGCTCGGACGTAGGCCTCGAAGCGGGGCGTCATCGCGTGCTCGAGCCGTTCCGCCTCCTCGTGCACCTCGTCCCACGGAACGCCGACGATGTCGGTCAGGAAGCGCTCGATCATCCGGTGCCGGCTGACGATCCGCTCGGCGTCGGCGCGCCCGGATTCGGTGAAGCTGATCGTTCGGTCGGCGTCGCGGCTGATGTAGCCGTCGCGCTCGAGCCGGCCGATCATCTCCGAGACGCTCGGCGCCGACAGGCGCATCGCGCGCCCGATGTTGGCGGCGGTCATCGGCAGCTCCGCCTCGTAGAGCCAGAACAGCGTCTGGAGGTACTCCTCCTCGGCGTCGGTGATCTGGGGCCGTTCCGGGAGCATGGCCGATGATCCTAGCCATTACGATCCGCCGCGATGGCCCTGCCGCTCCAGCCCCCGATCGAGCCGCAGCTCGCGCGCGGCCGCCCGGAGCTCCCCGACGGAGACGGCTGGTCCTACGAGCCGAAATACGACGGCTTCCGCGCGATCGCCTTCGTCGACGGCGATGACCTGCAGCTCCAATCGCGCGGCGGCAAGTCGCTGCAACGCTACTTCCCCGAGCTGCGGTTCCCGCCCGGCCGGTACGTGCTCGACGGCGAGATCGTCATCGACGCGCCCGCGGACGCCGACGAGCCCGAGGACTTCGACGCCCTCTCGCAGCGGATCCACCCCGCCGCGTCGCGGATCGAGCTGCTCTCGAAGCAGACGCCCGCGCGGTACGTCGCCTTCGACCTGCTCGCGCTCGAGGACCGATCACTGCTCGAGGAGCCGTTCGGCGCGCGGCGGCGGACGCTCGAGCAGCTCGAGCTGACGCCCGTGACGCTCGCGCCGACGGTGGCCACGGCGGCGGAGGCGCACCACTGGCTGCGCCACACCGAGGGGGTCGTGGCCAAGAGCCTGAGCGCGGCCTACGCGCCCGGCAAGCGCACGGCGATGGTGAAGGTCAAACGCAGCCGCACGATCGACGCCGTGGTGGCGGGGTACCGCCCGGGCAAGGAGGCGGGCACCGTCGGCTCGCTGATCCTCGGGCTCTACGACGACGCCGGCCGCCTGCGGATCGTCGGGCATTGCTCGGGGCTGCGCGCGGCGGAGAAGCGCGCGCTGCGCGAGCGCCTGGCCGCGTACGAGACGGGCAGCCGCGGCCGCGGCGACGCGAGCCGCTGGAAGAGCGAGAAGGAGCTCGAGTGGGTCGAGCTGCGGCCCGAGCTCGTCGTCGAGGTGAGCTTCGACCAGTCGAGCGGCGGACGCATCCGGCACGGCACGCGGCTGCTGCGCTGGCGGGAGGACAAGGCGCCGCGCGAGTGTCTCGTCGACCAGATGCAGGAGTGACGGCCGGGCGGGCCCGGTCTACTCGTCGGTCCAGTTCGCGGCGACCTTGCGCGACGGCTGCACGCGCGGCGGTTCCCCCGGCATCTTCGGGTAGTCGGGCGGGAAGTTCAGCTCCCCGCCGGGCAGGGATTCCCAGAGCGCGAGCAGCGGGTCGATCGAGTGCTGGACCTCATCGATCTCGGCCCACGGATCGCCGCCGGCCACGTGGGCGGGGACGGTGTGCAGGTTGAACTGCGCCGGGTCCTCGATCTCCATCAGCCGCTCCCAGGTGACGGGGGTGCTGACGGGTGCGCCGGGACGGGGCCGGAGGCTCCAGGCGCTCGCGATCGTCCGGTCGCGGTTGTTCTGGTTGAAATCCACGAAGACGCGCGCGCCGCGCTCCTCCTTCCACCAGCTGGTCGTCACCCCGGGGTCGCGCCGCTCGAGCTCACGGCCCACGCCGATCGCGGCGTGGCGAACCTCCTCGAAGGTCCAGCGCGGCTCGATGCGCAGATGCACATGGATGCCACGATGCCCGCTCGTCTTCGGAAAGCCCCGCAGGCCGAGCTCGAGCAGGAGGTCCCGCAGGACCCCGGCCACCCGCTGCGCGTCGCGGAAGCTCGTTCCCGGTTGCGGGTCGAGATCGAGCCGCAGCTCGTCGGGGTGCTCGACGTCCGCGCGGCGGACCGGCCAGGGGTGAAACGTCAGCGTGCCCATCTGGGCGGCCCAGACCGCGGTGGCGGGCTCGGTCGGGCAGAGCTCGTCGGCGGTGCGTCCGCTCGGGAAGGCGATCCGGGCGGTCTGGATCCAGTCGGGCGCTCCCCTGGGCAGGCGCTTCTGGTAGAAGCCGTCCCCCTCGTCGCGTGGGCCTGTGGAGAGGCGCATCCCCTCGCGGTAGCCGTTCGGCCAGCGTTCCATCGCCGTGGGCCGGTCACCGATCGCCCGCATCAGTGGCTCGCCGACCGCCGCGAAGTACCGGCACACGTCGAGCTTCGTGACCTCGGGCGTCCGCGCCGTGGCCTCGTAGATCACGCGGTCAGGGCTCGTGACCCGAACCGGACGGCCGGCGACCTCGAGTTCGACTGCCTGTCCCGCCATGGTCCTGACAGCATGCCGTGGATGCGCGGGCAGCACGCAACCGACGTCCCAACCGAGGTGCTCGTCGCTCCGGACAGCTTCAAGGGCACGTTCACCTCGGTGCAGGTGGCCGGCGCGCTGCAGCGCGGGCTGGCGGCCAGCGGGCAGCCGGCCGGGGTGTGCCCGGTCGCCGACGGCGGCGAGGGGACGCTGGCGGCGCTGGCGCCGGCGCTCGGCCTGGAGCGGGTGAGCGCGCCGGTGCACGATCCCCTCGGCCGCCCGCTCGACGCGGAGTTCGGGCTCGGCGGCGACGGGGTCGCGGTCGTCGAGATGGCGGCCGCCAGCGGGCTCGGGCTCGTCCCCGCGGGCGAGCGGGATGCCGTGGCCGCATCGAGCTTCGGGACCGGTGAGCTGGTCGCCGCGGCGCTCGCGGCCGGCGCGCAGACGGTGTATGTCGCGCTGGGCGGGAGCGCCACCACCGACGGGGGCGAGGGAGCGATCCGGGCGCTCACCGAGCACGGGGGAGTGGGCGCGGCGCGTCTCGTCGCCCTCTGTGACGTCCGCACCCCGTTCGAGCTCGCGCCCGCCACGTTCGGCCCGCAGAAGGGGGCGTCGGTGCCGCAGGTGCGCGCGCTCGAGCGTCGCCTCGACCAGCTGGCCCGCGCGCTGCCCCGCGATCCCCGCGGCGTGCCGATGACGGGAGCGGCCGGTGGACTGGCGGGCGGCCTGTGGGCACGGTTCGGGGCCGAGCTGATCGGCGGCGCCGGCTTCGTCCTCGCCGCGGTGCGCTACGACGAGCGGATGCGCGCGGCCCGGGCGGTGCTCACCGGCGAGGGTCGTCTCGACCGCCAGAGCCTCGCGGGGAAGATCGTCTCGGAGGTGGCCACCCGGGCCCGCCAGGCGGGTGTGCCCTGCCACGCGGTGGTCGGCTCGAGCGCACTGGACGCGTTCGAGCTGCGCCTGCTCGACCTGCAGCTCGTCCTCGAGGCCGGCACGGTGGCCGAGCTCGAGGCGGCCGGGGCCGAGATCGGGGCGCGGCTGCGGACCGAGAGCGGCCACGGGGGGTGACCGCTCGCGCGGTGGCGCTCGCTCAGTGCCGGAACGCCTGCAGCCCCGCGCGCTTGCTGTGCGGCAGCGGCCCGTCGAGTGACTCGAGCATCTCGGTCTCCTCGCGCAGGTGGGCGAGCAGCGCGTCGGCCATGTCGAGCGTCATGCCGGCGCGTACGACGATGCGCAGCACGCTCAGGTCCTCCCGGTCGGCCGGGAACGTGTAGGCGGGGACGAGCCAGCCGCGCTGGCGCAGGTGGTCGGAGACGTCAAAGACGGTGTAGTTGGTGACCTCGGGCCGCAGCGTGAAGGCGAAGACGGGCAGCTCGTCGCCACGCGTGAGCAGCCGGTAGGGCCCCATCTCCTCGATCCCCGCGGAGAGCTTCAGCGCCACGTCCTGCGCGTTGCCCATCACGCGCCGGTACCCCTCACGTCCGAGGCTCGAGAACATGAAGTACTGGGCGATCACCTCGCTGCCGGGGCGCGAGAAGTTGAGCGCGAACGTCGGCATGTGGCCGCCCAGGTAGTTGACGTCGAAGATCAGGTCCCTCGGCAGCGCCGCCTGGTCGCGCCAGATCGCCCAGCCGACGCCCGGGTACACGAGCCCGTACTTGTGGCCGGAGGCGTTGATCGACTGCACGCGGCGCAGGCGGAAGTCCCACTCGAGGTCGGGCTGCAGGAACGGCGCGACGAACCCGCCGGACGCGGCGTCGACGTGCAGCGGCACGTTCAGCCCGGTGCGCGACTGCAGCTCGTCGAGCGCCGCCGCGATCTCGGCGACCGGCTCATAGCTGCCGTCGAAGGTGGAGCCGAGCACCCCGACGACGCCGATCGTGTTCTCGTCGCAGCGCGCGACCGCCTCCTCCGCGCTCAGGTGGAACCGCTCGCCCTCCATCGGCACGAGCCGCGGCTCGACGTCCCAGTAGCGCATGAACTTCTCCCAGCACACCTGCACGTTGATGCCGGTCACGAGGTTCGGCCGGTCGGTCGGCCGCCCGGCCGCCCGCATCCGCTCCCGCCAGCGCCACTTCAGGGCGAGGCCACAGAGCATCGCCGCCTCGCTCGAGCCGGTGGTCGAACAGCCGGTGGCCTGCTCGGCGGAGTCGGCATGCCAGAGGTCGGCGAGGATGTTGACGCAGCGCGCCTCGATCTCCGCCGTCTGCGGGTACTCGTCCTTGTCGATGATGTTCTTGTCGGCGGTCTCATCCATCAACCGCCCGGCCAGGGAGGGCATCCACGTCGTGACGAACGTCGCGAGGTTGAGCCGCGCCTGCCCGTCGAGCAGCAGTTCGCTGGTGATCAGCTCATAGCTCAGCTGCTCGCCGACACCGCGATCCGGGAGCGCGCGCAGGGGCATCAGCGCCTCGGGATGGTGCTGGTGGACCGGCGCCGCCTGCTGCTGGCGATGGTGGCCGTTCTGCTGGTGGGTCGAGAGCGCCATGACCTCTCCTCGGGGGTGGTTGCGGCGACCGGTGACCCGCCCGAGCGGGCAGTGGGGTCGCGGGAATGCCCTCCATTCTTCTCGGACGGCGGGGTGGGGGCAACCGACGAGCTCTGAGCGCGTGCTCCTCACCTCCCCTCGCCGCCGCCGCTCGCCTGCTCGAACTCGGCCAGGAAGCGCCGAAACTGCGGGCGGTCGCGGTCGGGGTAGAACGGGTCGTTTCCGTCGCGCAGCAGGGTCGCCACCCGCTCGAGGTCGTAGAGCAGCGCGAGCTTGCCCGGGGGGTCGTCCCACTCACCGCTGTCATAGCGCTCGACCCACACCGCCAGCGCCGCGAGCGTCTCGACCTGGAGCGGGTTCTCCCACCAGAGGGTGCGCACCGGCAGCAGATACCGCTCGCGCAACCGGCACACGTCGAGCCAGAGGTCCTCGAACCACTGCCGGCAGAGGGCGGCGTCCTCCCACGGCGGCCTCACCCCGCACCCGCCAACCGTCGCAGGCGCCGGTTTCCGAACCACGTCCGCAGCCGAACCCGCACCGGGGCGAGGCGGCCGTAGAGCAGCAGCGCGGAGCCCTCCGGCAACTGGCGCAGCGATTCCGGAGAGATGAGCGGCGCCCGGCGGCGACCGTAGGAACGGGTGGTGCCGTTGCGGCCGCTCGAGCGGGTCACGTCGGTCCGCTCCTGCTCTCCGGCGAGCCCGGAGAAGTAGCGCAGGGTATCCAGGTCGGCAACCCCCGGCAGCAGCATCCGGGCGCGGTGGCTGTTGATCACCGTCTCCGCCTGCTGCCGGTAGCGGCTGCGCGCCTGGGCCAGGTCGTGGAAGATGGAGATCAGCTGGATGTTGTGGCTCGGGGCGGTCGACGCGATCTCGGCCAGGTTCGGGAGCGGGGCCACGTTCCCGGCCTCGTCGAGACACACGAGCAGCGGCCGCTCGAGTCGCCCGCCCGTTCGGTTGGCGAGCTCGTACGCGCTGTCGACCACCTCGGAGAGGAGCGCGAGGAAGATCGGCCGCAGCAGCTTCGATGCCTTGGCGTCGCCGATGAGGAAGAGCGTCGAGCTCGAGGCCAACAGGCGTTCGGCGGTGATCTCACAGCCGCGAGCCGACCGGGCCACCCGGGTGAAGCGGTAGGCACGCAGGAGTGCCTGCGCCGTCGCCTCGATCGAGGTTCGCGTCCGGTCGGCCTGCGCCTCGAACGCACGGATGGCGTCGTAGGCGGCCCGTGCGTCGAGGTGCTCGCGCTCACTGGCGGCCGTCGTCAACAGCCGGTCGAGCGTCGCTTCGAGATCCCGCCGCCCCTGACCGTACGCCCACTCGACCACCCGCTCGATTCCGCCCCCGGATCGGGCGGCCACATGCAGCAGTGGGGCGAGGCGCTGCTCGGCCGCGATCGCCCAGAAATCGCCGCCCTCCACACCCCGCTGGTCGAGCTCGCCGGCCGCCGCCAACCGCCAAGCGACCTCCAGCGCTCCGTCCCAGGTCATCGCGTTGCGGAGCGGCGACCACGTGTGGCCCGGTGCCCCCGACAGCTCGAACGGGTCGAAGATCATCACCTCGCCCAGCTGCCGGCGGCGGCGCACGGTGGCGCCGAGCAGATCCGTCTTGATCGACGAGGCGACGGCCGGTCCGTGCCACTCCAGCAGCGCCGGGATGGCGAGTCCCGCCGACTTGCCGGACTGCGGCGGTCCGAAGGCGACGAGCGCATGACGTTGCTCGGCCCGCAGCAGGCGGCCACGGTGGTAACCGAGGGCGAGCCGCCCCGTCGCGGCTGGCACGTGGTGGGGAGGATCGGTCGTGCCCGCGCTCCGGCGGGCGAGGGCTCGCGCGATCCGCCGGTCCTCGCGCAGGGAGGACAGGTCGCGCCCCCTCGCCCAACGCGCGCCGCCATCCCCCCGGCCCGATCCGGTCCGCCCATCGGACAGAGCGAACAGGACGATCGCGCACGCGACCCCGGCCAGTGACAGGAGTTCAGCGGGCATCGATCCGCATCCCCCCGTCGGTGTCCGTCAGCCGCCGCTCGATGCGCGAGCGGTAATGCTGCACGACGAAGGAGCGCGAACCGACCCGCCACAGCGCCTGACCGGGCGCCAGCCGGGTGAGCATCCGCGCCTCCGTCGCCGAGAGCCCGAGCAACTCCCGGGTGAGCGGGATCTGACTCTCGTCCTGGTGGTAGATCACGCGCGTCGATGCGTCGGCGATCAACCCCTCGGCGATCCGCGCCGCCCGTGATCCCGCGTCTCCCGCGGCCTGGAGGTCACCCAGCTTGTGCAGGACGACCAGGTTCATCACCCCGAACTGCCGCGCGAGCTTGAAGTTCGACTGAAACCACTCGCCGAGACCCCCGTGCTGGATGATCTTCCACGACTCGTCCGCGACGTTGATCAGGCGCCCCCGGGCGTCCGAGGAGGGATCGGCCGTGTGGGCGAGCTGCGCGCTCATCCACGCCGTGGCGCAGGCCATGAGGATGCCGACGGCGGGCGAGTCCCGGACCGCGTGCAGGTCGATCACGACCAGCCTCGCGTCGAGATCGATGCCGGGGCTCGTGGGCCCATCGAAGATCCCCTTGAGGGGCCCCTCACACAGGTCCTGGAGGGCGAGCGCCGCACGACGGGTGTCGCCGGCGAGACGACCCGGATCGGTCTGCAGGCGCGAGGCCATCTCGCCCGGTGGGTCGAAGAGCACCGCCGCGATCTGTGGCAGCGTCGGCTCCGCCTCGCGAGACCGGACCAGGCGCAGCGCCTCGCGCAGCGCCGCCGCCTCCGTCTGGTCGAGCCGCTGCCCGATCGCCGTCGTGGCGATCGCCCGCAGCAGCTCGATCTGCGCGTGCTCCTCCGGACGGGCGGAGAGCGGGTTCAGTCGCACACCGCCGCCCGGCGCCAGCGCGATCGGCCTCACCCCGACGCTGGCGCACAGGGGGCCGTACTCACTCTTGACGTCGAGCACGAACGCGCGCCGTCCGAACAGCAACATCCGCCACAGGAGCGTCTTCACGAGCGCGCTCTTGCCCTGGCCGAGCTTGCCGATCACGATGGCGTTGGGATCGTCGAGCAGGCCGTCGTCGTAGAGCACCCACGGGTCGAAGCAGAACGCTCCGCCGCTCGCGTCGCGGCCGATGAAGGCGCCTCGGCCGCCGAGGCCGCCTCCGGTGGTGAACGGGTAGATCGCCTGGGCGTGACGGGTGGTCACCCGGTGTGCCGGTCGGACGGCGCTCATCGCAGGCCCCGCGCCAGCGGCAGCGTGAAGCTGAACGCTTCCGCCTGCTGCCCATACATCCGACGCAGCTCGAGTCGAGCCCGGCTCGCGTGCCGGTGGATCTCGGCGCACGCGCGGCGCAGCTCCCCCTCGTCGCGTCCGCTCACGGTCACGAAGCCGCTGAACCGCACCTCACCGTGGCCGGCGGCGAGCTCCGCCTCGCGGCGGGCGGCTGCCTCCTGCGCCTGACGTTGCCGGGCGGTCTCGGACTGCCCGAAGCGCCGCCGCAGCTCGCGGTCGGCCCGATCGCGAGTGATCGCCGCCTCGACCTCTCGGGCCGAGCGATCGGCCGCGATCGGCTCAAATGTCACCGACACCGTTCGGACGATCTCCGACGAGGCCAGCAGCGCGTCCATGAACATCGGCGAGACGTCGACGCGTGGCCAGCCGCTGATCCAATGGGTCGCGTGAAGCGCGCCGTCGCACCGGTAGTGATCCCAGCGCTCCTCGGCGGCCACCGGGCCCGCGCCGTGCACGCCGAACGCCCGTCCGTCCCGCGCGCTCGCGCCCGTGTCGGCCAGCTCGGCCGTCGCGTAGGGGTCGAAGCCCGACCGCAGGGCGCGCGCGAGCTGACCGACGCCGAGCGCGCCGAGGACTCGGATCTCCGCGCCCTCCAGGCCACGGGCGACGTGGGCGACCTGCTCGACCATCTGCTCGGGCCAGAGCTCCGCTCGGCCGTGCAGACGTGTGGTGTCGACCTGGATCGCGATCAGGATCTCGTGATCGTGGGTGACCTGCGTGCTCTGGCCGATGAGCTCCAGGTAGGACTCGAGCACCGGCGCGCCGCGGGCGGGTAGCGAGGGATCTCGACCCGTGTGCAACCACTGGGCGAGCTCATCGCCACGCGACGGCTCCGTGCGCTCGAGCCACTGCAGCCGTCGGACCGGCTGGGTGGCCGCGGCGGCCAGAAGCGTTCCCCACTGGGCGAGCCGCCGCTCCTGAGCGTCCGGATCGAGCAGCGCGAAGGAGAGCGCCTGGCACGCGAGCACTGAGGTCAGCCACCGCCCCCGGCGCTCCGCCACCGCACCGATCGTGTGGCGGCCGGCGGCGATCGGGATGAGCTCGACGCCACGGAGGGTCGGTGGCAGCACGAGCGGCGGCGGCGTGCTCGCCGTCCGTCCCGCGGTGGGCAGCCGCGAGTGGAACCGTCCGATCCCTCGGATCCGCCGGACGCTGAAGGCCGTGGCGACGGGGCCCCATTCCTCGAGGGTGGCCCCGCCGACCGGCGCGGTGGCGAGACCCACCGCGATGAGCAGCAGCAGCAGAGCCGAGATGACGCCGAGACCGCCACCGACGCCGTCGAGCAACTCGATGCCCGCGGCGAGGGCCGCTCCGATCGTCACGACCTGGCCGAGGCGCAGGGGCCCGAGGAGGCCCCGACGCTCGAGCGGCCCGAACCGGTAGGTGAGGCGTGGATCGCTCAACGTTGGTCCTCCGAGGGATCGTCAGGGTGCCGCGCATCCGGGCCGGCATCGGGTCCAGGGTCGGCTGGCGTTGCGGGCTCGACTGGCGTTGCGGGCTCGGCCACCCCCGGTGTCGCCTCCGCCCCGGGCGCTGCGCCTGGCGCGGGGGAGGTCGTCGTCGGAGAGGCTTTCGGCGCGGCCGAGGACGGTCCGGGCGGAGAGGTGGACGGGTCGGGCGGAGAGGCCGCGCCGAGCAGGCTCTCATCGAGCCGGATCGGGGCTTCGCTGCGCCATGCTGGGGGGAGGATGAACGGAGCGGTGGGCGCGCCGGGTCCAGGGTCGGACGCGGAGCTCGCGCCCGACCCACCGCCCTCGGCCGTTGTGCCGACCGGCGGCGTCATCCAGCTCGTGGCCCCGGAGGCAGCGGCATCCCACCCTCGTCCGTCCGTGCCGTCCGTCGAGCTCGGCTCGCCTCGCGTGGCGCCGGCGTCGGTGGCGCTCGCGGTGTCCGCCATGGGTGCACCCTGCGTGTGGGTCGAGGCGGCCTGGCTGAGCAGCCGCGCCGGGAGCTCCATCGCGACCTCCGCCGCGCCGAAGGACGCGTTCCTCGCGAAACTCCGCGCCTGGTCGACGGGGAGTTCGCCCCGCAACGCGCCAGCGGCCCCCGCGGCGAGCTCCGTGAACGGGAGGATCCGCAGGAGCACCCACGGAGAGGCCGTGGACAGCAGGAGCAGGGACATGGCGACGAGCAGCTCGCCGGTTCCGGGCAGGCCCTGGCCGAAGGCGGCGCCGGCGAGCGACAGCACGGCCACGATCACGAACTTCGAGAGGATGAGCGAGGCGAGCAACTCGACCATACGGGCCGCCCAAACGCGGCGAGCCGGCCAGACGAGTGCGGCGAACGCGAGCGGCAGCATCAGGACGACGACGTAGACCGCGGCGGCTCGGATCAGCAGTTCGATGGCCAGGGCCATGGCCGCCATCAGGGCGAGGAGGCCGACGATGACCGCGAAGAACGGAGAGCCGCCCGTGGTGGTGGCCATGGCGGAGGCGGCCGCCGCCGCGTGGTCGAGGAAGCGGGCGCCGTCGGTTGCGGCGCTCGCCGAGACGGCGCCGGACATCTGATCGGTGGCGGCCAGCGCCAGCATCGTGAACGGCGCCGCGAGACTGACGCCGACCAGTGACGCCGGCAGGTACCCGAGAGCGGCTTTGGTCAGCAGACCGAGATCCGCTCGAGCGACGGCCTGAACGGCCGCCGCTCCGAGGAAGGGCAGCGTCAGCATCGCCGCGAGCGCCGCGACCCGCCAGTACGTCGACGAGAACCACGTGGTGCCGAGGTTCGGTGCGGTCGCCGAGCCGACGAGGTTCGCCACCGCCTCGAGCGCGCCCCTCGTTCCGTCGAGGATCCAGGTGGAGAGCCCCTGAAGGACCATGCCGGCCGCGCCACCGGCGACACCGGAGAGAAGGCCTCCGACGGGTCCGCCCGTCGCGATGCCGCCGAGCGTCCCGCTCAACGTTCCGATGATGCTCATCTGGCGGTGGCGCCCAGGTGCGCGAAGAAGTTGACGAGCCCTGGCCCGGCCCCGATCACCAGCGCCGATCCGGCGGAGACGAGCGCCGACATCCGCCCGCGCGCGGCGTAGTGGTGGTTGTTGGTGTGGGAGGCGACGGCCCACAGCGCAGCCCCGATGAAGGCGCCCAACAGGGTGATCGTGAGCGCCCAGGCATCGGCGCCGTTGACGATCTGCTGGAGAACGTTGCTGCCCGGCAAGCCGTTCGGATTCGGGCTCGCGGTGACAGCGACCAGTAACGTGCTCATTGAGTCTACTCCTGAGTGTTTGAGACAAGTTGAGCACAAAAGGTAACCCGCAGTGCGAGATCATGCTAGGTTGTTTTGTGTCAGATTGGACTCAATTGGAGTTAGCATGCACGTCAGCAACGCAACACATGGGGCAACGGTCGCCTCGCTCTACCCCGAACTGCAACCGCAGCTCGAGCGCATCCTCAACGTCAACCTCCAGCCGCCGGCGTGGGTCATCGACGACGCCAGCCAGACGGCCTGGGGTCTGCTCATCGAGCATCGCCACACGGTCGAGCCCGGACGCGAGCTCGGCTGGCTGGCCACGACCGCGACCCGCGCCGCCCTGCGCCTGATGCGAGGCTGGCGGGTCGACGCGGGCGTCGAGCTGTCCGACGGAGCGCTGGCCGAGATCCACCTCCTGCACCCCGGTCCCGAGCGTCAGGTGGAGCTTCGGGAACGGCTCGCTGAGGTGCGACGCCTGCCGACGCGTCAGCGAGACCTGGTGATGCTCAGGGGGTTCGGCTATGGGTATGAGGAGATCGCCGCGGCTACCGGGTCCTCACGCCGGACCGTGGCGCGTCAGCTCGCGCGGGCACGGCAGAACCTCCTCACGCTCGCGCATGAGGGATGAGTCGTGCCCAGGACACAGCTGCAGTGGATCAAGCTCATGCGGGAGCAGGGCTGGCGCCAGGAGACCGGAGGCAAGCACCAGGTGAAGATGACGATGCAGGGACGACGTCCGGTGACACTGCCCGACAACCACCGTCGGCCGTACTCCAAGGGGCTCGACGCGCAGATCCGTCGGGAGACGAGGCTCGCGGGGGGCGCGCGCGGCGACCGGCAGCGTGACCGCGCGCGCGGCGACCGGGACCGCGCGGGCCGGGAGGGTGGTCGATGAGCTCCGAGCCTAGGATGGGCCACGCGATGAACCAGACGATCGGGGTCCGTGTCCGCTTCGAGGACGGTGCCTACTGGGCGACCGTCGAGGAGCATCCGGGCGTGTTTGCCGCGGGCGACACGCTCGAGGAGCTGCGCCAGAGCCTCGAGGAGGGCCTCTCACTCGTCGTCAGAGGAGCTGATCCGGAGCATCATCCGGCGCGGATCGGGTCGCTGGTGGATGGCGCGGAGGGGGTGATCCGCGTCGAGCTGAGCCTGGGGTAGGGCGCCCGGGAGGGGTGCGCCGCACCCCGTGGCGGCGGGGCGCGTCACCGAGATGTGATCAAAGTGTGAAAATGGTCCGATGGATTGGTCGATCGTCCATTCGCTCAACGGGTGGCTCTACCACAACGACGGCATCGAGGACCCGGTGCTGGTCTACGTGCAGGCTGCGGAGGCGCTGTACCTGCTGCTCGTCGTCCTGCTCTGTGCCTTCGCCCGTCATGAGCGGTGGGCGCCGCTGCGGCGCGCGGGCGCTGCAGCCGGTCTGAGTGCCGGGCTCGGCCTGCTCGTCGGCAAGATCATCACCAAGTTCTACGACCGGCCGCGCCCGTTCGTCGCCCATCCCCACGCGGTGCATCTGTTCGCCAAGCACGGCGCCGACGCGAGCTTCCCGAGCGACCACGCGACGGCGTCAATGGCGATCGTCGTCGCGCTGCTGCTGCGCGGGCGGACGCGCTGGGGGATCTTCGCGCTGGTGTTCGCCGTGATCCTCGACGTCGGACGGGTCGCCGTCGGGTTCCATTACCCCACGGACGTTCTTGGCGGGGCCGCCATCGGAGCGCTGGCCGCCCTGGTGCTCTGGGTGCCCCCGCTCCGGGGGTGGATCGACACCGTGGCCGACGCGCTCGGCCGCCGGTGGGACCAGCTGCTGGATGCCGTGATCGGCCAGCTGCGGCCCAACCAGGCCGCCCGCTCACGGTAGAGGTGGCCTCGCGCCATCCCGCGGACGGTGGTGACGGGACGACGGTCGGCCAGCGGGACGACGGGCAGCCGGCGGGGCGACGGGCAGCCGGCGGGGCGACGGGTGGTGGCCCCGCCGGGCTCGGCGTGCCGCGACGCGTCAGCGCGCCCGGCCGCGCTTGCGCCGCCGGCGCTCCGCCGGCTTGTGCTTGCGCGGTCGTCGCGGTGCCTTCGAGCCGGCGTGGGCCCGCTGGCCGAAGAGCGGATCGCCCCCCTGCCCGGCGCTGCGCGCCGCATGCCGGGCGTCGTACCAGATCCAGAAGGCGATCCCGCCGAGGAGCAGCACCGCAACGATCGCGATGACCACGGCGTCAAGGGTGCTCAGGCCGCCGGTCGTGGACGAGGTCGTCGTCGAGGGGACGATCGTCTGGATCTGCGGCGTGGTGGCCGCGCCGCCGCTCGTGACCCCGAAGCTCGGCTGCCCGGGGCTCGACGCGCCACTCAGCGGCGTGGTGGCCGTGAGCGCCGTGCTGCCCACCGTCACCCCGGGGGAACCGGCGGCCAGCGCCGCCGGAGCACTCGCCCCGGCCGTGCAACCGCACGCCAGCGAGGCGACGATGAGCCAGAGCGCAAGGGGCCGACGCATGTGATCCGCGCGGGTCTGGGACCGGGACTAATGCTCCGACGCGAGCGGCGCGTTCATCGCCGGGGTCTCCGGGTCATTCGCGTACGGGTTCTCGCTGTCGTGCACTTCCTCGTGGTACACGCTCTCGACGTTCACCGACCAGATGTCGTGGTGAGTGCCGAGCAGGATGTTGTCGACGGCGCGCATCGCGGTGAGCATCGAGTGGTCGGAGTTGTTGTAGCGGTGCAGGCCGTTGCGTCCCACCTGCGTGAGGTTCGTCAGGTCCGACTCAAGCCAGCGGCGGATCGTGGCCACCCGCTCGGCGTACTTCTCGTCGTAGATGGGATACGCCTTGTGGACGCGCGCGACGAAGCCGAACTTGACCTTGGCCGCCCTGGCCAGGTGGAGCTTCTCGATCTCGGCACTGGCCATGCGGACGAGCTGATCGTCCGGTGTCTCCCAGAGCTCGTCGCCCTCGAAGCAGAAGTACTCCATGCCGATCGCGGCGTCGGTGGAACCCTCCGGCACCATGTACGGGCTCCACGACTTGAAGTTCTGGATGCGCAGCACGCGCACGCCCGGCTGGTGGATGTAGATCCAGTTGTCGGGGAACAGATCCTCGTCCTCGATCACCAGCAGCACCGTGAGGAACTCGCGGTAGCGCAGACCGCGCGCCGCGTCCCGCACCTCGACCGGCGCCTCCGGCTCGGCGATGCCCACCGTGGTGCGCAGCGGCAGCGACGAGATGACATACGACGGGGTCAGGGTCTCACCGGCCGTCTCGACCCGGACCACCGTTCCCTGCCCGTCGGTCACCAGGCGGGTCACCGGCGAGTTCAGACGGATGTCGCCCCCGTGCTCCTGGATGTCCTTGGCCATCTGCTCCCACATCTGGCCCGGGCCGAAGCGCGGATAGTTGAACTCGGAGATGAGCGACTTGATCTTGTTGCCCTTGTTGCCGAAGAAGGCGGCGCGGGCCGCGCTGAAGAACGAGAGGCCCTTGATGCGCTGGGCGGCCCACTCGGCCCGGATCTCGTTGGTGGGGACCCCCCACAGCTTCTCGGTGTAGGTCTTGAAGAAGTGGTTGTAGAGCCGCTTGCCGAAGCGGTTGGAGACCCACTCCTCGAAGGTGTCCTCGCGCCCCTTCGGCTTGATCTGCGCCCAGAGGTAGGACGCCATGCAGAGCGACAGCTCCCACGGGCCGAGCTTGCGGATCACGTCCATGCCCTGCAGCGGGTACTCGAGGAACTTGTCGTTCCAGTAGATCCGGCTCTGGCGCGGGCGCTTGAGGAACTCCTCCTTCATGATCTCGTGCCAGAGGTCGTCCACCTCCTTCACCTTGGTGAAGAAGCGGTGGCCGCCGAGGTCGAAGCGGTAGCCGTCGCGCACCTCGGTCCGGGCGATGCCACCGAGCATGTCCGTCGATTCGAGCACCACGACGGGCTTGTCCTGCTTGGCGAGCAGGTAGGCTGCGGTGAGGCCCGCTGGGCCACCGCCGAGCACGACGACGGGACGTTCGGCGGTGATGTCGGCCCCGCGTGCGGGAGCGTTCGCCGGCGCTGGAGTGTCCGGGGTTTCAGGCACTTACCTAACCTTCTTGTAGAGGACGGCTGAGTCGGCGACGCAGCACGCTCCGCGATAGTAGTGGGGGGCCGTCGCCACCTGCACGAGCTGCTTGTCGGCCTGGATGATCGCACCGTATTGTGCCGACCGCCGCCTGATCTCAAAGGTCCAGGGCGCCTTCCAGTTGAGCGCCCCCTCGGTCATGGGGCGGATGTAGAGCAGCTGCTGCCCGGGTTTCAGGCTGTTCAGCATCGGCATCAGCGTCGCGCGCACGTTCTCGCGCTTGTAGCGGGGAAGCGCGTTGACCCAGTTCATGTAGCTCGGGTGCTTGAGCGGGCCCATCGTGTTGGCCCAGCGCAGACCGCCCGGCAGGTAGTAGTACGCCAGCGGCGTCGACTCCGGCTGCCCGACGATGACGAGGTCGCCGCGGTGCAGCAGCGGCGCCATCTCCCCGCCGATGTCCTGCATGTCGCTCTTGTACGAGGGCTCAAAGGCGCTCGGTCGCGCCATGAAGAGCACGAGGAAGATCATCGCGATCGCGCCGACGACGCCCGCGCGGGAGATGCCGATGGCCAGGAACATCAGCATCGCGGGGATCGCGGGCGCGAAGTAGCGCACGACCCAGGCCGGGGTGACGACCTGCGAGCTGATCCAGGCGACGACGAGCGTGCCGATGCCCAGGAAGATCAGCATCACCGCGACCCACGCCTCCGGGGTCATCCGCCGCGGCCGGGCGAAGAGCGGCGAATAGCCGACGGCGGCGCCGACCACCATGACGACGGTCAGCGATGCGGCGCCGATCACGCCCGTGGCGATCTGGATCGGCGCCCCGAAGCGCGGCCGGGAGTCCCACGGGGCGGCGGTGTGGAGCACCTGGAAGATGAAGGTCGGGATCCACGGGGCGAACAGGATCACGGCGGCGAGGTAGGCCAGCAGCGTGTCGCGGATCAGGTTCTGCCGGATCTCCTCGCCGCCGTAGCGGTAGAGGACCACGAGCCCGACGAACGCGGCTGCGCCGAAGAAGAGCGACCAGTTGTGCGTGTAGAACATCAGCGCCTGGGCGACGGAGAAGAGCACGACGAACCGGCGCTCGCGCAGGACGAAGCCGCGGATGAACCCGATCGTGCCGAGCAGGCCGAGCAGCGTCATCAGCGTGTACATGCGCGTCTCGAGGCTGTAGTAGTCCAGGAACGCGTTGAAGGCGAAGACGGTCGCCGTGGTGAGCGCCGCACGCTTGCCCGCGATGCCGAGCGTCCCCCAGTAGCTGACCGGGATTGTCAGCGTGGCGAACAGGATCGGGAGCCAGTGGGTCGCCGCCTCGCTGTCGCCCACCCACGACATCCAGATGTGCAGCAGCCAGTAGAAGAGCGGGGGCGACCCGTCGACGCGCATGATCCCCGGGATCGCGGTCAGCGAATGCGAGGCGATGCCGACCGTGATCCCCTCGTCCATCCAGAACTGACCGCCGACGTAGCGACTGCGGATGTAGACCGCCGCGGCGCAGAGGAGCAGCAGGATCCCGCCGACGCGGGCCCATTCGGGCAGCGCGCGCAGGACGCGCGGCAGCCGAATGCGGTATTCGCGGATGAGGCTCGAGTCGGTGGTTTCGGTGGTGATCGACATGATCGGAGGCTCAGCCGAAGACGCCCTGGGCCGTGCAGTCCTCGACCTTCGTCAGCTCGGTGCCCGAGGCGCCGTTGGGGTAGAGCAGCGCGTTGCCGATGATCTCGGCGCCCTGCTCCCGGGCCATGATCTGCAGCCCCTGCGCGATGCCCGGGGTGGGGTAGAAGATGATCGTCGGCCCGGTCGGGAGGGTCCCGACCTGGATGGCGGGCAGGTCGTCCTTCTTCGTGCGGTACTCATGGAAGCGCACCTTCTCGCGGCGCAGGCACTTGGCGTGCGGGACCCGGGGATCGTCCAGGATCCCATGGAACCCGACGAGCTTGTGCAGACGGCCGGCGGCGGCGAGCGTTCTCAGTTGTGCGGAGCCGGCCTGGGGCTTGGGCGCGATGCCGCAGGCGCTGAGGAGGAGCGCGGCGAGCCCACAGGCCACCGCGACCTTCACGGCGGACATATGGCAGGCAGGGTAGTCGATCGGCTGGGCGGCTCGCGGTCTCCCAGCCGGGTGGCGTCCCGGGTGCGTCGAGGTGAGCGCACTGCCTACGTCCCGCTGTACTGCGAGCAGTTGGTGTACAGGGTGACCGGGTAGGTCCGGATCACCCGGTAGTGGGTGTGGTTGTGGCGGTTCCAACCCTCGTCCCAGGCGCGCATCTGCCGCATCCTCGGCTGGATGTTGCCGGGCGTATCCGACACCGCGCCGTCCTGGAACACGACGTTCGGCCCGACCGCGGGGCGGCCGCTCTGGGTCTGGGGCAGGGCCTGCACGAAGGGAATCGGGACGTCCAGATACCAGGCGACGAGCGTCACCTGGTAGTTGTTGGTCATCACGCTGCCGCAAGCCATGACCTTCCGGGGCCCGCCCGCCGTCCGCACGAGCGCCGCGACCTGCTCGCGCAGCTGCGCCTGGTAGCGCAGGGCGTAGCGAATCCCCTGGATGCTCGGCAGGCGGTGGGCGAACCAGCCCGGCACGAACAGGAACACGAGCATCATCAGCACGCCGGCCAGCCCGAGCGACGGGGCCGTCGCAACCCCGCGGCCGCGGACCCGCCGGGAGGCGGCACCGGCCAGCCTCGCCACCCCGACGGCCCCCCAGCCGTAGGCGGAGGCGCCTCCGACGTAGACGAGCAGCACCCCGAGCACGGCATAGCGCGGGTTGCCGGCGAAGCCGATCTGCGTCTCGATCGAGATCCCGATCAGCCAGAGGAACCCCGCCGCGCCGGCGAGCGAGCCGACCACCGCCGGACCGTGCCGGTGCATCGATGCGAGCCAGCCGCCGGCCGCCCGCCGGTCGCGCACCACCAGGACGCCGGCGAGCAGGATCATCGCCAGCGCCGCCGCCTCCACGCGCTCGAGCGCGAGCGGCCAGAGGACCAGGGAGAGCTCGTGCCAGAACGGAAACGAGCTGTTGACGGCCGATCCCGGCAGGTGGTTGCTCGTCGCGTGACCA
The DNA here is from genome assembly GCA_027451345.1 of Solirubrobacterales bacterium. Classification (GTDB taxonomy): domain Bacteria; phylum Actinomycetota; class Thermoleophilia; order Solirubrobacterales; family Solirubrobacteraceae; genus Palsa-465. The sequence goes on from DAIDJO010000090.1 coordinate 24,340, forward strand.
ATCAGGCCCGACACCTTGGCGCCGCCGAGCCGCTGGGGGACCACCCAGAGCAGGAGCATCAGCGCGCCGAGGCCGATGACGAACGGGATCATCCGACCCCGCTCGCGCCACATCAACCAGAGCCCGTAGAGGCCCCAGACGATCCAGAGCTCCGGTCGGTCCAGGCAGGGCAGCAGGCCGAGGGCGAACGCCTGCCGGTGGTGCCCGTCCCAGGCACGCTCGACCGCGATGAGGGTGAGCGCGAACCCGAGGCCCTCGGAGTAGCCGAGCAGCATCGGCACCGGGTAGCGGGGCATGAACCCGGTCCCGATCAGGGCGATCACCGCCGCGCCGATCGCCGGGGCCGCCGCGACGACACGCCGCCAGAGGCCGAGGTCCGCGACCCAGCCGCGGGGTTGGGCGTGCGCGGCCAGGTTCCAGGTGATGCGGGCGGCGAGCTTGGCGGACATCAGCACGCTCAGCACCGCCCCGGCGCGGCCGACGACCAGCCACAGGTTGGGCTGTGCCGAGCCGAACAGGGCCAGCACCGTGGTGAAGATCACCGGCAGCGGCTTCCAGCTCGAACCGCCCGCGATCCAGAGGTGCCCGTGCAGGATCTGGCGCCCCCAGATGAGCCAGGACCACGGGTCATAGCTCGGGGTGGACGGCCACAGCAGCGACACGGCGGCGAGAATCAGCGCGAGGCCCGTCAGCCACACGTACTGGCGGCCGCCACGAACGGCGGAGAGTTCGATCGACGGGGGTGAGGTCCGCGGGTGGGTGACGGCGGTCATGCTGGAGATGGAGGTAGACGGTTGCCTCGCCGCCCACGGCCGCTGCGGACGCGACCGGAGAGGCGGTGTTGGGGACCGTTCTTCACGGTCCCCAACACCTTAGGCGAGCATTCGGAGCGGCGTGCGCCGAACGGCGCGCGGCGCGGGCGTCCGCCACCGCGGCGCGGGCGGGTGTCCGCCACCGCGGCGGCCGGCCGACCCCGCCGAGGTCGCCGCGGCGGCCTCACAACGGTGTCGTGTACGCCCCGTTGATCCCGCCGTCCACGAGCAGCGAGGAGGCCGTCATGAACGAGGAGTCGTCGCTGGCCAGGAAGAGCACCGCCTTGGCGATCTCCTCGGCCTCGCCGAAGCGCCCCATCGGCACGTGCACGAGGCGCCGGGCCGCGCGCTCGGGATCCTTGGCGAACAGCTCCATCAGCAGCGGCGTGGCGACCGGGCCGGGGCAGATGGCGTTGACCCGCACGCCGCTGCGGGCGAACTCGACGCCGAGCTCGCGGGACATCGCCAGCACCCCGCCCTTGGAGGCGGTGTAGGAGATCTGGGAGGTCGCCGCGCCCATCACGGCCACGAACGACGCCGTGTTGATGACGGAGCCGCCACCGGTCTCGAGCAGGTGCTTGATCCCGTACTTGCAGCAGAAGAAGACGCTCTTGAGGTTGGCGTCCTGCACCCGCTGCCAGGCGTCGTACTCGGTGACGAGGATCGAGTCGTCGTCGGTCGGGGAGATGCCCGCGTTGTTGAACAGGACGTCGATCGTCCCGAACCGGTCCCGGGTCTGCTGATACATGTCGATGACGGCCTGCTCGTCGGTGATGTCGACCTGGAGGGCGAGCTCTCCGACGGAGTGCTCCTTGAGGTCGACGCCGACGACGTGCGCGCCCTCGGCTTCGAACAGCTGGGCGGTGGCGAGGCCGATCCCTCCGGCGGCCCCGGTGATCACGGCGACTTTGTCTTGTAGGCGGTGGCTCATGTCGTTGCGTAGTAGATGGTCTTCGTTTCGGTGTAGGCGTCGGTGGCGTGCGGCCCGAGCTCGCGTCCGTACCCGGACTGCTTGAAGCCCCCGAAGGGGGTGCCCACGCGCACGGACGAGTTCGAGTTGATCGAAAGCACGCCGGTCTCGACCGCTCGCGCGACGTGCAGCGCGCGTCCGCCGTCACGGGTCCAGATGGAACCAGAGAGGCCGTAGATCGTGTCGTTGGCGATCCGCACCGCCTCCTCCTCGTCGCGGAAGGGGATCACCGCCACCACGGGGCCGAAGATCTCCTCGCGCACCGCGCGGGCGCCCGGATCGACCGGCGCGAGCACCGTCGGGGCGAACCAGAAGCCGGGGCCCTCCGGCGCGCTGCCGCGGAAGGCCACCTCGACCCCGTCGTCCTCGAGGAAGGAGGCGACCCGGTCGCGCTGCCGGGCCGAGATGAGCGGCCCCATCATCGACTCGGGATCGAGCGGGTCGCCGGCCCGGAAGGCCTCGACGTGCGGCCGCAGCAGGTCGAGGAAGCGGTCGAGCGCCGAGGCCTCGACGAGCAGGCGCGAGCGGGCGCAGCAGTCCTGGCCCGCGTTGTCGAACACGGCCCACGGCGCGGCTGCCGCGGCCGCCTCGAGGTCGGCGTCGGCGAAGACGATGTTCGCCGACTTGCCGCCGAGCTCGAGGGTCACCCGCTTGATCGTCTGCGCGGCGCCGGCGGCGATCTGCCGACCGACCGCGGTCGAGCCGGTGAAGGCGATCTTCGCCACGTCCGGGTGCTCCACGAGGCGTGCCCCGGCCACCGGCCCGTAGCCGGCCACGACGTTCACCACCCCCGGCGCGATGCCCGCCTCGAGCACGAGCTGCTCGAAGCGCAGTGCGGTGAGCGGGGTGAGCTCGGCCGGCTTGAGCACCACGGTGTTCCCCGCCGCGAGCGCCGGGCCGAGCTTCCAGGCCGCGATCGTCAGCGGGAAGTTCCACGGCACGATCAGGCCGACGACGCCGAGGGGCTCGCGGACGGTGAAGGCCTGTCCGCCCGCCACCGGGATGGTGTCGCCCATCAACCGCTCGGGCACCCCCGCGTAGTAGCGAAAGGTGTCGACCACCATCCCCATCTCGCCGCGCGCGGAGGCGAGCGGCTTGCCGGCGTTGCGGGCCTCGAGCAGGGCGAGCTCCTCGAGGTGCGCCTGCACCGTGTCGGCGAGCGCGCGCAGCTGCGCCGCGCGAGCGCCCGGCGCGAGGTCGCGCCAGGCGGGCAGGGCGGCGCGGGCGCGGGCGACCGCCGCATCGACCTCCTCGACCCCGGCGCTCGGGATCTGCTCGAGCACGCCCTCGTTGGCGGGCTCGAGCACCGTCAATACCTCTGTCATAT
>DAIDJO010000091.1 GCA_027451345.1 Solirubrobacterales bacterium
GCCCCCCGGCGCCGGCCGGGGCTCGCTCTGGCCCGATTCGCGCTGCCGGTCGCCGGCCTGTGCGCGGCGGCGATCGTGCTCGCCCTCGGCGGCGGCGGGGCCACGCCATCGGTCGCGCAGGCCGCCGCCCTGGCGAGTCGACCGCCGACCGCGCCCGCGCCGGCCAGCGACCCGCAGGAGCCGGGGAAGCTCCTCGCCGCCCGGGTGGGTGATCTGCACTTCCCCAACTGGCAGACCGCCGGCGGGTGGCGCGCGGTCGGTCGGCGCGCCGACCGGCTCGGTGACCGCAGCGCCACGACCGTCTACTACGCGCACGCCCGCCACTGGGTCGTCTACTCGATCGTCTCCGCGCCCGCGCTTCCGGCCCCCTCCGGCGCCGACGGTGCGACGGCGCGGGGGACCGGCCAGGACGTCACGACGCTGCGCCGCGACGGTCGCGTGACCGTCGTGTGGACCGAGTCCGGTCACACCTGCCTGCTCACCGGCAGCCCCGGCATGTCGGCGGCCGATCTCCCCCGCCTGGCCTTCCACGGCTTCCGCCGGGCGCTCGGCCGCCCGGGCTACAGCTCGAGCGCGTCCGCGAGCCTCTGACGGGCGCGGTACACGCGCGTGGTGAGCGTCGCCTCGCGCACGCGCAGCGCCACCGCCGCCTCGCGGTAGCTGAGACCGGCCACGTCGACGGCGATCAGGGCATCCCGAAACGGCTCGGGTAGGGCGGCGATCGCCGCATACAGCTCGGCCGTCTCGATCCGCGCCTCGGGTCGGGCGGCGGCGGGGTCCTCGATCCCGCTCAGGTCGTCGGGGAGCGGCGCTGTGGCGGGGCGCCGTGCCGCGGCACGGCGCCCACTGAGGAACGTGTTGCGGAGCACGCGCAGCAGGTAGCCGAGGTCGTCGTCGCCCCGCAGGAAGCGGGGCTTGGCCAGCACGCGCGCGAACGTCTCCTGGACGAGGTCCTCGGCCTCCTCGCGCGAGCCCGTGAGGCTCCACGCCGCCCGGTAGAGGCGGTCCACATGCGTGCCGAGCGAGTCCGGATCGAGCTGGTGGCCCTCGGTCATGATCGGGCGCCAGCATAGGCACGCTCGAGCTCTGGCGCAGTGCCGAGGAGCGACCTCCACCGGCCTGGGAAGGATCCGGCCCCGGGCGGCGTCCTTGTTGGCAACAGGCCCAGTTCCGGCCACGCCAATCCAAGCAACAAGGGGATCCAGATGTCGAGAAGGACACGTAGTCTCGCCGCCCTGGCCATGGTCGCGGTCGGCGGCATCACGGCGCAGGGCGCCACCGCCATGACCGCGCACCGCGCCTCCGCGGCGGTGCTGAAGGTCGCGAAGGTGAAGGTGGCGATCGGCACGACGAATCGGCCGCATCCCCTGATCGTCACGGCCAAGGGGCTGCCGGTGTACCTCCTCACCGGGGACAGCCCCCACCATCCGCTGTGCAAGGGCGGCTGCCTCACCTACTGGCCGGCCGTCACCTCACGGTCGCGCAAGCCGGCGCTCGGGGCCGGGGTCAAGGGCAAGGTGGGCGTCTGGCACCACAACGGCGTCAACCAGGTGACGCTGAACGGTCACCCGCTCTACACCTTCGCCCAGGACAGCCGCGGCGCCGCCCTCGGTGAGGGCGTCAAGAGCTTCGGCGGCGTGTGGGAGGTCATCGGGGCCGGTGGCGCGCCGATGGCGAAGAGCCGCTCCACCTCGTCGGGTGGGAGCTCGTCCGGCGGGAGCTCGAGCGGCGGCTGGTAGTCCCCCGCGGGCACGGCGGCCGGAGCCTCGGCTCCGGCCGCGCCGCCGGGCTCAGGCGTCGAGCTTCGGTGAGCGCCACGGCGCCCGCAGGCGCCGCTCGAGCTCGTCGGCGAGCGCGTCGATCGCGACCCGCTCCTGCTCGAGGCTGTCGCGGTCGCGCACCGTCACGGTCCGGTCCTCGAGCGTCCGATGGTCGACGGTGATCGACCACGGGGTCCCGATCTCGTCCTGGCGGCGGTACCGGCGGCCGATCGCGCCGCCCTCGTCGTACTCCACCTGCATCCGTTCGCGCAGCCGCCCGACGATCTCCAGCGCGACCTCCGGTTGCCCGTCCTTCTTCACCAGCGGCAGCACGGCGGCCTTCACCGGTGCGAGCAGCGGGTGCAACCGCAGGACCGTGCGCGTCTCGCCCTCGATCTCGTCCTCGTCGTAGGCGTCGCAGAGGAAGGCGAGGGTCGCCCGGTCCGCGCCGGCGGCGGGCTCGATCACGTACGGCAGGTAGCGCTCCCCGGAGGCGGTGTCGACGTACTCCAGGTTCTGTCGGGAGAACTCGGCGTGCTGGGTGAGGTCGAAGTTGCCGCGGTTGGCGATGCCCTCGAGCTCCTGCCAGCCGATCGGGTAGAGGTATTCGACGTCACTGGTGCCGCTCGAGTAGTGCGACAGCTCGTCGGGATCGTGCGCCCGCAGCCGCAGATGGTCCTCGCGGATGCCGAGCCGCACGTACCAGTCGTAGCGCGCCCGCTTCCAGTACTCGTACCAGCGGTCGGCCTCGGCCGGCGGTACGAAGAACTCCATCTCCATCTGCTCGAACTCGCGCATCCGGAAGATGAAGTTGCCGGGGGTGATCTCGTTGCGGAAGCTCTTGCCGACCTGGGCGATGCCGAACGGCGGCTTCTTGCGCGAGAACTGGAGGTACTGCTTGAAGTTCAGGAAGATGCCCTGCGCCGTCTCGGGCCGCAGGTAGACGACCGAGCCCTCCTCCTGCACCGGGCCGACGGTCGTCTGGAACATCAGGTTGAAGTTGCGCGCCTCGGTGAGGTCGCAGTCCGGGCCCTCGCCCGGGCGCAGGGACGGCTTGCGCCCGCACCGGGCGTCCTCGAGCTTGTCGGCGCGGAACCGCAGCTTGCAGGTGCGGCAGTCGACCAGCGGGTCGGTGAAGCCCCCGATGTGGCCGCTCGCCTCCCAGGTGCGCGGGTGCTGGATGATCGCCGAGTCGAGCGCCACCACGTCATCGCGCTCCTGCAGCAGCGAGCGCCACCACTGGCCCTTGACGTTGTTCTTGAGCAGGACCCCGTAGTGGCCGTAGTCGTAGCTCGAGCCGATGCCCCCGTAGATCTCGCTCGAGGGCAGGATGAAGCCCCGCCGCTTGCACAGCGAGACGATCTTCTCCATCGTCACCACGTCATCCGCCATAGGCGCCGCATGCTAGCGGCGCCACCCGGGGAGCCCCATGCCGCCCGCGGCGTTGGCACTCTGCCGAGGAGAGTGCCAAAATGACCTCCGCCCGGAAAGCTATAGTTGAGACCGATGCCGATCTACGAATACAAGTGCAAGAAGGGCCACGTGTTCGAGGTGATGCAGAGCTTCAGCGATGACCCGTTGACCGAGTGCCAGGTGTGTGGCGCACCGGTGCAGAAGGTGCTGCACCCGGTCTCGGTCCATTTCAAGGGATCGGGGTTCTACAACACCGATTACGGCACCAGGCGCCGCGCACGGGAGGCCAAGGAGAACAAGGAGTCCTCCGGTGGCTCCGACGGCGGCTCCTCCACGGAGAGCAAGAGCTCGAAGTCCGACACCACGTCGTCCTCCTCGTCCGAGAGCAAAGCGGCCGCGGCCTGATCGGCCGAGCCGCCTCCTGACCAGTTCCCCTCTGACCGCGCCCCGATTGGCGCGGTCAGAGCCTGCCCGTCTCCGCGATCCGCCTCAGCCGTGCAGGAGCTGCTGGACCAGCCGCTGCGTCGTCGCGCGGTTGTTGATCACGACGTCCTGGCCGTTGTAGGTCCCGAACCCGCCGCCGAGGGTGACCGGCTTGGACGAGCCGCCGATCTCGGCCGAGACGAAGAGCTGCAGCAGCGACAGCGGGCCCATGGCGGTCTGGATCGCCTTCGGCGCGTCGGAGGCGGCCCACGGCAGATGCAGGAAGGCGTGCAGCGAGAAGAGCTGGGACTTGATCCCGCTCATGATCTGCTGCTGCTCCTCCTCGCGGTTGAAGTCGTTGTAGGCGAGGTTGCAGGAGTTGTCCCGCGTCCGAGCGAGCGTGATCGCCTGCACGCCGGTGAGATGGTGCAGGCCGGGGGCGAGGTTGAGCACATAGGTGCCGTGCGAGATGTTCGAGCAGATGCGCGGCGTGCGCACGGTGACGCCGCCGATGTCGTCGATGAACTTGATGAAGTTGCCGAGGCTCACCACGATCATGTGGTTGATCTTGACCCCGGTGAGCGCCTCGACGACGTGGATCGTCTCCGCCGGCCCGCCGCACGCCCAGGCGGCGTTGATCTTCGCCATGCCGCAGCCCGGGATGTTGACGAGCGTGTCGCGCGGGACCGAGAGCTTGCGCGAGACCCCGCCCCCGACGTGCCAGATCATCAGGGTGTCGGTCGCCGCGACCCGCTCGTTGTAATTGGCGCCCGCCTCGTGGGAGCTGTACCCGGTGCGGGGGCGCACATCGAGCCCGACCACCAGGATGTTGTTGGGCGTGAACAGCATCGGGCCGCCACTGGTGAGCGCCGCCCGCGTGGCGCTGCCGCCGGGCAGGTTGCCGCCCGCGGCGCTCATGACGAAGAGCACGGCGGAGAGCACGACCCAGAAGACGCCGAGCAGAACGGCGTACTTCAGCAGCCGCAGCGGGTGCCAGAGCGGTCGCAGCGCGGGGCCGAACCCCGGGATCCGCCGCCAGCCGCGCCGGGGCGGACGCCCTCCCGAGCCGCCACGCCCGAGGTCACCGAGGAACTCGTCACGTCGAGGGGGGCGGGCCGGCTGCCGGCGCGAGCGCTCCGCGGCGCGCGCGCCGAGGTCGACGTCGCTCTCGGCCCGCAGGCGGGCGCCCAGGCTGCGGGGCGTCGAGCGGTACACGTTGTACGGGCGCTCCGGCGCGGTGCGCCCGCTGCGCCCGGCGTAGGTCGATCCGCTGCCGCGCGGTCCGGCGCTCCCGCTTCCACGCGGGTTGACCTGGCGCGGCCGGCGGGGCCGCGGGTACTCGTCGTCGGGGGGGAAATCTGACATGCGTTCGATGGGCCGGAATCCTGAGGCCGGCTGCTTATAGTGGCGGGATGCCCTCGCGGTTGGTCATCGGCGTCGACATTGGCGGAACGAAACTGGCGGCGGGCGTGGTGGACGAGCGCCTGCAGATTCACCAGCGTCTACAACGTTCGATGCGGGGCCAGGACACCCCTGCTCTGCTCGACACTATTGCCGCCGCTGTTCAAGAACTCGTTAACACCTCCCACGGCGAGATCGGCGCGGTCGGCTTCGGCATCCCGTCGCTGATCGACCGGCGCACCGGCACCTCGGTCGTGGCCGTCAACCTCCCGCTGACGGACGTCCGCTTCGGGGCGCTGATGGCCGAGCGCTTCGACCTGCCCGTGTTCGTGGACAACGACGGCAACGTCGCGGCCCTGGCCGAGCATCGCGCGGGGGCGGCCGTCGGGGTCGACCACATGGTGCTGATCGGCCTCGGCACCGGCATCGCCGGCGGCCTCATCCTCAACGGGGAGCTGTACCGCGGCTGGATCGGGTCCGGTGCGGAGCTCGGGCACATGGTGATCGACCTCAACGGGCCCCGTTGCCAGGGCAACTGCCCCAACCACGGCTGCTTCGAGGCGATGGCCTCCGGCACCGCCCTGGCCCGCGAGGCCCGCGTGATCGCGGCCCGGCAGCCCGACACGTCGCTCGGGCGCGCGCTCGCCGCCGGCCGCGAGCTCGACGGCCCACTCGTCACCGAGCTCGCCCACGACGGCGACCCGGCGGCGCGGGCGGTCATCCGGCTGATCGGGGAACGGCTCGGGGTCGCCGTCGCCAGCTTCGTGAACATCTTCAACCCGGAGATGGTGGTGGTCGGCGGCGGCGTGATGGGGGCGGGGGAGATGCTCCTCGAGCCGGCGCGCGCGGAGATGCGCCGACGGGCGCTCCCGCCCTCCCGGGACGTCGTGCGGATCGTCGCCGCCGAGTTCGGCCACGAGGCCGGGATGGTCGGCGCCGCGGCGCTCGCGCTCGACGGCCTCGCCCTCCGGCGAGTGGAGCGCTGATGGCGCCCGGGAAGCTGATCGTCTGCCCGACCCCGATCGGCAACGTCGAGGACATCACCCTGCGGGTGCTCGCGGCACTGCGGGCCGCCGACGTGATCGCCTGCGAGGACACGCGCCGCACCGGCACGCTGCTGCGCAACTACGGGGTCTCGGGCAAGCTCGTCAGCTACTACGAGCAGAACGAGCGGGCGCGCGCCGCCGAGCTCGTGAAGCGGATGCACAACGGGGAGGTCGTCGCGCTCGTCTCCGACGCCGGCACACCGCTCGTCTCCGATCCCGGCTTCGTGCTCGTGCGCGCCTGCGTCGCCGCCGGGCTCGAGGTCGAGGTGCTCCCCGGGCCGTCCGCCGCGCTCGCCGCGCTCGTGGCCTCGGCCCTGCCCTCCGACCACTGGCGCTTCGCGGGCTTCCTGCCCCGCAAACGGGGTGAGCTCGAGGCCGCCTTCGCCGGACGGGAGACCCTCGTCGCCTTCGAGTCCCCTCGCCGGGTCGCCGACTCGCTCGGCGTGCTGGCCGCCCTCGATCCGGAGCGCCCGGTCGCGGTCTGCCGCGAGCTCACGAAGGTTCACGAGGAGGTGGTCCGCGGCCGCGCCGACGAGCTGGCCGACCGCTACGCCAGGGAGCCTCCCCGCGGCGAGGTCGTGCTCGTCGTCGGGCCCGCGCCCGCCGCGGCGGACCGGGACCTCGGCCCGGCGCTCGAGGCCGTCCGCACGCTCGTGGAGTCCGGCGCCAGACCGCGGGTCGCCGCGCACGTCGTGGCCGGCCTCACGGGCACGAGCGCCAACCAGCTGTACCGCGCGCTCACCGACTGACGGCCCGTGCTCGCGCCGATCCTCGACTGGTGGGAGGCCAACCGCCGGGAGGTGCCGTGGCGGGCCACCCGGGACCCGTACGCGGTCTGGGTCGCCGAGGTGATGTCGGTCCAGACGCAGCTGCCGCGCGCGATCGCCGCCTGGGAGGCGTGGATGGCCCGCTGGCCGACGGTGCAGGCGCTGGCGGCGGCGAGCCTCGGTGACGTGCTCGTCCAATGGCAGGGGCTAGGGTACCCGCGCCGTGCGCGGGACCTGCACGCCTCGGCCCGGATCGTCGCGGACGAGGGCTGGCCCCAGGAGCTCGAGACGCTGCCGGGCGTCGGCCCGTACGTGGCGGCGGCGATCCGCTGCTTCGCGCACGAGCAGCCGGTCCTGCCGCGCGACACGAACGTCAACCGGGTGCTCGCCCGCCGGTTCCCCGACGGGCTCGAGATCACGGCCGAGCCCTGGCGCTCGGGCCAGGCGCTGATGGAGTTCGGCCAGCGGATCTGCACGGCCCGACCGAGCTGCGGGGCGTGCC
>DAIDJO010000092.1 GCA_027451345.1 Solirubrobacterales bacterium
TTCCCATAACCGCACCATACCGCACCCACCAGACAGATAGTCGTGGGTACACACCAACGACACAAAAAACCGGGATTCCCCCATCAACACAGGGATCCCGGCACCTACCACGGCTGGCTACAGGGGGAACTTCGGCCTAGCCTTGAACGGCTCTGAATCGAGGTAACGCGTGACACTCTCTTCGAGATCAACAACCGGCTCAACGGGCGCTGAAGCATTTACCCCCAGCGGCGCGGAGCCCACCCCGGGGCGTCGGCTCTCGACAGGCCGACAGAGCGTCCACGCCAGGCGGCTCTGCCTCCGAAAGGCCGTCAGCCGTTCATGAGAGGCCCGCGACGAGCTGCTGGCCGTCGAGAGCTTCTCCTGCCTCGCGGAGGCCAAAGTGCTCGTCGAGGACTACCGCCAGGACTACAACCGCTCGATGCCGCACCGCAGCCTCGGCATGATGGCCCCGATCGCGTTCTCAGAGGGCTGGAGGGCCGCCCATCAGGCCGCGCGCGCCAGCGCCGAACTACAAGCCGGCCTACGGCCGTCTTCCGTTCGACGCAGGCGCAACCCTTACCCTGCAGGAACCACCCAACCACCAGCTCTCACAGCAGGTGGACCGATGAACGGGGTCCGGTCAAGCCCATCCCGGTCACGATCCCGCCTGATCTGCTCAAACAACTCCACTCTGGACCCCACTTCCTGGCCGCCTCCGATCCGCGCTCGATGAGCACCGGCTCCTCAGCGTCCACTCGGACGAGATGGGTCCCAAACTGACACGCACGGCTATGAATGAGGCGGTTTCACCAATCCTCCCGCGCTCGACCCAATGGGCTAGAGCATGACGCGCCCGCCAGCAATATCGAGCGTCACCCCGGTCAGCCACGAGGCCGAATCAGACACCAGAAACAGTGTCGCCAGCGCACAGTCGACGGTTGTGCCCATGCGCCCAAGCGGCGACATTGCCGCAGTGCGGGCTATCGCGTCCTCATCCATGATCCGCGCAATCCGCTCCGACATGACAGTTGCCGGAGCGATCGAATTCACGCGAATTCCGTATTGACCCAGTTCCAGCGCTATATGCCGCGTGAACTGGATGACGCCTGCCTTGGCAGCTGCATACGGGGAGGTGAGCAACTTGTCAAGCAGCCGCCCTCCGTTGGAGGCCATCGTCACGATGATGCCGCTGCGCCGCTCGATCATCGTGCCGAGAAACGCCTTTACCGTTAGAAACGTGGCCGTCAGATTCGCGTCCAGGACCTCGCGCCACTCGTCCTCGCCAAGGTCCAAGATCGAGGTGAAGGACGAGAAGCCTCCAGCGTATGGGAGCAGAATGTCGACCGGGCCGAGTGACGCCTCGACCTCCTCTCGCAGCGCAGCGAGATCATCGGCGCTCGTACAATCTCCCGCCACCCCGATCACCACACCACCGGCTTCGGTCAGTTCCTCAACGAATGCATCCAGCCTTGGCTTGGAGCGTGCGTTGACAGCAACCCTCACGCCATTGGCGACCAGCAGACGACAGCAGTCGGCGCCGATCCCGCTCGAACCACCGGTGACCACAGCGACTTTACCTGCAAGGTCAGGGTAGGTAGGAATCGTCCGTCCGTCGATTGGCATCATCGTCCACCGAAGAGCGCATCCGCGTTCACCGGGTTGCGCGGCTGCCTTCCCGCGATGACATCGACAACCGACTCCACAGCACGCAGCTGAAGTTCATCCTGCGCCTCGGCTGAGTAGAACGACATATGTGGGGTGATAACCGCCTTGGGATGGGTGCGGAGCGGATGATCGGCGGGTAGCGGCTCAATCTCGGTCACGTCGAGCCCGACGCCGCCGAGCGCGCCGCTGTTGAGTGCCTCCACAACGGCATCCAAATCGACCAATCCGCCACGCGAGGTGTTGACCAACACAGCCCCGTCGCTGGGGAGAGCCAGCTCGGTCCTGCCGATCAGGTGGTGGTTCTCAGCAGTCAGCGGGGCGTGAAGCGATACGAAATCGGCTCCCTCCAGCGCCGCCTCAACCGTGCTCGCGCGCTCGAGGCGAGGATCCCAGTCCGCAACGTAGGGGTCGTGGGCCACGACATCCATGCCAAACGCAAGCGCCCGATCAGCCACGCCGCTTCCAATCCGGCCGATGCCGATCAGCGCCAGCCGACTAGCCTGGAGCCGTTTGATTCCCGCGCTGGGGACCTCCCAGCCGCCGTGCCGAACGTCGTTGGCCGCCGCGACCACACCCCGTGCGAGCGCGAGCAGCAGCGCGAACGTGTGATCGGCGACTTCGCCAATGCAGTAGTCGGGCACGTTTGTGACGACAATCCCAAACCGTGTTGCTGCGTCGACGTCGATGTTGTCGTAGCCGATTCCGTACCGAGCAATCACCCGGCATCCTGCCTCAGCAGCAGACCGAATGACCTCTTCGCCAACTTTCGCATAGCAGACCAGCATCCCTGCCACATCGGCCGCAAGCGCCGTGAGCGTGGCCGGATCAGACTCCGGTGCCCTGACCAGCTCAAGACCTGCACTTGCGAGGGTACTGCGCTCGATTTCATCGCTTCCGAACGGTCGATCGGTCAACAGAACCTTGTTACTCATGGCTTCCAAGCCTCTTCGCTTTCGTCGTATTTGAGTTGACCCCAGCCGCACTCTGGCCACTTGCCGAGCAGCCTCCGCTCGATCAGGAAGTACGGGTCAGTGAGAGTCCGGCCATGGAAACCTGGATCGTCTCCATGAGCCATCCGCCGCGTCCAACAGCGCCGCCCGGGGCCAGATCAACGGCTCTGCAGGAATGGTCATGCCCCCGAGCTGCATGACGGCGATGCCGTCATGCAGCTCGCCACTGGTGCGCGTCAGGTCAAGCTCCGCGATCTGAGCGGACACGAGCTCGTCGACCTTACGAGCCTGAAGGCGTCCCGGACTTGAGGTCGCGGCCGCTTTCAGCTCCGCAACTGGTCGAGCAACTCCTTGACCTCTTCGATCGAGATCAGCGTCTTCAGGTCGAGCCCGCGGCTCTTGATCTCGGTCAGCAGCGCGCGACGCTCGTCCTCGGTGGTTTCCACGGCCAGTGCCTCGACCGCCATGTCGACGGAGGCGATGCCGCTCCCCTTTCCATACACGACATGGGCACGCGGCTGACCGACAACGCCCCAGTGATACGGGAAGACCTCGGTCGGATACTGATCAACGCAGCGCTGCAACCAGCCGGCGATGATCCCTGACTCCACCTGGAACAGCCGGTCACCGACAACGGCCCGGTTGGTGGGCACGTTGTGACCTGCCCGCTCGCGAACTAGCCGAGACAGACCGTAGAACGCTTCCGTGTTCAGAGGTTGCTCGAGGCCGTAGAGCATCTCCAGGGCGAGCGCGAGTTCCTCCATCGGCGTGTTGCCGGCGCGTTCGCCGATCCCCGTGACCGTGGAGTGCACCACCTCGACGCCACAGCTGAGCGCGGAGATGGTGTTGGCGACCGCCAGCCCGAAGTCGTCGTGAAAATGCGCCTCGAGTGGCTTGTCCGGGAGCCGCTCGCGTACCTTCCGAACCCACTCTGGGATTGCCTGCGGGGCAACCACGCCGAAGGTATCGACCAACGCCAACGCATCCATGTGGCCGTTGGTGGCAACCTCGGCCACCAGGTCGAGATACCAATCAAGCTCGGCCCTCGACGAGTCGATCGTGAAGAAGACCGTGTACAGACCGGCTTCCTTGGCCGCGAGGGTCGCCTCGACCGAAGCTGAGATCGCGCGGTCGAGCGGCCAGCCGTATCCACGATCGATGATATGCCCTGACGAGGGAATCTCAACGACGACGCCCTTCACGCCTGCCTCAGCAGCCTTTTCCACGTCGGCGACCATGCAGCGAGCGAACGCGAAGATCTCAGCATTCAGTCCCTCTGCCACGATCCGCTCGACCGCAGCCTGGTCGGCGGGCGAAACGATCGGCATCCCAGCCTCGATCCGGTGGACGCCCGCCGCATCCAGGCGACGTGCTATCGCGAGCTTGTCCTCCTCACTGAAGGCGACACCCGCCTGCTGCTCACCGTCTCGCAGTGTGACGTCATGGAACTTCACCGTCGACGGAAACGCTAGCCCCTCGCGAGCGCTGTCCATCCAGTTCCATGGGCTCGTGAAGAAGCGCCCATCCTTCTCCCATTTTCTCTGTTCACTCATTTTTTAACCTCTCGGTTGGTTGCTGAACTTGACGGACTGGCTGCGACACGCCTGTATGCGACCGCTCGTGGTGGTGTCACCCAACGATTCAAGTTATGGCTGCTCTGTCAGTCGCCAGAGATTTGGTCCGGTCACGTGACCGATACCTCGGCAGCACCCGGCCGGGCAACTCCGGGCGCGCCCGGTGGACTCCTGGTCGTGCGCAGCGCGGGGACGCGCAACTGAGCAGCTGAGACGCTTTGGACGCGGGGCACGACCCCCGACGCGGAGCGATAGAGCTTTCGCGGGCGGCCGGGGCCTCGTGGCGGTGCAGCAACGGTGGCCTCGCCGATGGACACCAGGTACTCGAGGTATCGCCGTGCCGTCCCGCGCGCGAGCCCGGCGGCATTGGCAACGTCAATAGCTGACTGAGGCGTCCCGCCGCGCGCCAACGTCCTCCTCACGAGCTCCACACCCTCGCTCGAGAGCCCTTTGGGAAGCCAATCTGGGTCCACCCGCCCGCTGGCGCAAGCAACGTCTATGGCTGCTTGGTCCAGCAGGTCGGCCTGTAGTGCGTCGGCGCGGTTCACGAACAGCGCCAGTGCTCTGCGCAGCCGCTCGACCGTGAACGGCTTGACGAGATAGTCGACGACGCCATACCTGATCACCTCACTGACAATCGTGCGGTTGCGGGTTGCCGTCAGTGCAATCACGTCGATTTCGCCTCCGCTGGCGCGAATATTTCGGAGCAACCTCAGTCCGCTCATTCCGGGCAGCCTCAGATCGAGCAGCAGCAGGTCGCAGCCGCGATGCTGAACGAACGCGAGGGCGTCCTCGCCACGCGACACTGTGCCGGCGACGGCCATTCGGGGGGTGGTGAGAATCGTTCTCCCGTAGACGGAGGCGATCTCCGGGTCATGCTCGGCTATCAGGACCCGCCAGAGCCCACCTTCATCGCACCTGCGGCCGGTCTTCCCAAAGGCACGATCACGCATGCCCGTGCCCCAGGACTCCCGCCCGTCTGAGGTGCGCGATCCGGCTCGGGTCGTACCCGCAAAGCTCACCGAGCACCTCATCCGTGTGCTCTCCAAGTTCTGGGGCAGGAAGCGGCGGCGAGGCCAGGGGCTCCTGCAACCGAAGCGCGCTGGCCACGTGCCCGACCTCGCCGAGTCGCGGATGTGAGGTGCGCTGGATCACCTGGCGTGCGGCGACCTGTGGATCCGCGAACGCCTGCTCGACGGTGTTGATCGGCGCGCACGGGACACCAGCCGCGTTGAGACGCTCGATCCAGACAGCGACTGGCTGCGTACCCAGGCGTGCCTCGATCAGGTGGTTGAGCTCCGCCCGATGCTCCAATCGCTGGGCAAAATCAAGGAAGCGGGGATCCCGCCCGAGCTCGGACATGTCGATGGCACCAACGAAGGCGAACCACAAGTTCTGTTTGGGCGCGGCGACGACAAGCCATCCATCAGCCGCTGGGTAGACCTGAAACGGGGTGATGGATGGATGCGCGGAGCGGGTCTGCCGAACCGGCTTGTCCCCGCGTGACAGGAACCAGGTGGCCATATAGTTGAGCTGGGCGAGTGCCACCTCGTATAGGGCGAGGTCGCAGTCGCATCCCTGACCCGTGGTGCGGGCCTGCAAGACCCCGGCGAGGATCGCGGCCGCAGCTGCGTAGCCGGCGGAGAAGTCCGCCAGCGATACCCCCGAGCGCAGCGGCGGGTTGTCTGGCTCTCCCGTCAGGCTCATCCAGCCGCTGAGCGCTTGTACGACGTGGTCATAGGCCCCCTCGCCCGCGCGGGGGCCGCTCATCCCGAAGCCTGAAAGGCAGCAGCAGACGATCCGCGAGTTCACATGGGCTAGGTCGCGGTAGCGGAGCCTGAGGCGAACAAAGCTGCTGCCACGGAGATTCCCGAATACGCAGTCAGACTCACGAACCAGGTCCTCGAGTACAGGCCTCGCGCCGGCGAGCCGCAGATCGAGCGTGATCGAGCGCTTGCCACGGTTGAACGCCTCGAAGAACAGTGACGTGTCATCACTCTGGTGTGGTGGCACGTACCGACCGACGTCGCCTTTGGAGCGCGGATCTTCAACCTTGATGACATCCGCACCGAGGTCCGCCAGCTGCATCGTGGCCCACGGTCCAGCCCCGAACTGCTCAACTGCCAGCACACGCAGACCATGCAGCGGCCGGGAGTCACTCACCTTCGTCAGCCCCCTCCGCAGTGGTAAGGTGAAAGCCACCGGCGAGGGTCTTCAGGACCTCGTAGACAGATGCTGTGTCGAGTTCCGCAAGACCCGAGGCCATCGCCGCCAGGTGCAACTCCGAACTCGCCGCGAACAGTGGCGTTGGCACCGAGTGCTCTGCTGCGAACTCGCGGATCAAGCCAAGGTCCTTCTGAAACACCCGGTGACTGACCCCTGATTCGTAGCGTCCCGCGAGCATGCTGGGACCTCGCACCTCGAGCATCCGTGAACTTCCTGCGCTGTCGCAGAGCACCCTGAGCGCCAACTCCTGATCGAGGCCGGCGGCCTTCGCCAGAACGAGCGCCTCCGATGCGGCGACGTTATGAATCGCGACGAGTAGATTCGCGACGAACTTCATGCGGGTGCCGGCACCGAACCCCCCCAGATAGTGGTGGGCCCTGGCAAAGCCTTCGAACACAGGAGCACACCGGCGGACGGCCGCTTCATCGCCGCTGGCGAGGACAACGAGATCACGGTGCAGCGCCTGATGCCCGGTGCCACTCAGGGGGCAGTCGATCAGGACCGCACCCGCAGGAGCCACAGCTGCCCTCGCTCGCTGCTTCGCAGCCACCGACAACGTGCTCGCCTCGATGACAACCTGGCCGGATCGGGCCCGCTCGGCCAGATGATGCAGGACATCCGCCAAGGCACGCTCGGAGGGCAGCGACGTGATCACGATCTCGGCCTGCGCAACGTCGCCGGGTGTATCAGCCCCGGCGCCGCCGCTCATCTCGAGTTCACGGACACGTTCACCATCAAGGTCGAAGCCGATAACCGCGAACCCAGCATCCACGAGATTCCTCGCGATCGGCCCGCCCATCCGACCGAGCCCGACAACTCCGACGGTCAGCTGCGACCGAGGAGCTTCGGGACCGCGCTCGGCGCTCGTGGCGCCTTCGAGGCCGCTCATTGTGCGGTGTAGCCACCGTCGACGAGTAGTGCGTGACCGGTCACGAACGACGCGTCGTCGCTGGCAAGGAAGAGCGCGGCCTTTGCCTGGTCCTCAGGTGTACCGAGACGCCCCAACGGGTGGCGATCCAGGAGCCACTGTTCCGCAGCCTTTGCGTCCCCGGAGGACGCGAGCCAGTCGCGAAGGAACTCGGTGTCGGTGCCGCCTGGACACAGCGCGTTCACCCTGATCCCATCACCGGCGAGCTCGAGCGCCAAAGACTTCGAGAAGTTGACCGCCGCAGCCTTGGTCAGCGCGTACCCGGCTGAACCGGCGGCGCCAACCATGGCAAACGTGGAGCCAAAGTTGATGATGCAGCCCCGCGTCTTTCGGAGTTCCGGGATGGCGTGCTTGCACACCAGGAACATGCTGCGAACGTTCGTCGCCATCAGATTGTCCCAGGTCTCCACATCCATGGACTCGACCGTAGAGGCAGGGGCGATCCCGGCGCAGTTGACGACGATGTCGATCTTCCCGTACGTGGCAACGGTGTTGCGCACCAGGCCCTCGACGCTTTCCTCATCTCGGACGTCTGCGGCGAAGAAATGGGCCGGGTAGCCCTCATCGATCAGGCTCTGCTCCATCTGCTCGCCAAGCACGGCTCTGCGCGCAGCGAACACGACGCTGGCGCCCTCCTTCGCGAAGAGACGAACGATCGCCTCGCCGATTCCCCGGTTACCTCCGGTTACCAGGGCTACTTTCCCTTCCAGACGCATCACTTTCTCCTAACTTTCATCGGTCGCCTGCTGGCGGGGCTGCGTCGCCCTTCGCAACCCCATGACGGTGCCACGACGAGCCCGCTGCACTCGCCACCAGCGCAGCACGTCCGGGGCGTCAACGATGGTGACAATCAGTAACAGCACCGCCGGCAGGAGCGAGTTCACGTAGTTCGCCGAATGCAGCACCGGGATCGCCTCCGTCACGATCCCCAGCGATAATGCACCGGCAGCAATTGAAATCGGGTTTCCCCTTCCACCGGAAAGGGGCACGCCGCCCAAGAGCGCGGCTGTAGTTGCAAAGATCAATGGACTGACCGTTTGCGTCGGGGCCGCGTACTGCAGGCTGTAGCCCTGCAGAGCACCGGACAGTGTGCAGAGAACTGCCGACGTTGCGAAGACCGCGGTGACGATCAGCGGAATCCTGAGTCCCACGACACGGGCGCTCTTGCGATCACTGCCGATTGCTCTCAGGTTACGGCCAAGCGCCGTGGCCATGAGGATCAGGGCAACCAGCACGAATACGCCAATCGCGACGAAGACCTGCACCGAGAACACGCTGGCGATCGGGTTGGTCAGCGCCGTGCTGACACCCTGATTGGGATAGGAGAGCGTCTGGTTGTTGCTGATCACGTAGACGAGTCCGAGGACGGTGATGAAGCCACCCAGTGTGACCGCTATCGAGTTGATGCCGAGCCTGGAGACCACCAGTCCCTGGATCAGACCAATCACAAGGCCGGCGCCCATCGCCACCAGAACGCCAACCAGAGGTGAACCGACGCCTGTCTTCACAGCCAGGATCGATCCAAGCAGGTAAGTGGAGGAGACCGACAGGTCGAACTCACCGGCGATCATGCTGAGACCTAGCGCGAGCGTCACGAGGCCAAGCGTCGCCAGCGTGTTGAGAATGTCACTGACGTTGACGGTCCCGACTCTGGCAGCGCTGTCGAACACCGGGAGCAGCGCGAACAGGATCGCAAGGATAACGAGCAGCGCAAACGGCCGCAAAGCGTCGCGCCGGTAACGCAGGATGGCGCTCATGATGCTGACCTCCCACGAATCAGACGGATCAGGATTACGACAGCAAACACGACGATCCCCTTTGCGAGCAGTTGCCAGCCCTCGTTGTACCCGCGTAACACCACCAAGTCGGAAACCGCCTGAATGAAGATCGCGCCAACGAGCGCCTGCCACGCAGAGCCTCTACCACCCGTGATCGCAATCCCGCCGACCACGGCGGCCGCGATCCCGTCGTAGGTGTAGGTGCTCTCATCCAACAGCGATCCGCTCCCGTTGAAACCGCCGACCTCGACGCCGGCGATTCCGAGGCATAGTCCTGCGAGGGCAAACGCCCCAACGATGATCCACCCGGTCGGAAGTCCGGCAGCATGTGCTGCGCGACGGTTCTCCCCGACGAGGTACAGCGACTTCCCGAAGCTGGTTCTCCGCAGGACAACCTCGATGACGATGACCAGCCCGAGGAGCACGAAGCAGGCGACGGGCAGGTCACCGATCAGGGGTACGTGCACCAGATTCTCGATGAACGCCAGAGAGGTGTTGCCCATCGGCGGCTCGATCGTGGCCCCTTGGCTGAGCCACAGGAACACGCCTTCCTGGAGGCCACCAGCAGCGATCGACACGATGATCGGGTTGGCGCCCACGCCGCCGACCAGGAGACCCTGGATACCGAGCATCACTACTGCGCTGGCGAGCGTCACGATGATCGCGATCGCCCCGCCGTTCGGCAGCAGGTAAAGCACCTCCGAGGCAGTCACCGCGCCGGTCGCAGCGATCGACAGCGAGAAGAGATTGCCGCTGATCATGATCAGCGCCGTGGCGACTGCGAACACGCCAACAAATGCGCTCTGATCCAGCACGGATCGGAGGTTTGCAGCTGTCAGATAGCCGCTCGTGCTGACTGCCAGATAGACAAAGGCCGCGACGATCATGACCATCAGCGCGTACCCAGCGATCTCGCTGGCTCCAAGTCGTCGCTGCGGCGCGCGGACTACTGCTTGAAGAGTGCTCACGCCTATCTCCCTACGCCTCGTGGACCCGGTGCTCGCTCACGCGGTCGCGCCTGCTGAGCGTGATGTCTGCAGACAGGTTCTCCATTGTCACTTCCGCTCGGGATCGCTCCGCCACAGTCGTTCCTTCGAACATCGTGATGACGACATCCGAAAGTTCCATCACCTCATCCGCATCTGTCGAAGCGAACATGACAGCCACTCCCGAGGAGGCCGCCTTCCGGAGAAGCCCGTGAATATCCGCACGACCGGCGACATCAACGCCCCTGGTGGGCTCATCGAACAGCAGGAGGCGAACGTCGTCACGGTCCAGACACCGACCAAGAAACACCTTCTGCTGATTGCCACCGCTGAGCGACGAGGCCTCAAGCGGCAGCCGCTCCTTCGCCACTCCGACAAATTCGGCGATGCGCATGGCGAGACGTCGAGCCCGGGTCGGCCTGAACCAGCCCAAGATCGTCGCCGCGCCAAGTCGGGTTGCGATCAGGTTGCTGGCGATCGGCTTCTCCAGGAACAGGCCTTCGGATTTTCGGTCGTTTGAGGCAAACGCAATGCCCGACTTGAGCGCGCGTCGTGGCGAACCGAGCAGCACGCGGCGGTTGCCGAGCGTTACTGAGCCCTGAGCGTCAGCGACCAAGCCAGCGATGGCCCTCAGCACTTCGCTGGCGCCGGAACCCACCTGCCCGGTCAGACCGACGATCTCACCAGGCATGACCTCCACATCGAAACTCTGTACGGCGCCAGGCACGCGAAGACCCTCCACCCGCACTGACGCTTCGCCCGATGTTTGAGCCGGCGCCGTGCGGCTCACCTCCTCCAGCTCGGCCCCGATCATCATCCTGATCAGTTCATTCCTGGTGCCGATTGCGCTGGTGCGGCGCGTGTCAACCCGGCGCCCATCTCGAAACACGGTCACTCGATCGCACAGTTCCAAGACTTCACCCAGTCGATGCGATATGTAAATCACGCTTGTACCGGCAGCCGCCAGCTCGCGCGTGACGCTGAACACATGATCGATTTCAGAGTCACTCAGCGTGGCGGTCGGCTCATCGAGCATGAGTATCCGCGCATTGCGACCCAGGGCCCGGGCGATTTCGACCAACTGCCGTTCACCGACCGATAGCCTCTCGGCGAGCATGCGCGGTTCCAGGTGACCGAGACCAACCCGCTCAAGCAACTGACTGGCACGCGCTCGGCGAGCGGCCGGGTGTGAAAACAAGCTCTCGGAGGTTCCGCCCAGAAACAGATTCTCGTCCACGGTCAGGTCAGGTGCGATGCTGAGCTCCTGGTCGACCACGGCGATCCCCGCGTGCCTTGCGGCGAGCGGATCCTTGAAAGCTGTCGTCTCGCCGTCCAACACAATGGTGCCGTCGTCCGGCTGCACCTGACCGGTCAGCACCTTCACGAGCGTGGATTTGCCGGCACCGTTGTGCCCACACAGGCCGTGTATCTCACCCCGTCGGACGCTGAAGTCGACCTCGGACAGCGCGACGAGAGCGCCATAACGCTTGGTGATGCCGTGGGCTGCCAGGACCTCCTCACCGCTAGTGGTCGATTGGCGCTCGGTGGCTGTTGCGCTCATGAAACTCTCAAAGAGGGTTCATCGTTGCGGCCGGCCGGCGAGAGTCGCCGGCCGGCCGCGCCGGATGTGTTCAGGACTCGTCTACTTCGTCGGCCACGCCGAGCACAGAGACTTGAACTGCTTGTAGTTCGCGAGCGTGAAGCGCTGCTCGCGCACGATCACCGTGTGCGGCTGCTTCTGGCCGTTCAGGAACGAGGCGATGTGCTCCGCCGCAGTCGAAGACTCCTGGATCGGCGACTGCGTCGCATCACCCCACAGCTTGCCGGCCTGCATCTGGGCAAAGCCGATCGGAGTGCAGTTGCTGGCCGTGACGACCAGATCCCCATGCGCGACACCGGTTGGGATCCCAAGCTGCTGAGCAGCCTGGATGATGCCGGCAGCTTGGTAGTCCGCCATGCCGTAAGCGCCCTGGATACCGCCCTTGGACCGATACTGGGTCAGCACCTGGAGCGCCAACTGGCTCGACTTCACCTGGTCCCAGTTGCCGTCCTGCACGGACACGATCTTGTACTGCGGGTACTTCTTCATGTACGCGTTGAAGGCGTTGATGCGCTGCTGAACGATCTGCGTGCCCATCGTTCCGGTGATCATCATCACGTTGCCCTTACGGTAACCGGCCTTCCGCATCCCCTGAACGATGTTCTGAGCGGCAGAGAGGCCGAGTACTGGGTTGTCAGCGACGACCTCGAAGGCGATCTTCTTCTCTCCCGCAGGAGCAACCGGAGCGTTCACGTTGATGACCGGGATGCCGGCTGCCTTGGCTCTCGCGATGGCGGGAACGATCGCCGTAGCACTTGAGGCGAAGACAACGATGGCGCTCGGCTTCTGCGCGATCGCCTGGTCCATGTGCTGGTTCTGCAGAGCCGGGTCAAAGTTGTCAGACAACTGCGTCACGCCGACTCCGGCTGCCTTGAGCAGCTTCGTCAGATGGATGTTGTAGGCGTGGCAGAAGACGTTCGGCTCGCATGTCACCAAAACGATCTTCTTGTGACCCTTGACCTTCGGGACCGCCGTCTTCGTGACCGCTGGGCTTGTGACCGTCTGGCTGCCATTGGTCGCGGCTTGCACTGGCGGGACCGCCTGGGTCACGACCATGGCCACGGCGAGCGCCGCGACCGCCGCGAGAATGCCAAATCCCCCGGGCTTCGTATAGAGCTTGATAAGGCGAATCATCTGCGCAACCTCTCCTCTACCTCAGACTGCACCGCACTTACGACTCGCGCAGTCAGTTTGAATAATGTGAAGTGATACTATCGTTTCCACAGCGTGGCTGCAAGCCATCGCGTCGTTTAGTATTTGTCGCTTAAGGTCTCGCTGTTCATAGGCTCCACACGACCAGCTTGCGCGCAGCGACAACTGCGCCGCTCGAGCGTCGAAGCCCGACGCATGCAGTTGCCGTGAGCGCGCGTCAGTCGTCGAGGAACAGGCCCCTGGGGGCATTGGTGAGCACCTCGCACCCCGTATCGGTGACAACGACCACATCCTCGATCCGGGTTCCCGCCACACCTGGCTTCAACAGGCAGGGCTCAATCGTGAAGACCTCCCCGACTCGCAGCTCATAATCGTCGTAGTAGTAGTCCGGCACATCGTGGATATCCAGGCCGACCCCATGCCCGACGAGCTCAATCTTGTACTCCCCGAGACCGGCGTCATCAGCAACAGCCTTGGCGACCGCGTTCAGGTGAGCCGGCGTCACGCCCGGCTTGACGGTTTTAGTCACCTCGGCGTTCATCAGCACCGTGGTCGCGTGCAGGTGACGGAGTTCCTCTGACAGGTCCGACGGATCACCGGCGAGCCGCATCCTCGCGATGTCTCCGGCGTACCCGTCGAACTTGGGCAGCACATCAAAGAGAACCCATTCACCGCGCTCGATCTTCTTCCTGCGAGTCGGCAAGGAACTGCCTGAGGCACTGTTCACTCCGGCGCTGATGATGCAACCACCTGCCGTCTCCAGATCGCCCAGGCGTCGAAGCTCCTCCTCCGCGACCAGCCCCACCTCATACTCATTTGCACCGGGCTCAACCGCCTTCATGCCGGCGATGGCGGCCGCGTCGGCGATCTTCTCCGCTCGGCGATGCCGCTCCAGCTCGGCGGGGCTCTTGACCGCCCGCACGCGAGAGATGGCAAGTGTGGGCACCAGTTCGACATCTTGTGCGGCGGCCGTCAAGGCGAGGTAGTCCCGAGCCGGGAAGATGTACCAATTGTCGATCCCCACGCGTCGGAGACCGTGTTTGGCAATCAGTCGCCCAAGATCGGCTCCCATCTGCGTTGAGGCGCGAGTGTCTGCGTACTTCGACATCTCCTGGGCACGCACCACATCCCACAGTGCATCCGTCAGCAGCACCGGTTCACCGTCAACAGGCACGAGTGCCGCAGCAGCACCAAAGATGTAGTAGCCGTGCTCACGCGTGTGCTGATGACCGACGAACCTCGTGTAGTAGGACGTCAGGTACCGGATGTTCGCCGTCAACTTCGCGTTTGAGTAGGCGATGATCGCGTCCAGTCCCTCCGCGCTGGCAGCCGCCCGAACGGCTTCGGTGCGGGTGCGGTATTCGGCATCTGCGATCGGCTCGATGGGCCACAGGTCACTTGCGCGCATAACGCTGTCTCCAATTGGTGTTCGTAACGGGCTCCGCCTGCCCGCCCGCGACGCCACACAGGGCTGGCCTCGCGGGCGGCTTCATGAGCGGCTATCGGCTCAGATCAAGGCCTCGTCATAGAAGGGATGCTTGGTGAACAGAACAGGTCCATCCTTCGTGACAAGGAGGTTCTCCTCCAGGCGGACCGTCTGCTCCAGACCCGGATGGCCGGCAAAGGTCTCACATGCGAAGTACATGTTCTCCTCGAGCACAACCGGGTAGTCAAGCGAGTAAGCGCGCGAGATCCACATTCCCTCATACAGAGACAACCCGATGGAATGTGCGAACTGTTGCAGCGTCACAGTTCCATATTCATCGTCGGCGTACTTCGGGAGCTTGGATGCAACGTCGGCTGTGGTGTTGCCGGCCTTCATCATCTCGATCGCGGCGTACATGGTCTCGTAGCATTCCTTGTAGAGATCCTTCTCCTTAGGACTCAGCGGCGCGTCCACCTTGAAGCAGCGGACGAAGTCCACGAAGTACCCACCCGGACCGACCGCGTTCTGGTCAACGATCACCAGATCTCCCTGGCGAATCACCTTGTCCGTGTGCCAGCGCCGATACGGGCTGGTATTTCCTCCGGAGGCAACGATGATGTCGTAGACGAAGTCGAAACCATTCTCGTACAGGTACTCATTGACCTTTGCAGTGATCGTTGACTCACGCACTCCCGGCTTGAGCCACTCATTCTCGATCTTCCAGAACGATGTGTCTCCGAATGCGCTTGAGATCTTCAGACACTCGAGTTCATCAGGTGTCTTGATGACGCGGGCGCCCGACATCACGGGCCACGCGCTGACCGTCTTGAGGCCCGCCCGCTCGAACGCGGCCATCGCCGACGGATCGGCGATGTCCAGGCCGATACGCTCACCCTCAACGCCATTGGACTTGAGGACATCGATGATCGACTGGACCATCTTGTCCGCCATCATCTCCTCGGCGCTCTCCGCCCACTTCCATGTGATCGCCGGCCGGATGTTCCCGTTCAGCCAGGGGGCATCGATCTTCGCGCACTCGAGGTCGGAGCCGGCTGTCTCGAACAGGACCGGCTCTCCACCGCGCGGCAGGACGCAGTAGCGGATGAAGATGTTGTTCTTCCAGTTGCCCTGGAATACCCCGGTGATGTAACGGACGTTCTCGCCCACGAAGCACACTACGGCACCGAGATCATGTTCTTCCATCTTCATGCGAGCCCGTGCCAGCCGGTCACGGCGCATGCGATCGAAGTCGACGCGGCCCTGCCAGTCCGTGGCAGTTGTGCTGTAGACCCGCCTGGGGTCATGCTCATGCGGCTTTCCGAGGAAGGAGAGGTCCATGCCCTTGCCAACCGGAGTCAGCTCGTGATCATTGGTGGTCATTCTGGGTAATCGCCCTTCGGGTCGTGGCTGTTGTCTATTGCTGCTCGCACCCGAGCCCTAGTGGCCTTCGCTGACGATCAGCGGCAGCCACTGGCGGCTCTGGACATCGAACGGGCCGAGATGGCCGAGTTTCAGGAACGGCAACTCGCCGCACACAGCCGTGAACGCGAGGTTGTGGAACGGTGAGTCCATCGTGCATCCGAGTTCCCGCACGAACTCGTACAGACGCTCCATCGCCGGGATGAACTCGGCAGCGGGGCGATCTGACATCAGTCCACACAGCTCTAGAGGCACCGCGACCACGCGGTCACCGTTTACCGCGACGAACCCGCCGCCCATCTGCGCGAGAGCGTTGGCCGCGGTCGCCATGTCCTCATCGTTGACTCCCGCAACGAGCACGTTGTGATACATCGGGTCGTAGGTGGTGCCGATCGCCCCGCCGGCCAGACCGTAACCCTGCAAAAAGCCGATTCCTGCAGGGTCATCGCGTCCGTAACGGTCGAGCATCGCAAGCTTGATCACATCCTGGGAGGTGTCGGCGACCACGCCGCCGTCAACCACAGGCAGGGTCACATGCCGCTCCGGCGATACGAGGTTCTCACCGCCGATCACGCGGACGACCACGCTGTGGCTGCTGGCTGGGACGCGGAACGACGCAGCGGTTGCCGGGCGCGCGAGACGCACGCTGTTCTTGAGGAATGCGGGGTACAGCGGCTGGGAGCTGCGAGCGACGTACTCGCGGTTTCGAACCACCACCTCGCCCTTCGCGACGACCGACTCCACTTGGAAGCTCTCCAGGTCCGGAACCATGACGATGTCCGCCTGCCGCCCCGGCGCGAGGCTGCCGATCGCATGGTCGACCCTGTAGTAGCGCGCGGCATTGATGGTCGCCATCTGGACTGCCGCGATCGGATCCACGCCGCCCTGGATGGCCAGGCGTACGTTCTGATCAATGTGGCCAATGTTGGCGGCCTCTACCGGGTCGAGCACGTCCGCGCAGAAGACAAAGTTGTGAGTGCTGGCGCCGAACTCAGTGATCGCGCGCTGCAGTTCGCGTTGGTTGCGAGCAACGCACGACTCGCGCATGGAGACGACCATCCCGGCGCTGACCCGTGCAAGCGCCTCCTCCGGTGTCACCGCCTCGTGGTCGCAGGTGACACCGGCCGCCGCATAGCACAGCAGATCCGGCCCCGTGAGCCCGGCCCCGTGCCCCATGACGACCCTTCCGCTCGCCAGCGTCCGCTCAATGAGGTCGCGAATCACCGGATCCTTTTCGACTATCGGAATCAGCGGCGGCTCCTCCATCCCGACACAGCCGTCCCAGCCAAGCGTCTCCCTGAGGTCAGCGCCGTCGAGGCTGTTTGGTCCGCTTGCGATGCCAAGCTCGAGGTTCTGCAGGTAACCGAGCGCCGGAACCTGGTTCAGCACGGTGATCGGGGTGCGGCGCAACTCGTCCGTGAAGAAGCGCACCGCCTCGAGCCCGGCGATCTGACCCGCTCCGTACATCGCCTCGGGAAGGGCAGTCGTGCCATGGGCAAGCACGAGGCGGGCAAACTCCGTGGGATTCAGGTTGGACTCGTAGACGTGCAGGTGAGTCTCGATCAGTCCAGGCGTCAGGTAGAAACCGCTGGCGTCGATGACCTCTGTGTCCGGGCCGATGAACGCGTCAACCTCACCGGCGGCGACGATCGTGCCGCCGACGACCGCTACCCCACCGTCGACGATCCTGCCGCTCCATACATCGACGATCCGCCCCCGGACGACCGCAAGATCTGCCTTCCGGGCGCCCAGAAGGACCTCGAGCGCGTCAATGCGCTCCGCATAAGCTCGCATCCTCAGTCTCTCCCATCAAGAGCGCAGTGGCGCTCGGTCTCCACGTCGCGATCACACTACGAATCGCGTTAGCGACTCTAACGAATCCGTAGCCTCACTGTCAAATCAGGAGAGAGCCATCACGCTCATTTCACGATCTCCGACCAAGCTGATAGCTTTTTGACTTCTATGAGCGGTACTGTCCGTCCTGACATCGACGCGGCCACGGCGGCCATCGGGGAACGCTTGGCAGAGATGCGGTCTGCCCGTCGGATGAAGGTCTCCGAGCTCGCGCGGCAAGCGGGGGTCTCATCGAGTCTGATCAGCCAGATCGAACGCGGGACGTCCAAACCCTCAGTCGGAAGCCTGTTCGCGCTGGCGCAGGTGCTCGGTGTCCCCGTCGACAGCTTCTTTGACGATGGTGGGGGTCCAACAGCCGCCCAGGCAGATGCCGTGCCCGCCGGCCACCAGTCAGATGCCAAGCGAGCGGCTGACAGCGGGATCCTGGAGATGATCCGCGATGTCCAAAGCGGCCGCTATCGGCACTGGAATCACGGCATCACGACAGAGCGGGAGGTCGTCCGCTACCAGTCGCGAGCGGGGATCGACATCCGGGGTGGCGTGCGGTGGGAGCGCTTGACCTCGACCCCACTCGACGGTCTGGAGTTCTTGGAACTGATCTACGCACCCGGAGCCGAATCCGATAGCCAGGCCTACCGCCACCCAGGAGTCGAACTGGTGCTCGTAACCCAGGGCATGATGACGATCTTCCTGGGCTTCGAACAACACGATCTGCGCCCCGGAGACTCGATCTCGTTCGCGTCATCGACGCCGCACCGGTACGTCAACCTCACCGACGGAGAAACACGAGCGGTGACCGTGATCCTCAGGGATAGCCTCTCCACGCTGCCGATCCGTGAGGATCCGGGCACCGAACCGGCAGACGCCCGGGGTTAGGGAGCGGCAGTCTCGGCGGACAACCCCGTTCCGCACCGGTAACGCGACGGGCTGCGTCAGTGGTCGCGTCATTGGCCGGCAGCGTGTAGTTCAGCCAGACACGGGCCCAGGGCTCACGTTCCGGGCAGCCCGTCGCGACTCGGTGTCCGTCAATCCCGCTCGGGCTCCAGGACCAGAATCAGGTCACCCTGCTCCAGCCGCATTCCGTCCTCGACAGCCACGCGCGCCACTTTCCCAGCTCGGGGAGCCGTGATCGTCGACTCCATCTTCATGGCCTCAAGCAGAGCGACAGGCTGACCCTCTTCCACCTCCTCCCCAGCCTCCACACGCAAGGTCACCAGCCCGGTCAGGGGCGCGGCGAGATGGTCGGGATTGTGCGGCCCGGCCCTCTCAACATGCGAAGAGGTCACCTGGGCCGACTCATCCCTCACCCTCAAGCTCCGCAGCTGACCGTTGAGGCGCATGAGCACGCTTCGCATGCCGTGCCCGTCCGCCTCTCCCACGGCCTCGAGCTCGACCAGCAGACGAACCCCGGGCTCGAGCTCGATCTCCAACTCCTCTCCCGACCGCAAACCATAGAACAGCGCCTTGGTCGGGACCACAGAGATGTCCCCGAACCGTTCGCGACTGTCCTCGAAGTCCCGGTAGGGAGCGGGAAACAGCAGCCGAGCGAGCGCTGCACGCCGCTCCACACCGGGGCGCCCGAGCGCTGATTCGTCAACGACCGCTGTGCTCGGGCCTGCAACCGCTGCGACTCCTCTGATCGCACGGGCCGCGAACGGCTGCGGCAGCCCGCCGGCCGGCTCTCCGAGATCGCCGCGCAGATACCCGAGTACAGAAGCAGGAAGCGGGAAGCGTTCTGGATTACGCTCCAGTTCCTTCCAGTCGATCTGGCCGGAGACGACGAACAGTGCGAGATCACCGACAACTTTGCTCGAGGGGGTCACCTTGACGATGTTGCCCAAGAGCTGGTTTGCCCTCTGGTAGGCATCCTCCACCTCGTCAAAGCGGCCACCCAGCCCGACAGCCAGCGCCTGCTGGCGGAGATTGGAGATCTGGCCGCCGGGCATCTCGTGCCGGTAGACGCGGCCGGTCGGTGCCTGGAGACCGGTCTCGAAAGGGGCGTAGATCGAGCGCACCGCTTCCCAGTAGGGCTCGATGTCAAGCAGGGCGTCGAGCGAGAGAGAGTCTCCTCGCGGTGTGTGAGCAATGGCTGCCACGATCGCCGACAGTGAGGGTTGGCTGGTCATTCCGGCCAGGGGAGCCGCCGCACCGTCGATCGCATCAACACCCGCCTCGATAGCGGCCAGGTAGGTCGCGAGTTGGCCGCCCGCCGTGTCATGCGTGTGCAGATGGATCGGCAGGTCGAACTCGGACCGCAGGCGGGTGACCAGCGATTCGGCCGCCGGCGGCCGCAGCAACCCTGCCATGTCCTTGATCGCGATGATCTGGGCTCCCGCCTCCACGAGCTCCTGCGCGAGACGCAGGTAGTAGTCCAACGTGTAGACCCGCTCGGATGGATCTGAGATATCTCCGGTGTAACAGAGGGCCACCTCGGCGACGGATCCGGTCTCAAGCACCGCGTCGATCGCCGTCCGCATCGGATCAACGTTGTTGAGAGCGTCAAAGATTCGGAAAATGTCGATCCCCGTGGCGCTCGCCTCGGCCACGAATGCTCGTACCGCCGTATCTGGGTAGGGCTCGTACCCGAGCAGATTTCGACCCCGCAGGAGCATCTGCAGGCAGATGTTGGGGATCGCCTCGCGCAGCGCAGCCAGTCTCTCCCAGGGGTCCTCACCGAGGAAACGCAAGGCAACGTCGAACGTCGCGCCACCCCAAACCTCGAGCGACAGCAGTCCGGAGAGATGATGAGCGATGTGCTGAGCAGATGCGAGCATGTCGAAGCTGCGCATCCGTGTGGCCAGCAGCGACTGATGCGCATCACGCATGGTGGTGTCCGTGATCTGCACGCGCTGTTGGTCGCGCAGCCACCGTGCGAATCCAGCGGAGCCGAGTTCCGAGAGCAGTTGGCGCGATGACAGGGGCGGTTCGCCTGACGGGCTGGGCGGAAGCTTTGACCTAGGGTCATCTCCCTCAGGCGCGTGCCCCGCCCGTCGGTTGACCGTGACATCTGCCAGACGTCGCAGCAACTTCGTCGCACGATCACCGCCGTCATCGGCCTGCGTGAGCCATTGCCGCTCGTCGACGAAGGTCGTATAGGTCTTACCGGCCTGGAAATCAGGGTCGTCCAACACCGCCAGTAGGAACGGCTGGTTTGTCGCCACTCCGCGGACCCTGACCTCGGCGACAGCCCGGCGCGCACGCGCGATCGCGGCGACGGGATCATCGGCACGGGCGGTGACCTTGAGAAGCAGTGAGTCGTAGTAGGGCAACACGTCCGCACCGACGTATGCGGAGCCCTCATCGATTCGGATCCCGGCACCCCCAGGAGCTCGGTAGGCAGAGATCCGTCCGGTGTCGGGGCGGAAGCCCTCCGATGGGTTCTCCGTCGTGATCCGACACTGAAGCGCGAAGCCGCGCCGGGTGATCCTGTCCTGACCGAGCCCGAGACTCGGGAGCGTCTCGCCGCCGGCGATCAGCAACTGGGAGCGGACCAGATCAACCCCGGTCGTCTCCTCCGTGACCGTGTGTTCGACTTGGATCCGCGGGTTCATCTCGATAAAGAAATACTCCCCTCGGCGTTCGTCGAGGAGGAACTCGACAGTTCCCGCGTTCTCATAGCCGATCTCTTGGGCGAAGCGAACCGCATCCCCGCAAAGTGCATCGCGAAGCGCTGGCTCGAGACGTGGAGCCGGCGCCAGCTCGATCACCTTCTGGTTGCGTCGCTGAACAGAGCAATCGCGCTCGAACAGGTGGATCACGTTGCCCTCGCCGTCGGCGAGGATCTGAACCTCAATGTGTCGCGGACGGATGAGTGCCTGCTCCAGGTAGACCGAAGGATCGCCGAAGGCACCCTCGGCCTCGCGCATGGCGACCTCCACCGCTGCCTCCAACTGGTCGAGTTGCGTGATCAGCCGCATACCGCGGCCGCCGCCCCCCGCCGTCGCCTTCACGAACACGGGCAGAGTCATCTCCTGCGCGTGCTTCAGTGCCTCGAAAACCTCAACCACGGAAGCAGATGCGGGCAGCACCGGCAAGCCGGCCCGCCCCGCGGCCTCGCGGGCGCGCTCCTTGTTGCCCGCCGTCGCCAACACTGCGGCCGGTGGCCCGACAAAGATGATCCCCGCTTCCGCGCAGCGCCGGGCGAGCTCCGGGTTCTCGGACATGAACCCATAGCCGGGGTAGATTGCGTCGGCGCCGATCCGCCTTGCCAGCCCGACCACGAGCTCAGCGTCCAGATAGGCACGTACCGGGTGTCCGGCAGGGCCGAGCTCGTGCGATTCATCAGCCTTTACGCGATGGGCTGAGCGCCGATCCTCGGGGGCATACACAGCCGCGGAGGCGATCCCCAGCTCGTACGCGGCCCTGAACGCGCGGATGGCGACCTCCCCGCGATTCGCGACAAGCACCTTGGTGATCACAGGCACCACGCTGCCAGGTCTGTGGCGCCGTATCGAGAATTGGACGCCAACCGATGGCCAAATTCCATCTGGGTGCCCCGGATCGTGATTCCCGGCGGCAGCTCGAGTCAGTCTGATGGCACGTCGATCGCGGCGTTGGTACCTCGAACCGCGCGCGGCTGCGCCGACTGAGGAATCCTTGGCGGCCGCGACGAGAGCCTGCTCCACCTGGATGTCTGCCAGCTCGTGCATCGTCATGTCGATCGACTTATGGGCGCGGTCGATCTGAGCCAGGCCGGGATGGCTCGCTGCATCACTACCTACGACTTGACTTGCTCTGCCGTGACTCCGGCAGGAGAAAACCGACGCAACCCGCCCCTCGATCAGATGTTGAGGTCGCTGACGCCGATGCTCCGGTCACCGGTACTGTGCGCGGACGTCGTCACCCGGCGGCGACCGGACCGACCGAGGGGCACCAGCATGCAGAGGCGATTCGCCAAACTCCACAGCCGCCGCATCCGACGGGCCGCGGCGATCGGGGGAGCCGCTCTCGTGGGCCTGTCGGTGACGCAGGCGTTCGCCTCCGATGCGACCAACACCGTCTACGCCTGCGTCGCGAAGGCGACGGGCAGCGTGCGGATCGTCGCCCAGGGGACGACATGCCGTCCGAACGAGTACGCGACATCCTGGAACGTCACTGGACCCCAGGGCGCACCCGGCACTGCCGGGCCTCAGGGCCCCGCCGGCCCGCAGGGCCCCGCCGGAGCCGCGGCCCCCAACCCCACGCCCCGCGCCAAGGCGGTCGGCACCGTGACGCTCACACCGTACGGCACCACCACCTCACCGGTCTCCTTCGACATCTACGACTTCTCCTCAACCGTCGACCAGACGCTGAACATCGGGTCCTCATCCAGCGGAGCCGGTGCGGGCAAGGTGTCGTTCGAGCCGATCAGCATGACGAAGCTGCCAGACAGCGCCTCGCCGCGGCTCTTTGCGATGCTGGCCTCCGGCCAGGCCTTCAAGTCCGCCGAAGTCAAGCTGTACGGCCGAGATGGCAGCGTGGCCGAGACCTTCGACTACAACCTCGTCGCGCTGAAATCGATCACGACCGCAAACAGCGGCGCGGCGACGGACTCGCTGTTCGAGCAGCTCACCCTGGAGGTGGGCACGATGATCGACACCGTCGGCACGACGAGCAACGGCTGGAACAGGGTCACCAACACGTCCGCGTCCTGAAGCGGTTGAGCGGCCGGTCCGATCCCGACCTCGCCGGGCCGGTCGACTCAGCACCGGCTGGCCCGACCGACCCGATCTGTTCAGCACCGACCGGCCCGATCCGGTGTGCGACGCAGCTCAGGCAACGCAAACGCGGGCGCCGAGCGACAGGCGTGATTCGGAGGTGTTCAGTCGTCGCCGGCCAGGCCGACCGGGGGCTAGGCCGACGGCCGCTCGGCGTAGGCGATGCCGCCCTCGTGCTCGAGCGCCTCGACGCGCACGGCGGTGAAGCCACACTCGCGAAGGGCCTTGTCCCACCATTCAACGCTGGCGGGATGCTCGGAGGGGGCGAGGAGCGTCTTGACCACGTTGACCGCGACGCGCAGCAGCCCGGCGGGGTGACTGCGCACCATCGAGGAGACGATGCGCAGGATGACGCGACGGTCACGCCCGGTGCGCAGCCCGAGGGTGAACATCATGTCGCCGAACACGAGCCTGCCTCCCGGTCGCAGCACGCGGGCCATCTCGCGCAGCGCGACGAGTTTCTCGGCGTCCGGCACGTGGTGCAGGCAGTAATTGGAGAGCGCGAGGTCGATCGAGGCATCCGGCAGCGGCAGCTTGCGAACGTCCGCGACGGTCACCGTGAGATTCGTGATGTCAAGCTGGCGGGCCCGCTCCTCGAGGAGCTGCGATACGGCGGGAGAGTTGTCCACCGCCGTCACATGAGCCACGTGCGGCGCCACGCCCAGGGCGAGGAGGCCTGTACCGGCGCCGAGGTCGAGCGCCTGGTCGGTGCTCCTCGGCTGCGCCCGGGAGAGGATCTCGTCGCGAAGCCGCTCGAACCCGGGAGTCTGCGCGAGCTGCTCGATGTGCGACGCGTGTCGCTCATCGCGGCCGAGCCGACGCCCGTTACCGGCGCCGGAGACAGGATGCTGCTGAGGAGGAAGAACCCGATCCATGTGAGTGAGATAACCGCCCTAACCTGCACGTAAGCTCAAGCAAGCATAAGACAGCTCTCAGCCGTCCGCTCGTTCCGCCACCGCACGCGTACATTCAGGCGATGCCGCACACAGGTCCCCCAGGTTCAGCCCGAGCGCGCGATGCGCGAGCGCGGCAGCGACGCAGGCAGGTGCTTCGGAGGCGCGCCGCGGCGCTCACCGCCCTGCTCGTGACCATCTTCCTGGTCGGACTGCTCGTCACCGAGCAGCTCTCCCCGGCCGCCCGGCGCCCCGGCGCGCCCGGGCGGCCGCTCACCGCGTCCGGCGGTGGCGCCAAGCAGCATCCCGCGCGGCCCCGGCCGGCGAGCGCGACCCCGGCCGGGACGTACGGCATCGGCACGATCACCCTGCATCTGGTCGACCACAGCCGCACGATCCCGCTGCCCAGCGGGCAGCTGGTGCCTCGCCCGGTGACAACGATCGTTCGCTTCCCCACGCGCCGAGGGCACGGGTCGCGCCCCGGCTCCCCCCCGCCTGACCTGCTGTTCCCGCTGATCGTGTTCGGGCACGGGTTCAACATCATGCCCCACGCGTACGCCCGCCTGCTCGCGTACTGGACCAGCGCCGGGTTCGTCGTCGCGGCCCCGATCTTCCCCCGGGAAAATCCGGATGCGCCGGGCGGCCCGAACGAAACCGACCTCCCCAACCAGCCCGACGACATGCGCTTCGTCATCTCGAACCTCCTGCGCCTGAGCGCTCGCAGGAGCGGCCCGCTGCACGGGCTGATCGACCCGCACGAGGTGGCGGTGGCCGGGCACTCCGATGGTGGCGACACCGCGCTCGCGCTCGCCTACGACCCCACCCTGCGGGACCCCCACCTGCAGGCGGCGGTGATCCTCTCAGGCGCGGAGATTCCCATGCTCCCGGCGTTCACGATCGCTCCGGGGGGCCCACCACTGCTGGCGACGCAGGGGACCGCGGACACCGTCAATCTGCCCTCGGCGACCGCTGCCTACTTCGACACGGCGGCGCCGCCCAAGTACCTGCTGCAGCTGCTGGGTGGGACTCATATGGGACCCTACGCCACCGACCGGCCCGAGCTGGGAGTCGTCGAGCGCGTCACCACGGCCTTCCTCCAGCACTACCTCGACCACGATGGCCCAGCCCTCGTGGCGATGCTGCGTGCGGGCCACGTGGCCGGCGTCGCGCAGCTCACGGCCGGTTGACGCCGCCAGACCGAACGGACGGCCGCGATCAGCCGCGGTGTCCGTCGTGAACCGGCACGGCGAGCACCGGACAGGGAGCGGTATGGAGCAGCCGCTGCGTCACGCTGCCGAGGAACAGCCCCGCCATCGGACCGCGGCCCCGCGTCCCGACGACGATCACCTCGCCCGCCTGGTCGCGCACCACCTCCGCGATGGCGCGGGCGGCGTGCCCGGCATCGGTGTGGGTGACCTGCATCGTGGCGTGCACGCCACGCCCGGTGAGCTCGTCGACCTGGCGACGGATCTTCTGCTCCATCTCCTCCTCATCCGCGAAGACGGGGAACCGTCCGCCACCCTTGCCCGGCAGGGTCATCTCGACGCAGTGCACCGCCAGCAGCTCGCCGCCGGCATCGGATGCCATCTGCGCGGCGACGTCGAGCGCCTCGTCGGCGGCGTCGCTTCCATCGGTTGCCCAGACCACCTTCTTGAACATCGCTCATCCTTTCCTGCGCCTGCACCGGCGCACCGCGCCGCGCGTCGCCCTTCGGATCTGCGATTCAAGCTATGGCGTCCCGCCCCGGGCGTCTGCCGCACCCGCGCGCACTCTCGCTTCGGCTAATTACGGAGGGCGCCCGATCGATCGGCCGTGCGGCGGGGACGGAGGTACCACCCGAGCGTGGTCGCCCGCCGGACGATCGGCACTCCGTGGGTCTGGGCCGCGGCGAGCAGGGGAGCGAGCTCTCGGCGGCGCAGGACGATGAACCGGCACTCAGATCCCGATCCGCTGAGGACGACGCTCTGCGGTCCGACCGTGACCTGCACGAGATCCTCCCACCGCTGCGCCCACATCGGCTCCGACGGCGAGGTCCGCTCGGCGAGCAGCCCTCCGAGCAGGCGCCTGAGTGGCTTGGGTCGGACGTCGAGGCTGACGCCGGTCGCGTCACTCGTGAGACGGAGAAAGGGGTAGGTCGCGGTCACGGTCCCCACCCGTCCCACGAACGAGCCGCCCCCGCTGATGATCACCCGCCCCGACGTCAACTCGGCCACAGCCGAATCATCGGTCACGGGGCGCCGCGACATGAGGCGCTGGCGACCTCGCGCTCCCGCGGTGCGACATCATTGCGCCAGGATGGCCACCTTCGATCTCCTCGCCCACCTCCCGGTGAGCGTCGACGGATATGCGCTGCACGACCTGAGCGCGGAGATCTCGCCGGGGTTCCGCCGCCGCACGACGATCGTCGCGATCGGTGGGAACGGACTCACGGGCCTTGGCGAGGACGTCGTCTACACCCCGGAGGAACACGAGGAGCACCAGCGGCGTGGTCCGGTGCACGACCTGACGGGCACCCGCGCCCTCGGTGAGCTGTGCGAGCTGATCGAGTCCCTCGATCTCTTCCCCGCCCCGCCGCAGATGGAGGCCTCACGCCTGTATCGGACCTGGGCCTTTGAGAGCGCCGCGCTCGACCTGGCCCTGCGACAGGCCGCCACCAGCCTGGCCGACGCGCTCCGCCGCACGCCCAGACCGATGGCCTACGTCGCCTCGACGCGGCTCGGTGAACCTCCGTCGATCGATCCGGTCCGCCAGCGGCTGGCCCTCGATCCCACCCTGCGCTTCAAGCTCGACGCCACCAGCTCCTGGACCCCCGAGATCTTCGCGCAGCTCGTCGCCACGAAGGCCGTCGACTCCATCGACTTCAAGGGGATGTATCGCGGCACAACGGTCGATCAGGCGGCCGACCCGGTGCTCTACCGCCGCGTCGTCGAGGCGTTCCCGCAGGCGTGGCTGGAGGATCCCGATCTCAGCTCGCCGGAGGCGATGGCCGTCCTGGCGGGCGAGCACGATCGCATCACCTGGGACGCTCCGATCCACTCCATCGCCGATATCGAGGCGTTGCCGTTCGCCCCCCGCATGGTGAACATCAAGCCGTCGCGGATCGGTCGGCTGCGCGAACTCTGCGATACCTACGACTATTGCGCGGCCCATCGCATCGGCGCCTATGGCGGGGGACAGACCGAGCTCGGCGTTGGCCGCGGACAGGCGCAGTACCTCGCCGCGCTGTTTCACCCGGATACCCCGAATGACCTCGCGCCGTCGGCGTACAACCAGGCGGAACCACCCGCCGGCCTGCCGCCCAGCCCGCTGGTCGCGGACCTCACCGCTCCCGGGTTCCGGTGGCCCGAACCGGATCAGAGCCGGCGGTAGCGCGCCTCGTAGAGCGAGTACGCGGCGAAGACGAGCAATCCAGCCCCGACGAGCCCGAGGAGCCACGGACCCCACGTCTGATGGTGCAGCCGGCTCAGCGCCCCGTCGAGGCCGACCGCGCTCGCCGGGTCATACGTGACGGCACTCTGGATGAGGAAATAGGCACACAGCCCGAACACCACGGCGCGGGCGGTGAGCCCCACGCGCCCGGCGCCGCGGAAGAGTCGCCGCTGCTCGTTCGTCATCTCCTCGGCTTTGATCTGACGCATGAAGCGCTCCGAGATCCCGTAATAGCCCTGGACGGCAGCCACCGCCATCAGGGCGGCGCCGACGATTCCGACGATCCACGGGCCGCCGGGCCAGGCCAGAACGCCGGCCGTGGCCCGACGCGGTGCGCCGTTGGAACTTCCGGCCCCCGCGCCAACCAGGATCCGCACCGCGATCGAGGCGAAGGCGAGATACGCGAGTCCTCCCCCGCCGTTGGCCAGTCGCTCGCCCAGCCCGGATCCGCCGCCGCCCTCGGGACCGTGCCCCCGAGCCGCCTGCGTCAGCTTCCAGAGCGCGTAGGAGACCAGGCCGGCGGCGATGACGGCCAAGGCGACGAAACCGAGCGGCGCGCCCGCGATCAGCTTCAGCGCACCCTGCTGGTCCGGAGTGGCGCCGGCGGTCCCGGCGCCGCAGGCGATCGCCACGGCGAGCACCCCGATGACCCCGTAGGTCACGGCCCTGGACAGGAACCCGACGCGAACCAGCCATTGAAACGCCCCGGACCGCTCCGCCCCGGCAGGATTCCGACGGGGGCGGCGCCCCGCCCCGCCCGTGCGGCGGTGCAGGGGGGAGGTCGGCGGTACAGCCCGAGCCAGAGGTCCACCGGTCACGGCCCTCTGCTACCCGATGCCGGCCGCTTCATCCCACCCGGCCTGCCGCGGAGCGATCAGCCGTTCGTGAGCAGCGATCAGCCGTCCGTGAGCAACGATCAGCCGTCCGTGAGCAGCGATCAGCCGTCCGTGAACAGCCCGTCGAGCGGTCCGAGCAAGCGACGCGCCCGCCGGGACACCCCGGGAAGCGCGAGCAACCGATGGGTCGGAGGTTCGCCCCGCCGCAGGCGCTCGAGCTGCGCGCCGGCGACAGGACGCCAGAGCTCGTCGACCACCTCCGCCGTGTCGCGCTCGGCGACCGTCGCCGCCTCGACCTCCAGATGCTCGGCCCACAACCGCACGCGCGTGTCGCGAGCGAGGTCGCGGTCCTGGGTGACGACGTTCATCTCGGTGTCATTGAAGAGCGAGTGCGCGTTCAGGTTGGCCGATCCGACGGTCAGCCAGCGGTCGTCGACGATGCCGACCTTCGCGTGGATGTAGAGGCGATCGTCCCGCTGGCCACTCAACGAGCGCAGCGTGGCGACGAGGAGCCGATGCTCACGGTCGGCTTCCTCGAGGACCGCCACCTGTCCGACCGTGTCATCCTGGCCGTTGTTCGCCCTGGCGGGCAGCAGAATGACCATCCGGAACGCGTCGCTCGGCGGGTGACGCAGCTTGTCGGCCAGGCGCTCGGTGATCTCGGGCGCCCACAGGAATTGGTTCTCCAAGTAGATGAGGCGCTCCGCGCCACGGATCGCGCGCACGTAGGACTCGAGGACGCGGAAGTCCCCGTTCGGCACGCGGTCATACATGCCCTCGGCCACGGTGCGAACGACCTGTACCGTGTGCGGGCCGGCCGGGCCGGGTGGCTCGGGAATCTCGAGCGCCTCGCCGGTCAGTTCGCTCCAGCGCAGCGCGAAGTGCTCGGCCACGTCCCGCACCACGGGCCCCTGCAGGCGGGTGGCCACGTCGTGCCAACCCTGCCGCCGCCGGGCCGGATGGTCGGGGGTGTCAAAGCGATCGCCCGCCATGTCGGTGATGTCGATCCCACCGACGAACGCGACTCGCCCGTCGACCACGACCGTCTTCTCGTGATGGCAGTGGAACGGGTGCTCGCGCGGATCCGGCTCACAGCGGATCCGCGTCGCGCGAGTCAGCGCCGCGACTGAGCCGGTCACCTCTCGGCGCGTCGGATGAAACAGTGGCACCGGAGCTCCCGCCCAGACGAGCACGCGCACGTCCAGTCGTTCGGCCGCGTCGGCGAGGAGCGCGCCGATCGATCGAGTCGGCTGGCCGCGCACGAGCTCGAAATGGGGGGCGAGGTGCCAACCGGTGATCCACACCGAGCGTTCGGCGTCGAGGATCGCCCGCGCGATCGCCCCGAAGGCCTCGGCGCCGTCGATCAGGACATCGAGGCGACAACCCTCCCTCGGCGGCGGCTCACCCTGCGCCCACCAACCCGGACCGGGCTCGAGGGCGCGTTGCGAGTCGAGGCGTTGCAGCCGGCGTCGGTGCTTCAGCAGCACGACGCGCTCGATCCCGTCGCCGATGACGGCATCGACGCGGGGCAGTCGGTCGGTGAGCGGTCCCACGTCGAACATGATGTCCCGAGTGAGCTGGGGGTAATCCTGATCGCGGGCGGTCGGCTGATCGCGGGCGGTCGGCCGGTTGTCGCCGTCAGCCCGGTGCCGTCTCGACCGCACCCGCTCGCGCGACCGCGGCCGGGGTGCCGCGGCTTCGGGTGGCGAGCGCGGAGCCGGCGAGCACGAGCAGGAACCCCACGCCCATGCCGAAACTGAAGCGATCCCCCAGGAGCGTGACGCCGAGCACCGCGGCGATGGCCGGATTGACGTAGGTGACCACCGTGGCGCGGACCGGGCCCACCTCCGCGATGAGCGCGAAGAAGATCAGGAAGGCGAGGGCGGTGCAGACGACGGCGAGGCCGAGTACGGAGCCCACGACGACCCACCGCACGTGGGCCGGAGGCTCGGTGGCGGCGACGGGAGCGTACGCCAGCGACGCCAGCGTGAGCGAGGCCGCGATCACCCCGAGCGGAGGCAGATCCGAGAGCCAGCGGGCGAGCACGATCGGACCGCTGACGTAGCCGACCACGACGACGAGCAGCTCGAGCAGCGGCCCGGTCCCGACGCGCCCGAAGTCAAGGCCCACGAGCGCGGCGACCCCCGAGACCCCAACCAGCAGGCCGACCCACGCCCGGCGCTCGAGGCGATGCGCGCTACCCCTGAGCGCCCCCGCCACCGCGGCCACAAGCGGCACGGCGGCGACCAGGAGCCCCGTGAGCGAGCTGGCCAGGTGCTCCTCGGCTCGCGAGAGCAGCAGCCAGGGAACGCCGATCTCCACCACCGTGAAGAGCAGCACGGGCCGCCACCGCGGGAGCAGCACCCGAAGCTCCCCGCGCCGTGCCGCCAGCGGGAGCAGCAACAGCGCCGCGACGCCCGTGCGAGCGAAGACCAGGAACGCCGGGGACAGCTCGCCGACGGCGACCCGGATCAGGAGATAGGGGATCCCCCAGATGACGCAGAGCGCAGCGAACAGGGCCGCCCCACGATGGCTCAAATGGGGCCTCGCTCCATCCGCTGGTCCATGACGCCAGCATGCCAGGGCATGCTGGCGTCCGTCAGGTCGAATCGAGGGCGGAGCGGCGAAAACCTGCCATGATCGGCCGGTCGTGGAAGGACGAGTAGACCAGCCCCCGGCGGGGGAGGCAGGAACCCGCGAGCCACCGAGCCCGACCGCGCCCGCGCCGCAGGCCGATGCCCGTCCCGTGGACGAGCGGGGCCTCGCCCGCTGGTCCTACCGATGGGTCT
Organism: Solirubrobacterales bacterium; assembly: GCA_027451345.1. Classification (GTDB taxonomy): domain Bacteria; phylum Actinomycetota; class Thermoleophilia; order Solirubrobacterales; family Solirubrobacteraceae; genus Palsa-465. Next base: position 31,184 of record DAIDJO010000092.1, read on the forward strand.
GGGTGGTGCTCTCGGTCGGCGCGCTGTTCACGGCGGCCCTGGCGATCGTCTCCGGGGATCTCGCCGCCTCGAACGAGAGGCACCTGCTCAGGTTGCGCAGCAAGGAGGTGGCGGCCGTCCTCACCGGCGCGCTGCCGGACATCGAGACGCCGCTCGGCGCCGCCGTCGCGCTCGCCAACCTCACCGGCGCCGATCCCGCCAAGTTCACCCGGTTCGCGAGGAACTACGTCGGCGCAAAGGACCAGTTCGTTTCGATGTCGGTATGGCGCAGAGGCGACTACGGGGGTGGACCGGTCATCGTGGCGGGCAGCCCACCGGAGCTACCCGAGACACCTGGCGGCGCCGCCCCCATCCTCCGCGCCGCCTCGCACCGCACCGCGGCGCACAACGCCCTGACGGTCCGTGGCCTGCTGAGTGCGACGCAGCGACGGGTGGCCTACGTGTACGCCGGATCGGACGCGGGGCGCTTCCTGGTGGAGGCGGAGGCCGCCCTTCCGCGAGACACCTATACGCGCACGCCCCCGGGCTCGGCGTACTCGAACATCAACGTGGCGGTGTACATCGGCACACGCCCGCAGCCCGACCGGCTGCTCCTCAGGACGACTCACCGGATGCCGCTTCCCGGAGCACACGCGACGACGACCATCCCGTTCGGGAGCAACCACCTCACGGTGGTCATCAGCGCCCGCCAACCCCTGGAGGGTCGCCTGCCCGAGGAGTTGCCGTGGCTCGTGGCCATCTTCGGAGCCCTGATCACCGCCGGAGCGGCGGTGCTCACGTTCCGCCTCGTCTCCGGCGGACGTCGGGCCGGGGCGCTCGCAGCGGAGAACCGGCGGCTCTACGGCGAGCAGCGCGAGATCGCCCAGAGCCTCCAACACGCGCTGCTGCCCGACGCCGCCCCCGAGATCGAGGGCCTCGAGCTCGCCGCGGTCTACGACGCGGGGGCGCCGGGGGTCGATATCGGCGGCGACTGGTACGACATGATCAGGCTCAGCTCTCGCCGCCTGCTGCTGGTCGTGGGCGACGTCTCCGGTCGTGGCATCCGTGCCGCCGCGGCGATGGCGACGCTGCGCTCGGCCATCCAGTACGCCGCTCAGGTTGACCCCCCCGAGGACTTTCTGCCGACCCTGTCGGGCCTGCGCTCGCTGCGCAACGAGGGACAGATCGCGACCGTGCTGTGTGTGATGATCGACCTCCAGGAGCAGCGGGTGGACATCACGAGCGCCGGTCATCTTCCGCCTCTCCTCGTGCATGACGGCCACAGCCGCTACCTGGAGACCGAGGTGGGCCTGCCGATCGGGATCGACACCGACAGCCAGTACGTGACACAGGGCTTCGACATCCCCGACGGCGCCTCACTGCTCGCGTTCACCGACGGACTCATCGAGCGTCACGGCGAGAGCCTCGACGAGGGACTTGAGCGGCTGAGGAGCGCGGGTGAGAACGCTCCGGGAGACCTCGAGGCGATGATCACCTGGATCCTCGACGAGGTCAGGGGTTCCAACTCAGTTGATGACACAGCGATCGCAGGTGTGAAATGGGCGAAGCGGACGAACCACTGACGCGCCACCACGTCACCGATCTCGGCGGCGGGAGCTTCCAGATCGCGCTCGAGGGCGAGCTCGACCTCTCGACGGCCGACGCGGTCCGCGACGCCGTCGAGAACACGATCAACTCGGTCACCGAAACGCTGGTGCTCGAGCTCTCCGGCCTGCGCTTCGCGGACAGCTCCGCGATCGCGCTCTGGGTGACCTGGAGCCAACGCGTTCCGCGAGTTGAGATCCGTCATGCCCAGCCGATGATCCTGAGAGTGATCCAGACGATGGGACTCAGCGGCAGGCTCAACCCACGATGACGACGAGCCGAACCTTCCCCCACGCCCCGCGGTCGGTGCGCGACGCGCGCAAGTTCGCGCTCGAGGCGCTGGCGGGCCAGCCTCAGGAGACCCTGGAGGTCGTCGAGCTCCTCGTCTCGGAGCTCGCCGGGAACTGCGTGCGCCACACCGACACGAGCTTTGTCGTCGAGGTCTCCGACGCTCGCAGATCGATCCGGGTCGCCGTCACGGATGGCGGGCCGGGCGAGCCGGTGGTGCGGCACGTGGACGCGACCGCAGTCGCCGGTCGCGGCCTCGCTCTGGTCGAGTCGCTCTCCCGCTCCTGGGGCGTGGATCGCCGCCGGTCCCCGGGGTCGGGCAAGACGGTGTGGTTCGAGCTTCCCTCCGCAACGCGGACCGCCGGTGGGCGGCGCGCGGCCACGGCGACGGCGAACCGAGGGTGAGCTGGTCAGTGAGCTGACGCTGAGGGGACAACTGGAGGCTCCCTCCGCTATAGTTCCGGAGGGAGCCTCCACATCTGTGTAGGCGGACCGACGACCCAAGGAGGCCCCGTGTCCACCAACAATCGCAACCTCACTTCCGGAGCGCGGAGCCGCAGCAAGCGATCCCGCGCCGCCGACGGGGTGATCGCCGGGTATCTCCGGTCGCTCGCGCGCGCCCCCTCGCGCGAGACCTCGACCGGGCCAACCCCTCTGCCCTGCCCACCCCGAGCGCGCGCCGGCGCGTACCGCCGCCAGCGCACGTCAGCGCCGACGAGAGGCGGGGTTCCCACCTCCTCCGGTGGCGCGCGGCGAGGCGGGGTGTCGGTTGGCCGCGGGAACCGCCACCTCCAGCCGGAGCCGTCTCCCGCCTGAGAGTCCGCCGGCGCGGGCGGGAGGTCCCACCGTCCGCGCTCCCGCCGTCGTCCGCGCTCCCGACGTCACGGTCTCGCCGTCCGCGCTCCCGCCATCCACGGTCCCGCGGGCTCCACGGTCCCGCGGACGGGACGCCGCGGACGAACGGGCCCGGATGACGTACGCTCGATGGGTGTCGCGTCCAACCTGGAGGTTGCCCACGCTGGCGCTCGTCGTCGCGGTGTCGACGCTTGCCGCGCTGACCACGGCCGCCGCCGCGTCGGCACCGCGCGGTGCACTCTCGAGCGTTGAGTACCGGCGGCTGGCGGTCGTGACGCGCGCGCTCAATGAGGCGACGGGTGCCCGGTCGGTCAACTGGCGCCGCACGACC
>DAIDJO010000093.1 GCA_027451345.1 Solirubrobacterales bacterium
CACCGCCGCCGGTGCCGAAGCCGGACAGGCCGGCGTCCTTGCCCGAATGCATCAGGACGAGGAACACCAGCATGACGCTGACAAAGACCTGGATCACGTCGAGGACGAAGGTCATCTCGGGGGCTCATGGTAGCCGCTGTCGGCGTCCGGACGCGCGTCGAGCTGGTCCTCCCACTCGTCGAGCTGGTCCTGCAGCTCGTCGAGCCGATGCAGCAGTTCGATCGCCTCGGTGCGCAGGCCAGCGTCGACGGCGGCGTAATCCTCGTCAGAGAGCTTGCCCGTCTGATGATCAAGCTCGGCGTCCCGGATCTCGCGGTACTTGGCGTCGCGCGCCGCCTCGAGATCGAGGCGGAGGGTGGCGGCACGGGCCGCCGCGTCCTCGTGCGCGGTCGACCGAGCGCCACCGCGCCGCAGCGGCGCGCTCACCACCCAGACGACGGCCGCGAGCAGGAGCAGAACGATGACGTAGGCCATGCTCCGGCGGGGCTCAGGCGAGCTCACGGACCGCGACGCGCGGGCGCTCGACGGCCGGGCTGCGGCGTCGGGCCAGCAGGCCCGGCGGGACCAGCGAGATGAGGCCGCCGATGAAGATGATCGCGGCGCCGGTCCACAGCCACGTCACGAGCGGCGAGACGATCAGCTGGAAGGCGATCGGGTAGCGGTGCCGGACGTACTGGGCCGCGATGCCCTGCACGGCGGCGTCACGCGCCGCCCAGAACTGGGTGCGGTTGAGCGCCTCGTTGAGCGCGGCGTCCTGTTCGGCCCGCGGGAGCTTCAGGACCTGCCGGACGATCGCGTTGTACTCGTTGGCGAACAGCCGGTTGCCGCGCGTGATCAGCGGGATGAGCGGAGTCCGGTCGACGGCCGCCACCGTCCAGATGTCGCGCAGCGGCCCGGCATCGAGTCCGATCGTGCTGTCGGCGTTGTTGACGTCGAAGAACTGGCCGATGAAGCCGTCCTGCGCGTTGGTGGCGCGGTAATAGCTCTGCATCGTGTGCAGGCGCGTGACCTGGCGCCCGTGGCGCGTGACGTCGATCACCGCGCCGAAGGCGATCCGCTCGGGGCCCACCGACTCGGTCGGACGCACGTAATGGAAGACGAGGCCGTCGTTGGAGACGCTCTGGCCGGGTCGCAGGGTCGCCTGGCGCAGGTGCTGGAACGACGAGGAGGCGGCGACCCCGATCAGCATCACGGCGAAGCCGAGGTGTGCGGTGTAGCCGCCGTAACGGCGGCGGTTGCGGCGCACCAGGGCGAGCAGGGCCACGGGCCACGGGTCGCGCGTCACCGCCCGGCGTGCGGCGGTGCCGCGGGCGAACTCCTGCACGACCGTGCCGACGACGAACGCGCCGAAGCCGAACATCAGGACCGCGAGCGGCTTGCGTCCGGCGTCGGTGAGCACGAGCACGAGCACCGTCACGAGCAGGGCGAACGACGTCGGGTAGACGAACTGGCGGCGGAGGTTGGCGACCGTCGCGCGCCGCCAGGAGATGAGCGGCCCGACGCCCGTGACGAGCGTGAGCAGCAGCGCCAGGGGCACGACGAACGGGGTGAAGGCGGGCGGCCCGACCGAGACGCTCGTGCCCGTGAAGGCGAGCGAGATCAGCGGGAACAGGGTCACCCAGAAGATGACGAAGGTGAGCGCGACGAGGATCATGTTCTGCAGCAGGAACATCGCCTCGCGCGAGACGAGCGAGTCGAGCCGGTGCTCTGAGCGCAGCCGGTCCCGCCGCCAGACGACCAGGCCGACCGAGCCGATCACCATGACGGCGAGCAGCCCGATGAAGGGAACGCCGAGCGTCGAGGCGCCAAAGGCGTGGATCGAGTCGAGCACGCCGGAGCGGACCAGGAAGGTGCCGAAGATCGACAGCGTGCCGAAGAGCAGCACGAGCGAGACGTTCCACACCTTCAGCATCCCGCGCTTCTCCTGGATCTGGATCGAGTGGATGAACGCGGTGCTCACGATCCAGGGCATCAGCGCCGCGTTCTCCACGGCGTCCCAGCCCCAGTACCCGCCCCACCCCAACTCGGTGTAGGACCAGCGCGCCCCGAGGATGATGCCGAGGCCGAGGGCCATCCACGCCGCCAGCGCGAAACGGCGCGTGTCGCGGATCCACTCCGAGCCGAGCCGGCCCGTGATCAGGGCCGCCACGGCGAAGGCGAACGGGATCGCCATCAGCGTGTAGCCGGTGTAGAGCATCGGCGGGTGGAACATCATGCTCGGGTGCATCAGCAGCGGATCGAGGCCCGCACCGTCCGCCGGCGTCGCCGCCGGGGCGCTCGTCTCGAACGGGCTGGCGGCGAAGCACGCCAGGGACACGAAGAAGCCGTCGAGCGCGAGCAGCACGGCGGTGGCGTATGGCGCCAGGTCGCGCAGCCGGCGCTGCGTCAGGTAGAGCGCGAGCGTCGACCACAGCGAGGAGAGCGTGACCCAGAGCAGCAGCGAGCCCTGCTGCGAGGACCACGGCGCGGTCAGCTTGTAGAAGAGCGGCGTCGTCGTCGAGGAGGTGTTGGCCACGATCGTGAAGCTGAAGTCGTTGCGCACAAACGCGATCTCGAGCAGCACGAAGGCGATCACGCTCAGAGCGGCCAGGGCGTAGACGGCGCGCCGGCCGGAATCGACCCAGTCGGGCCGCCGGGCGCGGGCGCCGTGCAGCGACGCGACGATGCCGTACAGGCAGACGCCGAAGTCGAGCAGCAGGATCGCCCGCCCGAGCTGCGCCATCAGCCGCTCACCACCGCGGGCCCGGCGGGCACGCCCGCCGTCACCTTGCTCGCCCCCGATGCGGCCTGGTACTTCGACGGACACTTCGTCGTCAACGAGTTGACCTCGCCGATGAAACGCCCGTGCTCATCGGTGACGTTGACGAGGATGCCGCGCCCCTGGGCGAACGGGTCCGGCACCTCCCCGGTGTAGTGCACGGCGACGGCGACGCGGCGGGTCGGATCCAGGACGCTGAAATCGGTGACGTTGCCGAGACGGCGAATCGAGCCGTTCTCGACGGTGCCGGCCAGGATGTACTGACCGCCGGGCTGCGCCCGGTGGAGAAGTTGCGAAGCGGTCAGTTCGTCGCGTCCGGCGCTGAAGCTGACGTAGATCAGAGCGCTTGCCAGCAGCAGGGCTGCCGAGAGGGCGACCGTCAACCGGATCGCGCGTTTGCGATTCGGGTCCATGCCTCCCCATTGTCACACAGAGGCCGGTCTGGGCTCGCGCCCAGACCGGCGCTCTTACAGAGTTCTCACACGCGGCGGGCTCGCTGGACGCCGTCCGCGCCCTACTTCAGGCGGTCGCGCGCGGCCTTGGCCCAGCTGTCGGTGATCTCCCGCACGAACTTCGCCTGGGAGGCGGCGAGGTGGGAGATCCACTCCAGCTCGTCCCTCGCCGGGCTCTGCTGGATCCCGTGGGCGATCGTCTTCAGCGCCTTCTCATAGCTCGACAGGGTGCTCTCCCCCGCCTCGCGACCGAACTCGATGATCCTCTCGTTCAGCTTGCGCAGGCGCTCGGCGATCGCCTCCACCTGCGCGGCGTCGATCGTCACCAGCGGCCGGGCGTTCGCGGCGGCGTCGCCGGAGGCGGATGCGGCCGCCGACCTCGCGCCCGCCGGTTTGGCCGCCCTCGGCTTCGCGGCGGTGGACTTCGCGGCGGTCGACGTCGCCGCCCTCGGCTTCGCGGCGGTGGACTTCGCGGCGGTGGACTTCGCGGCGGTCGGCTTCGCCGCGGTCGACTTCGTGGCGGTCGACTTCGCCGCGGTCGACGTCGCGGCGGTGGACTTCGCGGCGGTGGACTTTGCCGCGGTGGACTTTGCCGCCGGCGACTTGGCGGCCGCCGACCGGGCGGTCGAGGCTCTCCTGGCCGCCGGCTTGGCGGCGGCGGTCTTCTCTTCGGCTGGTGTGCTCGGACTCGATCCGGCGCGACGTGCCTGCGGCATCGTGACTCCTTTGCGGGACGTGAAGGGCTCGCGGTGAGCAGCGCGAGGCTGACCGGCGTGCAGCAGGACCCTACAACGTCTAGCGTCCGGGGCATGTTCGAGATTCGCACCCGCGCCGCCGACAGCCGCGCGCGGACCGGCACCCTGCGCCTCGCCCACGGGACGGTCGAGACCCCGGCCTTCGTCCCGCTGGCCACGCGCGGCGCCGTCAAGACGCTCGAGCCGCGCGACGTCGAGGCGCTCGGTTACGAGATGGTGCTCGGCAACACCTTTCACCTCTTCCTCTCCCCCGGACCGGAGCTGATCGACGCGTACGGGGGGCTGGGAGCGTTCATGCGCTGGCCGCGACCGATCATCACGGACTCCGGCGGCTTCCAGATCTTCTCGATGGGCCACGGTGGCGTCGCCGACGAGATCAAGGGACGCGGCCGCAGCGGCGCCGCCCGTGGCTCGGCCAGCGCCATCCTCGGCCTCACCGAGGACGGGGTGCGCTTCCGGTCCTACATCGACGGCGGGGAGCGCTTCATGGCGCCCGAGACCTCGATGGCGATCCAGGCGGCGCTGCACTCCGACATCGCGCTCGTGCTCGACGAGTGCACGCCGTTTCACGTCACGCGCGACTACACCGCACGCTCGACGGAGCGGACCCACCGCTGGCTCGAGCGCTGCCTGGACTGGCACGCGCGCCACGGACCGCGGGACCAGATCGTGTACGGGATCGTGCAGGGCGGCGTGGAGGCGGACCTGCGGGTGGAGTCCACCGAGACGGTGGCGAGGAGCCGGTGCGGGGGCATCGCCATCGGTGGCTCACTGGGCCAGGACAAGCCGCAGATGCACCAGGTGGTCGACTGGACGACGGCCGCCCTCGAGCGCGTGACGCCGGAGCGGCCGCGTCACCTGCTGGGCATCGGCGACATCGACGACCTCCTCGTCGGGGTCGGCCTCGGGATCGACACCTTCGACTGCGCCATGCCCACGCGGCTCGCGCGGCACGGCGTCGCGATCGTGCCCGACCCCGCGCGCCGCTGGCGGGTCGACCTCGCCAAGTCCCGCTTCCGTGGCTCGCAGGAGCCGATCATGGAGGGCTGTCCCTGCCCGGCCTGCGCCGCCGGGTTCACCCGCGGCTACATCCACTACGCGGCGCACGCCGGTGAGACGACCGGGCCCCGCCTGCTCACGCTCCACAACCTCAGCTACATCCAGCGCCTGATGTCCGATCTGCGCGACGCGATCGACCGTGGCGTCTACGCAGAGACCGTCGCCGCCTTCATGGCCGGCGCAGCGCCCTCCGTGCGCTGACCCGGCACCCCGGGGCGCTGCGTCTCACCTCGTGTAGCGGGAGATGATCTGCTGGACCTGGTTGATCGCGCTCCGCCAGTCGTTGGCGATCACCCGCCGGTAGTGAACGGTGGAGGCGGCGCTCTGATGCAGGGCGACGACGACCACGACGGCGATCACGACGATCACCACGAGCAGGGCGAGCAGCCAGGCGATCCGTCGGCCGGTCCGGCCCGCCGCCTCGTCACCGCGCCGCGCCCGGTCGGGTGGGTCGCCCCGCCGCGGCTCGCGGCCCACGGGCTGCGGGCGTCGCGCCGGAACCGTCCGCGGCGTCCGCGGGCTCGGCGAGCCCGGAGCGCTGCGTGGCACGACCATCGTCTCCGCGGTCGCGTGGCGCCCACGGTCCTGCGCGGGCAGCACCCGTGTCGCAGCGGTGCTCCTGCCGATGTGACGGGTGGGGGCCTCGTCGGCCCACGGTGAGATCCCGGCGGCGCCGTCCGCGATCAGCGTCGAGAGCTCGCGCGCGGTCCGGGGGCGCTCCTCGGGGACGACGGAGATCGCCACCGCAACGGCCTCCGACAGCGTCGCCGGCACGTGCGGGTTGATGCGCTGCAGCGGGATGGGCGCTTCTCGCTGCTGCTTGAGCGCCAGCTCCGACAGCGAGTTGGCCTCGTACGGCAGCCGGCCGGAGAGCAGCTGGTAGGTGACGACCCCGAGTGAGTAGAGGTCGGCCTGCGGCCCCGCCTCCTCGCCGCGCGCCTGCTCCGGGGACAGGTAGGCGGCGGTCCCGAGGACCGACCCGACCTGTGTGATGCTCGACTGCCCGGTCGCCCGCGCGATGCCGAAGTCCGCGAGCTTCACCACACCGCTCTCGGACACGAGCAGGTTGCCCGGCTTCACGTCACGGTGCACGACCCCGTTGCGATGGGCGTAGTCGAGGCCGCGGCAGGCCTGGCCGACGATGTCGACGGCCTGTTCCACATCGAGGTGCCCCCGGTCGCGGAGGATCTCCGCGCACGATTGCCCGGGGACGTACTCCATCACGATGAAATGCTGGTGCGCTGACTCGTCGAACCCGGAGTCGAACACCTGGACGATGTTCGGGTGGACCAGGCGGGCGGCGGCGAGCGCCTCCCGGCGGAAGCGGGAGACGAACGTCGGATCGTCCGCCAGGTGCTCGGCCAGGAGCTTCACCGCCACGTGGCGCTCGAGGCGCTCGTCGAGCGCGAGCAGGACGGTCGACATCCCTCCGACCCCGAGCCGCCCCTCGACGCGGTAGCGGCCGTTGATCAGCGACGCCGTGCTCATCACAGGCCGCCCGTGCCGCTCGTCCCCGCCGCGCCACCTGCGGTCGGGGGGCCGCCCGGGGGCGTGCCCGTCCCCGTGGCGCCGGGGGTGGTGCCGGCCCCCACGGCGCCGGCGCCGCCGAGCCCGGTGCCGCCGCTCGGCGTGGTCGTGGACGGCGTGCTCGCCGTGGTCACTCCGCACGTGGGGCAGACCCCGCCGGTGGTGCTCGTCGTCGACGGCGTGCTCGTCGTCGGCTGCGTGGGGGTCGGCTGGGTGAAGGTCGGTGTCGTCGGCGTGGTGAAGGTCGCGGTGGTCGGCGTGGTCTTCGTGACGGTCGTCGTCTTCGGGCGCGTCTTCTTCGGGGCGGGGGGCGCCACGACACAGGAGCGGTCGATCAGCGTCTGAAGCGTGCTCGCCCCCTGGTCGAGGTTGGCGACGAGGGTCGAATCCACGCCGGCGAGGCTGTCCACGCGGCTGCGGAACGTGGCCATGTACTGCTTGGCCTGCACGCACTGCCCGCTCCCGAGCGCCGCGGTGACGTGGTTGAGCTGCTCGCTCAGGCCACTGGACTGCGATGCCGACAGCCAGCCGCCGCCGCCCCCGCCACAGCCGGCGAGGACGGACATGCCGACACCGATCCCGGCAGCGACGAATGCCCTGTGTAGGAAGCCCATCCGCGCTCGACTTTAGCCACTGCGGCGGCCGAGCCCGCCCGCATGGGCGATCGAGCTCACTGCCCGAAGCTCAGGCGCTCGGCCAGCGGCTCCGGCAGCCGCGCCGCCCGGATCGCCCAGGCAGCTCCCTCGATGTCGTACTCCGTGCGGCGCCAGCGGGCCGTCCACGCCTCGGTGTCGAGCTCGAGCCAGGCTGCCCGGGGGTCGCCGTCGCGGGGCTGGCCCACGCTGCCGGGGTTGAGCAACCAGTGTCCGTCGCTCAGGTCGAGCTCGTCGTCGGCATGACGGGTCTCGCCCGTCGCGACCTCCCCGTCGAAGCGGTGGAAGGCGAGGGCGACGTGGGTGTGGCCGACGACGCTGATCCTCGCCGGCGCCACCTCGAACGAGAGGTCCGCCTGCAGGGGCGAGAGCACGTACTCCCACACGGGATCGCGCGCGCTGGCGTGATACAGGCTCACGGGTTGGCTCTCGTCGCTGGGCGCGAGCGACTCGAGGAACTCCCGTGTCTGCGCCGAGATCACGCTCGCGGTCCACTCCGCCGCGAGACGCGCGATCTCCGAGAAATCCTCGGCGGACATGGCGCCGGTGACCGCGAGGTCGTGGTTCCCGGCCAGGCAGATCCCGGCGTGTTCGCGGATCAGCTCGGCGCAGGCGTCGGGGTCGGCGCCGTACCCGACGACGTCGCCCAGACACCAGGTCGACTCACACTCCGACTCATCGATCGCCGCGAGGACCGCCTCGAGCGCCTGGCGGTTCGCGTGGATGTCGGTGACGATCGCTACGCGCACGAAATCGGTGGTCGCACGGGCGATCGACGCAGACCGCTACTGCCCGCCCTCCAGCGGCTCATCGCCGCCCGGCCGGCTCCCACCGAACTCCGGCAGGCTCTTGATGTTCTCACGGGTGAGCCATTTGGCGTAGTTGTCGTGCATCGCGTCGATCAGCTCGCGCATGAACTTCGGCGAGAGGTTCACGCGGGCCACGACCACGCCCGGAATCTCGTCGTCCTCGATCTCGTGGTCGACGCGGGCGAAGGTGATCGTGAACTCGTAGTCCGAGTGGCTGACGTTGGCGAAATTCGAGTAATGGCCGGCCATCAACTCCGGTGAGAAGTGGATGTTGATGTGGCGCTCTGGCTGCTGAGGTTCGTCCATATGGACCTAGTATCCCATTGGTGAGGGTCATCGTCGTCGCAGTCGGTCGCCTGCGACCGCCCTTCCTCGACGACGTGGCCCATTACGCGAAGCTCCTCGGTCGCTACGTCCGCCTCGAGCTGATCGAGGTGCGCGACGATGCGGCCGTGGCGTCGCGGATCCCGGATCGCGCGTACGTCTCGCTGCTCGACGTCGGCGGCGCCGCGCCCGACTCGCTCGCCTTCAGCGTCTTCCTCGAGCAGCGCCGGGCGAGCGGCCGGGACCTGTGCTTCGTCATCGGCGGCCCGTTCGGCGGGCTGGAGCTCCCCCGGGTCGACCACCGGCTCTCCCTGGGGGCGATCACGCTCCCGCACCAGCTCGCCCGCGTCGTCCTGCTCGAGCAGATCTACCGGGGCCACAAGATCCTGGCCGGCGAGCCATACCACCATTGACCGCCGAGGCCGGCTCGAGCCGGGCGGCATCGGTACCCTCTGCTCCCATGAGCGACCCGGTGTCGGAGCTGCGGACGGCGCTGGGCGCTGCTGCCACTGCCTTGCGGGGCAGTGGCAGCGAGACGGACGCCGCCCCGGCACCGCGCCTCGACCGCCCGAAGCGGGCCGAGCAGGGGGATTACGCGACCAACGCCGCGATGCTCCTCGCGCCGGCGCTCGGCTCCGCTCCGCGCGACATCGCCACCCAGCTCGGGGAGCGGCTCACGGGCGAGCTCGGCCCCGCGCTCGAACGCTTCGAGGTGGCCGGGCCCGGCTTCCTCAACCTGGTGCTCTCCGACGACTGGCACCGGGCGGCCCTGCGCGCCGTGCTCGACGGGGGCGAGCGCTTCAGCGCCGGTGGGGCGGCGCGCCCGGAACGCATCCTGCTCGAGTTCGTCTCGGCCAACCCGACGGCCGTGCTCGTCGCCGCCAGCGGGCGCCACGCCGCGTACGGCGACTCGCTCGGCCGGATCCTCGAGCACCACGGGCACACGATCTTCCGCGAGTACTACTTCAACGACGCCGGCGGCCAGGTCCGCCGGCTCGGTGAGTCGGTCCGGGCGCGCGCGCTCGGCCAGGACCCGCCCGAGGACGGCTACCAGGGCGCGTATGTGAGCGACCTCGCCGCCCAGATCGAGGGGGCGGGTGACGCGTCCGTCGACGTCGACGTGATCGCCCGGCGGGCGGTCGAGCTGCTCCTGGATCAGATCAAGGCGACGCTCGTGCGCTACGGGGTGAGGTTCGACCAGTACTTCAGCGAGCGGACCCTGCACGCCGGCTCCCCCAGCGACGTGGATCGCGCGATCGCGCAGGTCCGCGAGGCCGGCCACGTCTACGAGCACGACGGCGCCGTCTGGCTGCGCACCACAACCTTCGGCGACGACAAGGATCGCGTGCTCCTGCGCACCGGGGGCGAGCCGACGTACTTCGCGGCCGACGTCGCCTACATGCTCAACAAGCGCGACCGCGGCTACGAGCGCCAGCTGCTGCCCGTCGGCGCCGACCACCACGGTTACGCGCCCCGCCTGAAAGCCGCCTTTCAGGCGCTCGGCAACGATCCGGACCGGCTGGAGATCCTCATCCTGCAGTTCATGCACCTCGTCGAGGGCGAGGCGCGGGCGGCGATGTCCAAGCGCCGCGGTGAGTTCGTCACCCTCGACGAGTTGCTCGACGAGATCGGGGTCGACGCCACGCGCTATTTCATGCTCCAGAGCTCGCACGACCGCACGCTCGACCTCAACCTCGACCTCGCGCGGTCCCAGTCCTCGGAGAACCCGGTCTACTACATCCAGTACGCGCACGCCCGGATCGCCTCGATGCTCACGAGGCTGGGCGAGTCCCGGGTCGGTCTGGCGGTCTCGGCCGGAGCCGACTGGAGCTCGCCAGCGGGCGAGCTCCACACCTCCGAGCGGAGCCTGATCAAGAAGCTGCTCGCGCTGCCGGAGGAGATCGCCGACGCCGCCGAGCGGCGGGCCCCGCACCGCATCGCCGCGTACGCGCTCGAGCTCGCGCAGGAGTTCACCGCGTTCTACCGCGACTGCAAGGTGGTCGGCGCGGAGCCGGCGTCGCTCGAGTCCCTCCGCGTCGCGCTCTGCGTGGCGACGAAGACCCAGCTGGCGCTCGTGCTCGGGCTGCTCGGAGTGAGCGCGCCCGACACGATGTAGGGCTCAGATGAAGTTCGTCAGCTCGTCGTCCAGGCGACGAGCGTCGTCGGCCCGGAGCGGAACCGGCCCCGCCGGGAGGCTCGCGCTCGATCGAGGTGACCGCCGTCGCCAGCGCGGCAGCGTGACGGCGAGGACCGCCAGACCGGCGAGGAACGCCGCGGGCGGCAGCACGTAGATCGTCAGGTTGAAGCCGCTCGCCGGTGGCTGGCCGAGCACCTGCGGTCCGTACTGCGCGACCATCGCCGCCTTCACCTGCGCGAGCGTCAGGTCGCGGCCGATCAGGCCACGGAGGGTCTGTTTCTCGGAGACCGCCTGGGCCGAGCTCACCTGGTTGAGCGGCTCGTGACAGGACACGCACATGAACTGCGTGACCACCGACTGGAAGCTGAGGCGCGCCGAGGCCGGCCCCGCCCAGACGCCGGTGATCACGAGCGCGGCGGCCGCGGCCGCGAGGAGCCGGCGGACCGTCATGAGCGGATGCCGAGCACGCGACCGAGCGTGCGGTCGATCCAGGCCCGGGTCATCTCGCCGGTGTTGGCCGCCACGACGTGGCCGGAGCGGTCGATGAAGAACGTCTCCGGGACGCCGTTGACCCCGTACGGGGCGACCCACCGGTCCGCCGGGTCGAGCAGCACCGGGTAGTGCAGCCCGTAGGTGCGCATGTAGCTGCGCGCGTCGCTCGTCGAGTCCTGGTAGGTGACGCCGACCACCTCCCCGCCGTGGCGGGAGAGGACCTGCTGGGCGTGGCGCAACAGCCCCGCCTCGGCCTGGCAGGTGTCACACCACCCGGCAAAGACGTTGACCATCACCACGCGCCCCCTGAGCTGGCTGAGGCTGACGCGACGCGAGGAGCCGAGCATCGCCAGCGGGACGGTCGCGTTGGGCGCCACCGGCCGCTTGCCCCGCCACACCTGGCTGGCCAGGGCGTTGCTCGGGCCGTGCTGCGCCACCCCGAAGGCGAGCAGGGCGAGCAGACCCACGACGATCAGCGTGATGACCCCCGGGAGGGCGAACCGGCGCATCACTTCAGGGTACCTCGACCGCTCCCGGGGCTCGGTGCCCGTAGAATGTCTTCGCAGATCGCGGGTGTAGCTCAGTTGGTAGAGCGTCGGCTTCCCAAGCCGAAGGTCGCGGGTTCGAACCCCGTCGCCCGCTTCGGAGAGACTCCTGGAAGCGCCCGTTTCGCCGTCTCCTCGGTCGTCGGCTCCGGTGGGCCTTGACGCCAGCCCCCAACGTCGGGATCGCCGGACGTCCGCTGCCCAGGCGCCCGCGGTCAGCGCGTCGGAACCGCCACCTACACTCCGGAGGACCCAGACCTCCGCTCGACGGCAGGACGCACCGTGAACGTCCCAGAGGCCCTCCTTCCGGTATTCCTCCGCGCCACGCGTGCGAACAAGCCCTTCATCTCGGCCGAAGGAGCAGTGGACGAGGTGCGGCGGCAGGAGCTCCGTCCGACGTCATCCAGGCCGCCGAGGAAGCTTCGTCCCGACGTTGCCGTCACCGTGCGCCGGGAGGGCGCCACGCCGGTCTACACCGTCTCACCCACGACGTCCAACCCCGCCGGGCACGTCATCTACACACACGGTGGCGGCTGGGTGCACGAGATCAGCCCCCAGCACTGGACGTTGATCGCCCAGATCGCCATCGAGGCGAACACCACGGTGACCGTCCCGATCTACGACCTGCTCCCGCACGGCGATGCCCAGGGTGCCAACGCTCTGGTCGTGCGCCTCTTCCACGCAGCGAGGGCCGAGCAGGACGATGTGCGTCTTGCCGGCGACTCGGCCGGTGGGCAGATCGCCCTCTCCGCGGCGCTCACGCTTCGCGATCAGGGACACGCGGGCATCCGCACCGTCCTGATCTCCCCAGCCCTCGAGCTCACCCTGTCGAACCCACGGGTTCCGGCCGTCCTGCCCACTGATCCCTGGCTCGGCGTCGATGGCGCCCGCGTGCTCGGGAGACTGTGGGCCGGGAGCCTGCCGCTGACTGATCCCAGGGTCAGCCCCCTGATGGGCGACCTGCACGACCTCGGCCCCATGCTCCTCCTGACGGGCACCCGCGACATCCTGAACCCCGATGCCCACCTTCTCGTCTCGAAGGCGCAGGCGGCCGGCGTCAGCGTGACCCTCCTGGAACGCAAGGACGCCCTCCATGTGTTTCCGCTCCTACCAACGCGTGCCGCCGCCGCCGCACGGGCGCGAATCGTTGCGGCGCTTCGCGCGTGAGAGACCGGCGTCGAGCGGAGCGCGGGCACGAATCGGCGCCGCCCAGGACTGCGCTCCGCGGTTCAGGCCGCGAGGGCGAGGCGGGGAAGCCCGCAGTCGCTTCGAGTCCGCGCCGGGCGGGATCAGCTCCGCCCGAGGCGCCGCGCTCGAGTCACGGTTGAGCTCCGCAGAGCCCGGCCCGCTTCGTCGTCGCGCGCGGGCTCGGGAGCGACCTGCTCGATGTAGCAATGTTCGGGCCGGTCGCCCACGTTGCCGCACAGGCGCGCGTATCGGCGCGGTTCTGCGGCAATCTTCGAGAACGAGCGGTGCGTTGACACATTGAGCAGGTCGGGCGAACCACGGGGCCGGGCCGGCGGATCGTGGCGAGGGCCGGATTCGCCGACGGTTAGCTCCCGGGCTCCGGCTCGGCGTGCCCCGCCGTCTCGGCGTCGGTGCGCCCATGGTGCCGGGAGAGCACCGCCCGGCGCTCCTCGTGGCTCAGGACCTCGAGTTGGTGGAAGTCCGCGAAGCTCCGCTCGATGATGAGGGGCGCCTCGACGAGCGGCAGCACCGTGTGCGTGACCGGCGCCGCCTGGAGTCCGCCGGCGCCGACATCGAAGAGATGGAGCATCGCGATCGCCTGCGCCGCGTCCCGCACGCCGTAGGTGCGACCCGTGCCTGCGAGCTCCATCGTCGAGCAGGTCGCCGAACCGGTGAACACCGGGATGCCGGCGAACGTTCCGTACGTCGGATAGTGCATGTGGCCGGAGATGATCGCCCGGATATCGCGGCCGCCGATGACGTCGGCCAGCTCCCTCTGTCCGTCCAGCTCGATCACCTGGGAGGGCCGGTCGAGCGCGATCGGCAGTGGCGGATGGTGCATGATCAGCAGGGTCCCCTGCGGCGCCGCGTCGGCCAGGACGTCGGCGAGCCACTCGAGCTGGCCGGGCCGGAGCGCGCCGTGGTGATACCCGGGAACCGTCGTGTCGAGGCTGACGACGCGCAGCCCGTCCAGCTCGTGGACCCGGTCCTGCGGCTCGGTCGACCTCGCGCCGAAGAGCACCTCCGAATAGGCGCAGCGTTCGTCATGGTTGCCGATCGCCCAGATGACGACGGCGTTCAGCCGCGCCGCGGCGCCCTCGACGAGCTCCTTCACCCGCACGTAGGCCGCGCGCTCCCCGCGGTCGGCCAGATCGCCGCTGACGATGATCGCCTGCGGCGGCGTCTCCACGTCGGCGAGCAGCCTCAGGGCGCGTCGCAGGTTGACCTCGGTGTCGACCGCCCCGAACTGCAGCGCGCCATCGGCGAGCAGATGGGTGTCGGACAGGTGCGCGATCACGTGCCGCGGCGCCGGGTATTGACCGAACTGGGCGAGCGGCACGGCCGGAAGGTAGCACGCGCTCCGCGCCCGGCCCTACCCGCCGTAGGAGCCGTCGGGCCGGAGCCTGCGGAGGACCGACTCGACCGCGTCGGCGACCTCATCCGCCTCCGCGTCCGACATGGTGAGCGACGGTGAGAGGACCAGATCATGGGCGCGGTCGCCTGCAACGACCTGCGTCTCCTCTCGTCAGGCCCACAGGCCGGATTCGGTGAGCTGCGGCTGCCCGCGATGCAGGCGGGCTCCTCGATCAGGCCCGGAAAGGTGAACCCGGTGATCCCGGAGGTCGTCAACCAGATTGCGTTCCAGGTGATCGGCAACAACCTCACCGTCACCCTCACCGCGAAGGGCGGGCAGCTCCAGCTCAACCCGTTCGATCCGCTCATCTTCCGCGCCCTGCGCGAGAGCCTGTCGCTCCTGACCACCGGATGTCGGCTGCTCGCGGACAGGTGCGTCCTCGCGATCGAGATCGACCGCGACCTTCTCGCGCGACGCGTCGAGGCCTCGGTCGCCCTCTGCACGGCGCTCGCCCCGGCGATCGGGTACCCGGCAGCCACCGGGCTGGCGCGGGAGGCACTGGCGAGCGGCCGGACGGTCGCTCAGCTCGCCCTGGACCACGGGCTGGTGACAGAGGAGCAGCTGGCCGACGCTCTCGCCGGCCTCGCGCGGCCCGCGGCGAGGGCTGGGGCTCAGACGCCGATCAGCGCGCCGACCGTGGCCGTGCGGTCCACGGGCAGACGGTAGGTGTCGATCGGACTCGCCGCGTTGCGCGCGAGGGCGACGAACAGGAGCTTCTGCCAGCGCCGCATGCCCGGGCGGTTCGTCGTGGTGACGCGGATCTGGGAGAGGAAGTAGGAGGCGTGCTCGAGGTCGAGGTTGCGCTCGAGCAGCCCTCGTTTGCGGGCGAGCGCCAGCGCCGCGGGAACGTCGGTGACGTCGTGGTAGCCGGCGCGCACCGTGATGTGGCGGACCTTGAACGTGCCGCTGCCGAGAACCTCGACGAGGAACTGCTCGGCCGGGTCGACGTGGGGCACGCTCAGGGTCGAGACCGAGACGATCAGGACCCGCTCGTGGAAGATCCCGTGCCGCTCGAGGTCCGCCTTGAGGGCGAGCGGGGTCGTGGTCCGGCTCGGGCTGAGATAGATGGCGACGCCCCGCGCGCGGTGGCAGGCCGGGTTCGCCCGGACCTCCTCGAGGAACGTGGCGAAGTCCCCCTCCTCCTCGGTGCGGTAGCGCGTCACGAGCTGGTAGCCCCGCCGCCAGGTGATCATCAGGATCGCGGTGAGGAGGCCGACGCCGAGCGGGATCCACGCCCCATGGCCGATCTTGCTCGCGTTCGAGGCGAAGAAGGAGACCTCAATCAGGAGCAGGACGCTTCCGATCAGGCTCAGCTTCCACACCGCCATCTGCCACATCGAGCGGGCCACGGCCAGGAAGAGGATGGTGTCGAGCACGAACGTGCCGGTGACGGCGACGCCGTAGATGTCGGCCAGGGCGCCGGAGTGGCGGAAGATCAGCACGAGCGCGATCACCCCGACGCCCAGGATCCAGGTGAGCAGGGGCACGTAGATCTGCCCCTCGAGCTCGGAGGTGTGAGCGATCTTCAGTCGCGGCAGGAAGCCGAGCTGGACGGCCTGCCGGGTGATCGAGAAGGAGCCGGTGATGGCCGCCTGAGAGGCGATCACGGTCGCGATGGTCGCCAGCACGACCATCGGGATCCGCAGGCCCGACGGGGCGAGCAGGAAGAACGGGTTCGAGATGTCGCTGGGATGCCGCAGGATCAGCGCGGCCTGGCCGAGGTAGGAGAGCATCACCGCCGGGAAGACGATGCCGAACCAGGTGCGGCGGATCGGCTGAGCCCCGAAGTGCCCCCGGTCGGCGTACAGGGCCTCCGCCCCGGTGACCGCGAGGACCACCCCGCCCAGGGCCAGGAAGGCCGCGGCCCCGTGGTCGATCATGAAGCGGGCCGCCCACGTGGGCGAGAGCGCCTGCAGCACGGCGGGGTGCTGCACCACCTGGCGGCCGCCGAGCACGGCGATGACCACGAACCAGATCAGGATGAGCGGCCCGAACAGCCAGCCGACCGCCCCCGTGCCCTTGCGCTGGACGGCGAAGAGCGAGATCAGAATCCCGAGGGCGATCGGCACGACCAGATGGGCGAGGCCGTGATCGACCACGGTCAGACCCTCGACCGCGGAGGTGACAGAGATGGCCGGCGTGATCATCCCGTCGCCGAAGAACAGCCCAGCGCCGAAGATGCCGAGCGTGACGAGCAGCGTCGTGCGTCCGATGCGGCGGCGCTGGATCAGCGCCGCCAGCGCCATCCCACCGCCGTCGCCGCGGTTGTGCACCCGCATCAGGAGTCCCGCGTACTTGACCGACACGATGAGCGTCATTGCCCAGAAGACGAGCGAGACGACGCCGTAGACCCCGGCCACGGTGGCGTGTGCGGCGTCCGCGTGCTGCGTGAAGATCACCTGCTCGGTGTAG
Source organism: Solirubrobacterales bacterium (assembly GCA_027451345.1). Lineage (GTDB taxonomy): Bacteria > Actinomycetota > Thermoleophilia > Solirubrobacterales > Solirubrobacteraceae > Palsa-465. The sequence goes on from DAIDJO010000093.1 coordinate 16,526, forward strand.
AGCGGGCTCGTGCCGATGTCGCCGTAGACGACCCCGAGCGCGCCGAGGGCGAGCACGATCTTGCTGGCGTGGGCGATGACGTCGCGCTCGTCGTCGACCGAGTCGAGCTCGACCCCGGTCTTGCGCGCGACCGGCTCCGGACTGACCTGCCAGGAGCTCAGCTTGTGCGCCGCCTCGTTGAAGGTCCGACGCGGGCCGTGCGCGTCGTGCTCGTGCGGCGCCCAACCGGCTTTATGCCCCGCCTCGTGGAGGCTCCTGTTCCGCGGATCGGTCTGCAACGCGTGCGCCCCGGTCAGGCGACGTCAGGGTCCAGCAGCTTCGGGCGCAGACCGAGCATGCGCAGGTCGGTCAGCAACGACTCGACCTCATCTTCGATCGTGCTCTCGGCGGAGGCCTGCACATCGAGGCGGAGGAGCACGGTGCCGCGGCTCAGGCCGGCCTGGTGACCGCGCGTGAGCACCGGCCGGCGCCGGCCGGGGTGATTGTTGATCCACGCCCGGACCTCGGGCGTGAGGGCAGGACGATCCAGAACGATCGAGATCTCGGCCACGGCCGGTCAGCATCGCCCAGCCGGACTCGACCGGGAATAGGTGGAAGTACCCATCTGCGCGGCGGGGCCGACGAGCTCGGGCCCGCTGCGCGTTCAGGGCTCGATCAGGCCCCGCCGGATCGCGTAGCGGGTGAGGTCCGCGACGCTGCGCATCCCCAGCTTGCCGAGGATGTTCGCCCGATGATGGTCGACCGTCTTGCGGCTGATGACAAGGTCCGCGGCGATCTCCTCGCTCGTGCGGCCCTCCGCGATCAGCTTGACGATCTGCAGCTCGCGCGGGGTCAACGGGTCGCGCGGCGCCGCCTCGCCGCGGCGCGCCTGCTCGAGGTACTCGCGCACGAGGGCGACGATGGCGGTCGGGTAGAGGAACGGCTCGCCGCGCATCGTCGCTCGGCACGCCTCGATCAGGTCTCGGTTGGCGGCCGACTTCAGCACGTAGCCGGACGCGCCCGCCCGCAGCGCCTCGAAGCAGTACTGCTCGTTGTCGTGCACCGAGAGAATCAGGATGCGCACGTCGGAGCGGCGGCGGAGCTCCGCCGTGGCCTGCAGGCCGGTGAGGCGTGGCATCGACACGTCGAGGATCGCCAGATCCACGTCGCCGGCCAGCGCCCGCTGCACCGCCTCGGCGCCGTCCTGGGCCTCGGCCACGACCTCGATGTCGGGCTCGGCGTCGAGGACGGCGCGCAGCCCGCTGCGGACGACGGCGTGGTCATCGGCGAGCAGCACCCGCGTCTTCAGGGGCGTGATCATCGCCCGACCACGGTCGGAACGGACAGGACGACCCGGGTGCCGCCAGCGGGACGGCCCGCGACCTCGAGGTCGGCGCCGATCACGCTCGCCCGCTCCCGCATGCCGCGGAGCCCATGCTCGACGACCTGGTCGGGGAGGCCCCGGCCGTTGTCGGCCACCACGAGCACGACCCGCTCGAGGTCGGCGCGCAGTTCGACGACCACCTCGGTCGCAGCGGAATGGCGCAGGACGTTGGTGAGCGCCTCCTGGGCGACCCGGTAGATGACGAGCTCGACCTCCGCCGACAGTGGAGGCAGGCCCCATTCGAGCTCCCGCCGCACGCGGATACCGGGCTGGCGGTCGACCCGGCCGCACAGCGCCACGACGGCGTTGACGAGTCCGAGGTCGTCGAGCACCTCGGGCCGCAGCTCGCTGGCGATCCGCCGCACGTCCTCGAGGCTGCCCAGGGCGGTCGCGGAGATCTCGAGCAGCGTCGGGCGCTGTCCCGGGGCCGCCTCGTCGGCGGCACGCTCGGCGCGCAGGGCGATGGCCGTCAGCATCTGCCCCACCTCATCGTGCAGCTCCCGGGCGATGCGGGAGCGTTCGCGCTCCTGGGCGGCGAGCTCCCGCCGGGCGCTCTCGCGCCGCTCCCGCTCGAGGCGCTCGAGCATGCCGCCGAGCGCCTCGGCCAGCGCCCGGACCTCGGCGCTCGCCTCCCGGAAGCTCGCCGTGTCCGCCTGCGTGATGGCCGCGCCCTCCCGGCGCATCGTCGACGCGAGCCGCCGGAGGGGAAGGAAGGCGCGGCGGAGCAGCAGCAGATCGAAGAACAGCATCAGGACCAGGCCGATCCCGAGCAGGCCCAGCTCGCTCGGCGTGGCCACCCGATGCACCGTCACCGGCGTCCAGGCGAGGGCCGCCCCGGCGACGACGAAGACGACCGCGTTGGCCGCGAAGACCCGCCACTGCAGCGATGAGCTCTCCCAACGCTCCCGCAGCGCCGCCGGGCTCATCGCCGCCCGCTCAGGCTCCCGCGTAGGCGCGGCTCGGCCGGAAGCGGAGCCGTCCGGGCAGCACCGGGACGAGCATCCGCTTCGTCGACTCGGCGCCGACCCGCAGGGCCACCGAGCGCACCGGGTCCCACCACAGCCCGTACTGGCGGCGGATCCGCGCCGGCAGGAGACCGACGATGACGAAGTTGGCCATCTCCAACAGCGGCCGCGCGGCGAGCGGCACCGGTGGGCGCAGCACGACCTGGACGCCGAGCTCACGCGCCTCGGGGATGACGTGCAGGACATCGCTGCGCAGCATGTCGTGCATATAGGCGCCAAGCTCCCGGCTCGTGGCGGGCATGTCGGACTCCCGCAGCCCGAACAGCCCCCCCACCACCCGCCAGTCCTGCCAGTAGGCGTCCCGTTCGGGCTGGCTCAGGGCGCGCACGTAGCGCGAATAGACGAGCATGCCGGAGTCGGCGAGCGTCGCGATGATCCACAGCATCAGGTCGGGGTCATCGGCAGCCCACGGCGTGCCGGGCGGGAAGCGGCCGGCCTGCGCCGGCAGGGTGCCGCGCATCGCGCCGTGCACCTTGCGGATCCGCGCCGTCACCCGGTCGGCGACGCGACGCTCCCCGAACATGATCGTGTCGATCACCTGCGCGGTGCGCTGCAACCGCCCGTACGGGTCCTCCAGCGAGCCGGTCGACATGAAGAAGCCGACGAAGGCGACCGGGTGGGCGGCCTGCATCAGGAGCGCCCGAGCGCCCGCCAGGCCGACGACGTGCTCACGGTGGACGCGGCGGATCATCGAGGCGTCGGTGAAATAGCCGGACATCACCCACATTGTGCCAATGCCCGGCCGGGTGAACGCTGGGGCGGACGGCTCCTGTGCGCCGCCGGGCCACCGCGAGACGGCGAGCGCTCGGCACCGCGTCATCCACGGTCTACAGTTGGAGGGGCATGATCGAGGTCCGGGGACTCAGCAAGCACTACGGTGAACGCGTCGCGGTCGACGATCTCAGCTTCACGATCCGCCCCGGCACGGTCACCGGCTTCCTCGGCCCCAACGGTGCCGGAAAGTCGACGACGATGCGCCTGATCCTCGGCCTGGACCGGCCGACACGTGGGACCGCGACGGTGAACGGCAGGCAGTACCGGGATCTCGTCGCGCCGCTGCACGAGGTCGGAGCGCTCCTCGAAGCCCGAGCCGTCCACACCGGACGCTCGGCCTACAACCATCTGCTCGCGCTGGCCCAGACGCACGGCATCCCGCGCCGCCGGGTGGACGAGGTGATCGAGCTCGTCGGGCTCGAGGCGGTTGCCCGCAAGCGCGTCGGCAGCTTCTCGCTCGGCATGGGCCAACGCCTCGGTGTTGCGGCGGCGCTCCTCGGCGACCCGGCGACCGTCGTCCTCGACGAACCGGCCAACGGGCTCGACCCGGAGGGGATCCGCTGGATCCGCAACCTGCTGAAGGGCCTCGCCGCGGAGGGACGCACGGTGTTCCTCTCCTCGCACCTGATGAGCGAGATGGAGCAGACGGCGGATCACCTCATCGTGATCGGGCGGGGGCGGCTGATCGCCGACACCGACGTCGCGAGCTTCGTCGCCCGCGCCTCCTCCGGCGCTCCCGTCCGCGTCCGCTCCCCCCAGCTGGAGGAGCTCGCCGAGGCCGCGCGCACGGCGGGGGGCACCGCCGAGCGCCTCGAGGACGGCGCGCTGCAGGTGTACGGGATCGCTCCCGAGCGGATCGGCGAGATGGCCGCCGCCCGCGGGCTCGTGCTGCACGAGCTGACGCCGGTGCAGGTCTCCCTCGAGGACGCCTTCATGAGCATCACGAAGGGCTCCGTCGAGTTCCAGCACCTCGAGGGCCCCTCATCGGAAGCGCCCCAGGGCGCCGCCGACGCCCCCGGCCCACTGCCCGCCGGAGCCGGCT
>DAIDJO010000094.1 GCA_027451345.1 Solirubrobacterales bacterium
CCGGTGGTCAAGCCGCCGCCACCAGGTGCAGGAGGCGATCCGCGGACGGCTCGAGCACCAGGAACAGACCCTCGAGGCCAGAATCGCGGCGGGCGGACCAGGCGCCGACACCGCACTCGAGGAGCTCGAGCTGCTTCGCCGCTACGGTCAGCTCGCACCCAAAGAGGAGCGCTGGGCGGCGCTGATCGCCCGCAGCACCAAGACCCCGCTTCGGGTCGAGGATCTCGACAACCAGTGGCGCCGCGACGCCCTGTCGCACGAGGTCGGCCGTGAGCGCCTCGAGGTTCTGCGCCTGTCCCCCACACCACCGCTCCAGGCGGCAAGCCCGCAGGACCTGCTAACGGCCTTGACGGAGTTCGACTCCACGTTCGCCGCCCGTGACGCCCGCGCCGCCGCCCTCGAGCAGTCCGCGGGCGCCCCCATCGCTGTCGCCCTCGAGCAGCTCCAGGCGCTACGCGCCAGCGGGGAGATCCTGCTGCTGGCCGACGGGACCGGCACCACCAGGGATCACCGTGGCTATGAGCAGGCCGTGGTCACGATCACCCAGCGCCTCGCGGCGACCAAGCTCGAGCCCATCCCCGAGCACCTGTCGGCAAGGGAAGCAGACACGCTCGACCAGGAAATCGCCGCCAATGGTGGGCGGCTCTCCGATGAGCAGCGCACCGCCATATCGCTGGCGTGTGGCGCGCGCCCGCTCGTGGTGATCGAGGGGCACGCCGGCACCGGGAAGAGCACCACCCTCACCGGCATCGCCCGCGCCCACCAGCACGCCGGCCGCAACATCATTGTGACGAGCACCGCCGCGCTGGCGGCCGAACGCCTCGCCACCGACCTGCAGGAGCACGGGGTCGAGTGCTACGCCTACTCCACCGCCGGGCTGCATGCCGCCATCACCACCGGCCGGGTGAAGCTGACCCCGGACACGACGGTGATTCATGATGAGGCGGCGCTCGCCTCCACCCGCGAACAACTCAGGCTCCTCCGCGCTGTCGAGACCTCAGGCGCGAGGTTGATCGCGGTCGGCGACCCACGGCAGAACCAGCCCGTCGGCGCCGGGGGTCTTTGGGACCACATCCAGGACACCGCGCAGGAGGCGGGAGCGCTGGTGGAGCTGACGGCCAACCAGCGCGCGAAAGACCCCGCCGATCGGCGCGCCCAAGCCCTGTTCCGCGACGCGGAGATCGAGCCCGCCATCCGGCTCTACCACGACCGCGGTCGCGTGCACCTCGACGATGACCAGCGCCAGGTCGAGGACCGGGCACTCGACGCCGCCCACCACGACCGGACCGCCGGCAACAGCACGCTCGTGATCGCCCAGACCTCCAACGAGCATTTGGATGAGCTCAACGCCCGCGCGCAAGCCATCCGCCACCAGGCCGGACAGCTCGGCCAGGACGGACTGGAGATCCCCGGGCGCCCCTACCCGCTCCATGCCGGTGATGAGATCCAGGTCCGCCACACGATCCACCACCCCGACCACGGACCGCTCCGCAACGGCACAAGCGCCACGGTCACCGGCATCGACCCCGACCGGCGTGAGCTCGAGCTGCAACTTCGCGACGGCACGCGGCTCACCCTCGATCAGGAGCAGCTCGAACAGGCCGACCTCAGGCTGGCGTATGTGCAGCACCCCTTCCCCGCACAGGGTCACACCACCGACACCGCCCACGTGATCGTCGGCAACCAGGCGACCCGGGAAGGGACGTATGTCGCGATCACCCGGGCCCGGGAACGAACCGACCTCTACGCGACAGCGAGCGAGCAGGCGCCTGAGCCCGACCAGCTGGCGGTGCTCGCGCAGCGGGTCAGCCACACCGAACCAGACATCCCGTCGATCACCACACCCCTCGCGCACGAACACGCCATCGCCGACCGTGCCGAAACCGAAGCGTCCAGCCAGGAACGCCTCACCACGGAACGTGGTGCTGTCGCCACCTTCGAGCCGACCGAGGAAGCGCTCCCACAGGGCAAGCCCACGCCGGAACACGCAGCCGTCGACCAGGTCGCCGAGCCCGATCACAGTCCCGAGACTGTTTCGGTGGTGGCAATGCCCGAACCCGACCGCCCGGTCGGACCGGAGGCGCGGATTAACGCCACGAAGGCGGCCGGCGAGCTGGAGCATCTACGCCCACGCGTCTGGCCGACCCGGGAACCCGCTGCCGCCGAGCCGAACGGGCAACAGCTCGAACGCGACAACAACATCGGCTTCGAGATGTGAGGGATCCAACGAGCCCATGGTTGGCTGCAGCCGGGCCTCGCGTCGCCGGCTGTGCCTGAGCGCCGGGTGCCTTACGGTTATCGGCGTGGGACGGTCTGGAGCACCGCAGGTTGGATGGTTACGCGAGTTTTCAGAACCCGCGGTCAATCAGGCGCTCGCCCAGGCGATCCCGGGCTTCGATGCCCGCCGGGTGACGATCGAACCCGCGACGAGTTTCGATCACCCGGCCTGGGCGTCCGCCCGCGCGGTGATTGATGGACGCGTCTACGCCAAGGTCGCGTTCTCCGAGGCAACAGCGGTCCGCATCTGGCGTGAGGCGCAGGTGCTCACGTTCCTGCGCGAACAGGTCGGCCTGCCGGTCCCGAACGTCATCGCCTGCGGGTCAGCCCCGGCGGTCGTCGCGACCGAGGCGGTAAGGGACGCAGCGCCGCTGCCGTACTCGACCGTCGCACGCATGCAGCCAGCGGAGATCGACATCGTGGCTGGAGAGCTCGCGCGGTTCCTGGCCACTCTTCACGCGGACAGCACCCGGAAGCTCGCTCGCGCGCACGTCGATCAGCTGCCACGACTGCCCGACCCCTCGTTACACGTCTGCACCGAAACGCTCCGAACAGACTTCGTGCAGCTGGTCGACCCTCGACGACAGAACCAGGTGCTCGAGTGGTGCGACTGGATCGATGCTCAGCTCACGCCCCCAGTCGAGGCCGTCCTCGTCCACGGCGACTTTCACCCCTACAACCAGCTCTGGCAGCCACACGAACACCACCTGGCCGCGGTCCTTGACTTCGAAGGCTGCGGCCTTGCGGAACCCGAGTTCGACTTCTGTGTCCTGCCCGTGTTCGGCCCGGGAGTGAAGCTCCTCACCGCAACGGTCAACCAATACGAGCCCACGTCCGGGCGCAGGCTAAGCCTCCCACGGATCATGGCGCTGCACCTGCTCAACACCCTCGGCGACGCGCTCTGGCGAACACAAGCCGGCATCCCCCTCCCCGCACCCGGAAGCACCTCAGACGCCTACATCACCGAGGCCGCCAGCCGGCTCACCGAGCTGAACCTGGGGCCTTGACCGCACGCCGCTAACCCGCGACGCGGAGAGGCGGTCGACCCCGGAGCAACCACAGCAATGGCTGCTGCACGTCAAGCGGACAGCGCTCAGGCAGTCAGAACGACCGGGGCGGCGTCCGTGATGACGATGGTGTGCTCGAAGTGCGCGGCGCACGATCCATCGCGAGTTCTGAGGGTCCAGCCGTCACCGCTCTCTCGCACCTCACCCCTGCCAGCAGTGATGATCGGCTCGATCGTGATCACCAGCCCCGCGGTGAGGGGCTGACCAAACGCGGGATGCCGGAAGCTCGGAACATTCGGCGCCTCGTGAATCCGACGCCCGATCCCATGACCGGCGAGATCACGGCACACCGAGTAGCCGTAGCTGTCCACAGTCGCCTCGACCGCGCGACCGATCTCGTTGATCGCCGCCCCGGCGTGAGCGGCTTGCATCCCGCGGTGAAGCGCGTGACGGCTGGCGCGAGCGAGGCGTCGGCACTCGGCCGACACGTTCCCGACCGGCACCGAGGCGCACGCGTCGGCATAGAAGCCGTCGAGCTCCGCGGTCACGTCGAGCTTGACCAGATCACCGTCCCTGAGTCGTCGCTTGCCCGGTATCCCGTGCACGGCCTCGTCATTGACGCTGATGCAAGTGGTGCCCGGAAACCCGTAGTCAAGCTGCGGTCCGGAGCGTGCGCGGTATCGAGCGAACACCCTGGCCCCGACCTCATCCAGCTCCCGGGTACTGACCCCTACACGAACGTCAGCGCGCATCGCTCGGATCGCCTCAGCCACAACCCGGCCGGCGGCCCTCAGCGCCTCAAGCTCCTCAGGAGTTTCGATCGACATGCCCGAAGCCTACGCCGCACCGCGTCCAATCGCCGCCCGTCCCGCCACCACCCCGTCTGGAACTACTCGTGCAGCCAGCCAGAGATCTAGTCAAACGCTGAGCCACCGCGCGATCTCGCCGGCGACCATCTCGGCAGACAACTCGTCTGTCTGCACGACCACGTCTGCGGCAGGCAGCAGCCACCTCCGCGCATCCATGAACCTCGGAAGCTGCGCGGTCCGCCACTCCTTCGCATGCTCAGGCTCCACAGAGTCCCAGTCGATCCGGTGCAGCAGCGTCGCCTCCGTCGCGTCAAGCACCACATGGTGAACGCGAGCATCGATCTGCCTCAGCCCGCCAAGCACCTCCTCAACATAATCGCGGCGCTGCACCGTCATCGGCATCACCACGACCTCAGAGCCATGGTCGACCAGGGTCGCTGCCGTCCTCACCCAAAGATCGCGCCACTGCGGAAGATCCTGAAAGTCCCCAGTGGGCACCGGCAACACTTCGCGCAGAAGGAACCCAACGAACTCCGGGTCGAACAGAACAGACCCATCAAGGAGTTCAACCAACCGTCGCGCAACCGACGACTTGCCGCCACCAAACGGACCGTTGATCCAGATCAACCTCGACACGCTCCGGATTATTCTCAAGCCCCAGCGGCAAGCATTGGTCGCCCCCAGCCGCCGTCACGCTAGCCCGAGCAAGAACGACGAGGGCGGTAGGGTCGGCGGGAGGCGCCCGGTTCGCGCGGCTGTTGCCGACTGAGCCTGGTTTCCTCCCGCCGCCGCATCGAACCGTGCATGCGGTTCTCCCGCACACGGCTCTCCGACGTTCTTCACCGCCGGCATTCA
>DAIDJO010000095.1 GCA_027451345.1 Solirubrobacterales bacterium
GCGTAGAAGACGCTCTGCCCCTCGTAGTCCTCCAGGCCGGCCACGGGGAGCCGGCGATACATCGCCCCGGTGGCGAGCAGCACGGCCCGCGCCTCGATGCAGTGCTCCTCCTCCATCCGCACGACGTGGCGCCCCTCCCCCGGCTCGAGCGCGATCGCTCGGTACGGCGTCGCCGTGCGGGCGGCGAACTTGCGCGCCTGGGCGATCGCGCGCATCGACAGCTCGGCGCCGCTGATGCCGGCCGGGAAACCGAGGTAGTTCTCGATCCGCCGCGAGGTGCCCGCCTGGCCGCCGAGCGAGCCGGCCTCGATCACGAGCGTGTCGAGCCCCTCGGAGGCGCCGTACACGGCGGCGCCGAGCCCGGCGGGACCGGCCCCGACGACGAGCAGGTCGACGCTCTCCCGCGGCGCGAGCTCGAGGCCGATCCCGAGCGCCCGGAAGACCTGGCCGGGCGTCGGTCCCCAGAGGTCCTCGCCGCCGGGGAGGCGCACGAGCGGCAGCGGCTCCCCGCCGAGGGCCTCGACGATCGCCCGCGCCCCGGGGTCGCGCTCGACGTCCCGGAAGTCGAACGGCAACCGGGCATGGCGCACCCACTCGACGAGCGCCCGGGTCTCCTCCATCGACCATGGGCCGAGGATCTCGACCCCGATGCCGTCGACCTCCTGCAGCACCTCGCGCCGCGCGATGAACGTGCTGATGATCAGCTCCGCGAGCGGCTCGTCGTCGGCCATCAGCTCGCGCAGCGCCTCGCGTTCGACGGCGATGTAGCGCATCGGCGCCGTGACCACCGCGGTGAGGTACACGGTCTGTCCGGAGAGCAGGTTGATCTCGCCGAGGAAGCCACCGGCCCCGTGGCGGATGATCTCGTTCCCGTCGGCGTCGGTCACCGCGGCCTCACCCTCGAGGATCGCGATCAGCGGGTAGCGGGCGTCCCCCACCCGGTAGAGGACGTCTCCGACGGCGGCGGTGCGCTCCTCGCCGCGAGCGCGGAGCCGGTCGAACTGGGCGGGTGAGAGGACCGGCCGTGTCGGGGCGCTCATGCCGCCAGCGGGGACGGCGGGATCCGCGTCTGCCCCCGGATCTCGGGGATGAGCAGGCCGACCTCATCGACGAAGCAGAAGCTCCACTCCTCGCCGGGCTCGAGTGAGCGGATGAGCGGATGAGCGTCCCCTCGCGCGTGCCGGCTGGCGTGCTGCCCGGGCGAGGAGTCGCAGCATCCGACGTGCCCACAGGTCAGGCAGATCCGCAGATGCAGCCATTTGCCGCCGTCCCGCAGACAGTCCTCGCACCCCTCCACGGACTCCGGCAGTTCGGTGATCGCAATCTGATCGAGGTGTGAGCACGAGGCCATCGATCGGTCTCCTCAGGTCGGGTGGTTACAGCATGACGAACCCGTCAAACTGGCCCGCAGACGATGGCCGAGATCGACGTTCCCGAGCCGTTTCACTCCCGCGCGGTCGCGCTCGACCGCGCGGATCGCCTCGCCGCCCTCCGGGACGAGTTCCTCCCCGCCGAGGGCGTGATCGCCTACCTCGACGGCAACTCCCTCGGACGGCCGCTGCGGGTGACGGCCGAGCGGACCGCCGCGTTCATCCGCGAGGTCTGGGGGACCCGCCTGATCCGGGCCTGGGAGGAGGGCTGGATGGATCTGCCGACCGTCGTCGGTGACCGGATCGCCCGCCACGCCCTCGGCGCGGCCGCGGGCCAGACGGTGGTCGGCGATTCGACCACGGTGCTGCTCTACAAGCTGCTGCGCGCCGCCGTCGAGGCGCGCCCGGGACGCGACGTGATCATCGCCGACACCCACAATTTCCCGTCCGATCGCTTTGTCGTCGACGCGGTCGCCCGCGAGTGCGGGCTCGAGGTCCGCTGGCTGGAGCCCGATCCGCGCGGCGCGGTCACCCCCGCCGAGCTCCGCGCGGCGCTCGACGAGCGGGTCGCCGTGGTCGAGCTCAGTCACGTCGCCTACCGGTCGGGCGCGATCGCCGACCTGGCGGAGGTCACCCGCGCCGCCCACGCCGTGGGCGCGCTGGCGCTCTGGGACCTCTGTCACTCGACGGGCGTCGTCGAGCTCGCGCTCGACGACGACGCGGTCGATCTCGCCGTCGGCTGTACGTACAAGTACCTGAACGGCGGCCCCGGGGCGCCCGCCTTCGCCTACGTCGCCGCGCGGCTGCAGGACGTGCTGCGCCAACCGATCGAGGGCTGGATGGGTGCCGCGGACCCGTTCGCGATGGGGCCGGTGTACGAGCCGGCGCCGGGGATCCGGCGCGTGATCAGCGGGACGCCGCCGGTCGTGGGCATGCTCCCGGTGAGCGACATGCTCGCGCTGCTCTCGACCACGGACATGCGGGCGGTGCGGGAGAAGTCCTCGGCGCTCACCGCGTTCGCGATCGCCTTCGCCGATGAGCGACTCGCCCGCTTCGGTGTCACGCTCGCCTCCCCGCGGGAGCCGGAGCGCCGCGGCGGCCACGTGATGCTCGAGCATCCCGCGGCGGCCGCGCTCGTCGCCGAGCTGTGGGAGCTCGGCGTGATCCCGGACTTCCGGCCGCCGGACGGGCTGCGGATCGGGCTCTCACCGCTCTCGACGAGCTTCCTCGAGGTGGCCGAGGGCCTCGCCGTCCTCGAGCGGCTGCTCACCCGCCGGCATGGCCACAACTGACCTGCCCGGCCTGGGCGCGGCCGAGCCACGGGGCACCGGCGGCGGCGACGCCGCTGTGTCGGCACGCCGCTCGCAGGGACCGTCCGCTTCACGGCCCGCTCCGCCCGGATGCGCGCGACGCTGTCCGGGGGACGCTCGGTCTGCCTACGCTCGCGCGAGCGCCCGCAGCCGCTCGACCCCGTCCTGGACGGCGTCCTCGAAGCGCTGATCGGCGTCGCGCTGCCATCGCTCGAACGCGAAACGGAACACCGCGATGCCCGCGTCGGCGGTGAGCCGGGCGGCCGAATCCTCGACGCCTCGCCGGCGCAGCGCATCGGCGAGCACGGCCGCGAGCGTGGCCAGCTTGATCAGCTCGCGCTCCTGCAGCTCCGGGTTGGCCTCGATCACCGATCGGCGCTTGAGCGAGTGCGGGCGGCGCTCGGCGTCGAAGATCGCGTCGGCCGCCCGCAGGCCGTTGGCGATCGCCTCGATCGGGGTCGCCGACGCGGGTGCATCGTCGACCCCGCCGACGATCAGCCGTTGCAGCTCCTCGGAGCCTCGGAAGAGCACCTCGCGCTTGTCGGCGAAGTGGCGGAAGAAGGTGCGCTCGGTGAGACCGGCGCGCTCGGCGATCTCGGCGACCGTCGTCTGCTCGTACCCGCGCTGCCCGAAGAGCTCGAGCGCGGCCTGCTGCAGACGCCCGGCCGCGTCCGGTTCCCAACGGCCCATGACCCATCCGATCCTAGCAGCCATGACAGTTGCTGCCATCGCGTGCTAGCCTGATGACAGTCAATGACATCAGCGTCGGCGCGGACCACCGGCGGCGCACCATTCCCAGGAGGACTTCAACATGCGCGTATTCGTCACGGGCGCTTCCGGCTGGATCGGATCGGCCGTCGTTCCCGAGCTTCTCGCCCACGGCCACCAGGTCCTCGGACTGGCCCGGTCAGACGCCGCCGCCGAGCGCGTCACCGCCTCCGGGGGGGAGGTGCTGCGCGGCGACGTCCAGGACCTCGAGATTCTGCGGGCGGGCGCCGAGCAGGCTGACGCCGTCATCCACCTCGCCTTCCGCCACGACATCGCGTGGACCGGCCACTTCGAAGAGGCTGCCGCATCCGATCGCCGAGCGATCGCCACGTTCGGGGAGGTGCTCGCCGACACCGGCCGGCCGCTCGCCATCGCCTCCGGCGTCGCCGGACTGACGCCGGGCCGGGCCGCGACCGAGCGGGATCACCCCGACGACCAGGTGAGCCCCCGCGCCGCCTCCGAGCGTGCCCTGCTCGCGCTCGCCGATCGCGGCGTGCGGTCGATGAGCGTGCGCTTCGCGCCGACCGTGCACGGCGCCGGCGACCATGGGTTCATCGCCCAGATCATCGAAGCGGGTCTCAGGCATGGCGCCGCCGGGTATCTCGGCGACGGCGCCAACCGCTGGCCCGCCGTGCACCGCGGCGACGCTGCCCGGCTCGTGCGCATCGCCATCGAGCGGGCGCCCGCTGGCTCAGTCCTCCACGCCGTGGCCGAGGAGGGCGTGCCGATGCGGGACATCGCCGCGGCGATCGGGCGGCGCTTCGCGCTGCCGACGGCCGCGATCTCGGCCGATGAGGCGCAGGCGCGCTTCGGCTTCATCGGCCGGTTCGTCGCTCTCGACATGCCCGCCTCGAGCGCGGCCACGCGGGAACTGCTCGGCTGGGAGCCCGTGGGCCCCACCCTGATCGAGGACATCATGACCGGCGCCTATGCAGGCGGCGCCGCTCCGCAACAGCGATGACGGTCGGGCCGAGCCGGAGCGCCGATCAGCCGCGGAAGGTGAGAATCGCCGCGGTCGCGGGAGCTACTGTGACCGCATAGGCGCCGGAGTGCGGAGCGACCGTGTGCGTGACGGGGGAGCCGCTCAGCTGCCCCGTCTGCTCTGAGAGCGTCCGGCCGCCGAGCGTCACTCCGCCCGTGGCGGCCAGGCCGCCGGCTCCGCCGCTGAGCGTCTCGAGGGTGCCGGGCCCGGTCCCACCCCGGATGGCCACCGCACGCGGCCCGGTGCCGACGTTGGTGATGACGACGTGCGTCTGCCCCTGCGGGGTCCGGTCGGCCCAGGCGAGCAGCCCGCCCGGCAGCCCTCCGATCCGCAGCATCCTCGAGCCGGGCGGGGTGAGCTCCGCGAAGGCGACCAGTCCGTAGTACTCGGGTTGCACCTGGACCCGCCAGCCGGCGGAGGTGTGGGTCGTCTGGATCAGGTTCTGAGCGGTGAACGGCCGGCTCTGGATGTTGACGCCGTTGATACCGGCCTGCGCGTACAGGGGCAGGATGTTCAGCGCCCAGAGCGCGGGACCGAGCGTGTTGGTGACGCCCGGCTGGCCGCCGCAGGTGATCGAGTTCATCTCGTCGACCCGCAGGCCGACCCCGTGCCGGCGGGCGAGGCTCTCCCATGTGGCGAGTCCCGAGGCGAGCGTCTGCAGGGACTGCGGCGCGAACAGCTCGCTCTCCTGTGGCGGCGCCGCCGCGCAGCGGGTCGACTTCAGCGGGTAGGTGTGCACCGTCAGGAGCGCCAACCGGCGCGTCCCGGCCAGGAACGCGCCGACGTAGGGCAGCGAGTCGAGGCTCGTGTACCCGGGGCCGGCCAGCCGCACGGAGGGGAGCGAGCTGGCGATCTGGTTCCACTGCGAGGCCATGTCGAGCAGCGTGTAGCTCTTGGGCCGCCCGCGCACCGCGATCCCGGCCGGGGTGTGGTAGAAGGGAAAATGGGAGTACAGCTCGGGCTCGTTGCCGAGCTCGAAGGTGAGCGGCTGGTGGCTGAGCGCGTGACCGATGCCGCGCACCTCCGCCTGGTCGATGCGGACGTTCGACGCCTCCATGTTGAGGCCGACGATCACGTGCGCGTGCAGATCGGCGGCCAGCCGGGCGGTGACCGCAGCCCAGGTCGGGGTGATGGTGAAGCGCACCCACGGCGGCTGCTTCATCCCCGGGATCGGCCACCAGCTCCAGTCGGTGCTGTCGCCGCCGATGCGCAGGCTGAAGCCGCCCTCGGGCGCGAGGTTGAGCAGCGTCTGCTCGAAGGCGCGATCGGGCTGCTTGGGGTTGGTGCCGACCTCCTGCTCGACGTTCCAGTACTCCGTCGCCAGCCCGACGAAGCCGGCCGGCACGGGCGGACCGACGGGCTGCCCGGTCACGGTCGCGGTGACCGGCGCGACGGCCGCCCGAGCCCGGCGGTCCGGGACTCCGACGAGGGCCAGAGCCGCGACGAGGACGCCGGCCACCAGAGCGAGAAGCCGCGCGGGAGGGTTCAGCCGGAGCGACATGCGAGCGACAGGATAGGCGAGGGCGGCGGCGGCGGAGCCGGTCGCCTCACCCGGCGGCGAGGGCGGAACGCCGGCGGGTGGAGCTCCGGGCGACGAGGCGGGTGGGGACGGTGATCTGCGGGTCGGCCGGCGCCCGGCCCTCCACCACCTCGATCAGCAGCTCGGCGGCCCGACGGCCGATCTGATCCGGGTACAGGTTGAGCCCGGTGAGGCGTGGGCTCGTCGGCTCATCGCCGGAGCCGGTGGCGCTCACCGCGAGCAGCAGGTCCTCGGGCACGGCGATCCCGAGCGTGCGGGCGGCCATGAGCGCCCCGACCCCGATCCGGTCATACGTGGCGTAGATGGCATCCGGGCGGTCGCTCGAGGCGAGCAGGTCGAGCGCCGCGGCGTAGCCGGCGTTCTCGGTGAGCTCGGCGCCGACCTGGGTGACGCACGGCGCCATCGCGTGGCGCTCGCACCACTCCCGGTAGGTCGATTCGACGTCGATGTTGTAGGACATGCGCGCCGGGTTGGCCAGCAGCGCGATCCGCCGGGCGCCGCGCCGGGCGAAGTGGTCGAGCACGGAGCGGACCCCCGCGCGGTGATCGTTGTCCACCCAGGGGATGGCGTCCTCGACGCCGAGGCTCCGGCCCGTCGAGACCAGCGGGGTCCCCGCGTCGAGCAGCCGGCGGACGACCGGGTCCTCGGCGACGGGGTCGACGACGAGCGCGCCGTCGAGGGGCAGGGCGCCGATCGCCGCGCCCGGCTCGGCGGCCGTGAGGACGAGGGCATAGCCCGCCCGCAACGCCGCCATGCTGGCGGCCATCATCAGCTGGGTGAAGTAGGTGAAGTCCGAGAAGCGCACCACCGACGGGTCCGTCTCGGAGATGAACAGCCCAAGCAGTCCGCTGCGGCCGCCTCCGAGGCTGCGGGCCGCCATGCTCGGCCGGTACCCGAGGCGCTCAGCCACCCGCCGGACGTGATCACGGGTCTCCTGCGGCAGCCGGCCCTTGTCGTTGAGCGCGTGCGAGACCGTCGTCACGGACACCCCGGCCGCCTCGGCGACCTCGCGGATGCCGACGCGTCCGTTGCCGACGCGGCCGCTGCCGATCCGGCCGTCGGCGACCGGGTCGTCGGCGCCGCCGCGGGTGGCGCCGCCGCGGGTGGCGCCGCCGCGGTTGCTCCCCTCTCCTGTGCTCCTGCCGGTCACGGGCGGAAGCTTAGGCGGCGACGACTTGACATGCCAAAGCGTTTTCGCTTAAGTTCGCCGCGAGGGCCTGAAAAAGCGTTTTTTCACCGAGGAGGAAGAGTGTCGACGATGCCCCAGAGCGACCCGACGATGTGGAGCAGCTTGCTGCACTCCGGTCTGGTCGGCTCCTTCATGCGCCTGCCCCACGTCGCGCCCGAGGCCGCCGCGCTCCGCGACGCGCAGGCTCGCGCCGCCATCTACGGGATCCCCTTCGACGCCACCAACATCAGCCGAACCGGCGCCAACTACGGGCCGCGCGGCATCCGCGAGGTGTCCTGCCAGTTCCTCACCTACAACGCCACGCTCGACTTCGACCTGGTCGAGGCGCTCAATCCGGTCGACTGCGGTGACTGCGACATCATCCTGGCCAACGCCGAGCGCACCTTCGCCAACGCGCAGCGCGACATCGGCGCGATCCTCGACGCCGACGCCCTGCCGGTCACCTTCGGGGGCGACCACTCGATCACGATCCCCGCGGTCCGGGCCGTGCGCGAGCGCGTGAGCGACCCGGGCCTCGTGCTGATCGACATGCACCTCGACACCGCGCCCGACGTGGGCGGCGAGGAGCTCAATCACTGCTGCCCGATCACCCGAGCCGTCGACGCCGGCTTCGACCCGACGAGGATCGCCCTCGTCGGCATCTCGGGCTGGATGAACCCCAAGACCGAGATCGCGTACTGCCGTGAGCGCGGTATCCGCGTCATCTGGCTCGAGGACATCTGGGAGCATGGCACCGCCTGGGCCGTCGACCAGGCCCTCGAGGTCGCGGGAGCCGGGAACGGCACCTATCTCTCCTTCGATGTCGACTCGCTCGACGCTGCGTACGCGCCCGGCACGTGCTGCCCGTCGCCCGGAGGCCTGACGACGCGCGAGGCGATCGAGCTCGTGCGCGGCGTCTCGCGGCCGGGTCTGGTCGGGGTGGACGTCGTCGAGGCCGCGCCGAGCCTCGACGGCACGCCGACCACGTCCCTGATCGCCGGCCGGATCGCGCTGGAGGCCATGGCCTTCCACGCCGGCGCCGGATCCACCCATTCGTGAGGAGGAGCAGGAGATGACGACACAACCGTCCACGAGCCAGCCCTCGGCGCCCGCGCCCGGGCTGTTCACCCGCAAGGCGACCGGCCTCGTCCGCGAGGGTCGCACCCGGGACGCGCTCTTCTACAACCTGCTGTGGTCGAGCGTCGCCCTGACCTTCGCCTTCTACTGGCTCTTCGCCGCCTTCTACCCCGGGTCCAACGCCCTGATCACCTTCCTGATCGCCGCCGCGCTCGGGCTGCCGGGCGCGTTCCTGTACGCGATGCTCAGCCAGCTGATGCCGCGGACCGGGGGTGACTACGTGTTCAACAGCCGCTCGCTGCACCCGGCGATCGGCTTCGCCGGGAACTTCTCCTACTCGTTCTGGCTCGCCGTCGTCATCGGCGTGTACACGACGTACATCGCCTCGTACGGCTTCGGGGCGTTCGGCCGGATGATGGCCGGCTTCGGCGCCGGATCGGGCTGGCTGTCCTTCGGCAACTGGTTCTCCACGCACTGGGGCCTGTTCATCACAGGGACGGTCGTCCTCATCCTCTCCGCCGTGATGTTCGCGGTCGGCGGCGTCCGGCTCTTCTTCCGGATCCAGGCCGCCTGCTTCGCGCTGTTCATGATCGGCGCGGTGCTCGTGCCGGCCGTGGTCGGCCTCGTCGGCAGCCACGCCGGCTTCCTCGCGCACTTCAACAGCTACGCGCAGCACCTCGGGACCCGGAACGCGGTGGCGGCGCTCGTCGCCTCCTCGAACAAGGCCGGCTTCACGCATCCGGCGTTCAGCTGGGCCCTGACGCTGCGGGCCATCTCCGTCTTCTGGTTCATCTTCGGCTTCATCTTCTCGAGCAACTACTTCGCGGGCGAGATCCGGCTGCAGAAGCGCACCCACATCTACTCGATGCCGGGCGCCGTCCTGCTCGCGGTGATCGTGCTGCTGATCATGGTCCCGACCTTCGACCACATCATCGGGTACGACTTCAGCGCCCGGCTCGGCCTCGCCAGCCCCGCCGCCTACGGCTTTGCCGGCGGAGCACCGGCCTACCCTGAGCTCATCGGGATCGCGGCCAACAGCCCCGTCATCGGCATCATCGCCATCCTCGGCTTCACGATCGGCCTCGTCGTGTGGCTGCCCCAGACGCTGCTGCTCGTCAGCCGCAACATGTTCGCCTGGTCCTTCGACCGAGTGATGCCCGACAAGCTCTCCTCGGTGGACTCCCGCTCCGCCTCCCCGCTGTGGGCGATCGGCACGATGCTCGTCCTGTCGATCGCGAGCACCGCCATCTACTCGTTCACCACCTGGTTCAGCTCGCTCTCGGCGCTGCTCGGCCTGACGCTGCCGCTGCTCGTCACGGCGGTCTCCGGCATCCTCCTGCCGTATCGCCGCCGCGACCTCGTGGAGAACTCCCCGTACAGCCGCCGGGTCGCCGGCGTGCCGCTGCTGACGCTCGTCGGCGGTCTGGCGCTGATCGGCTTCAGCTGTGCGGTCGCGGTGCTGCTCTGGGATCCGGGGTCGGGCGCCAGCCTCCAGGACAACCCCGGCAAGCTCGAGCTCGCCGTGATCGTCTACGCCGTGGGGGTCGCCATCTGGTTCATCGCGCGGGCGGTCCGGCGCAACCAGGGCATCGACATCGACCTCTCCTACCGCGAACTGCCGGCGGCCTGAGGTGCCGTTCCTGCGCCGCAGAGGGGGTGACGCGGACGGTGCGACCGTCCGCGTCTACTACGCCTCCGACATCCACGGCTCCGATGTGCTGTGGCGGAAGTTCCTGAACGCCGCGCAGGCGTACAACGTCTCCGTGCTGATCATGGGCGGCGACCTCACCGGCAAGGTCGTCGTCCCGCTCGTCGAGCACGCCGACGGCTACCACGTCGAGCTCTTCGGGGTCAGCACGGTGGTCGGCCCCGATGAGCTTGAGGAGACGGAGAACCGGATCCGGGCCAACGGGATGTACCCGCACCGCATGAGCCCGGAGGAGGTCTCCCGGGTGGCGAGCCTCGACGAGGACGCGAAGGAGGCATGGTTCGCCGACGTCATGCGGGTCACGTTCGGTCGGTGGCTCGCCCTGGCCGATGATCGCCTGAGCCCGGAGACCCGGTGCTTCGTGATGCCCGGCAACGACGACCCGGAGGGCGTCGACCGGGCGATCGAGGAGGCGGTGAAGGTCGAGGCGTGCGACGACCGCGTCGTCGAGTTCGCCGGCCACACGATGATCTCACTCGGGTACGCGAACCGCACCCCGTTCGACTCCCCCCGGGAGCTCGACGAGGACGAGCTGCTGCGCCGGATCAGCCGCCTGGCCGACGAGGCGGGGGACATGTCGCGCTGTATCTTCAACCTGCACGTGCCGCCGTACAACTCCTCGCTCGACACGGCCCCCGCCCTCACCGACGACCTCGAGGTGATCATGTCGGGCTCGGCGCCGAAGATGATCCCCGTCGGCTCAACCGCGGTGCGCGAGGCGATCGAGCGCTACCAGCCGCTGCTGGCCCTGCACGGGCACGTCCATGAGAGCGCGGGAGCCACCCGGATCGGACGCACCCTGTGCATCAACCCGGGCAGCGACTACCACACGGGCCGCATCTCGGGCTGCCTCATCCAGCTGCGGCCCGACAAGGTCGTGCACCAGTTCGTCGCGGGCTGAGGCCTATTCGGGCGCGCTCGGCCGGCTGCGGCCCAGCACGATCATCGTCCGGGTCGCGATCACCTTCGGACCGCGCCCCTGCCCCCGGCGGATGCGGTCGACGACGTTCTTGAGATGCTCGAGGTCCCTGACCCGGACGTGCGCGAGCGCGTCGGGATCGCCGGCGAGCGTGTAGGACTGGACGAGCTCGGGCAGGTCGACGACGGCGTTGTCCACGTCGCTCACCTGCAGGCCGGGGGCGAACCGAAGCTCGATGAACGCCTCGATCTGCTCACCCAGCTGCCGCTCGTCCAGGGTCAGCGTGTAGCCCTGGATCACGCCGCTGGCCTCGAGGCGCTCGATCCGCCGCCGCACCGCCGGCGCGGAGAGTCCGGCGAGCCGGCCGACCTCGCTGGCCGACCGCCGGGCGTCCGACCGCAGCAGAGCGACGATCCGTTGGTCGGTTGCGTCGAGTTCGCCGCGCACGGCTTTCAATTATGAACGCGCTTCCCGCTTTCGCGTTCACCATCGAACGTCGCCTGGCGCCAAGCCTTGTCATCCCGGGATCCGCCGTTTGACAATGCGCTCGTGACGCTCGCGGAACCCGACATCGACGTCCGGACGCTCGAGGCCGTGCAGGACCGCGTCCTGTGGCTGGCGACGTCCATCATCCACCACGCCAACAAGGTGCGGTCGACACCGTCGGGCGTGAAGGTCGGCGGGCATCAGGCCTCATCGGCCTCGATGGTCTCGATCATGACGGCGCTCTGGTTCGCCCACCTCGACGCGCGGGATCGCGTGTCGGTCAAGCCGCACGCCTCCCCCGTCCTGCACGCGATCGAGTACCTGCTGGGCCAGCTCGACCCGAGGTACCTCACCACGCTGCGGGAGTTCGGTGGGCTGCAGAGCTACCCGTCCCGCCTGAAGGACCCCGTTCCGGCCGACTTCTCCACCGGGTCGGTCGGGATCGGCGCGACGGCGACCATCTGGAGCGCGGTGGCCCACCGGTACGTGGCCGGACACTTCGACGTCGCCCGGGGCGGCCGACAGGTCGCCCTCGTCGGCGACGCCGAGCTCGACGAGGGCGCGATCTGGGAGACCGTCGTGGATCCGGTTGTCGCGCGGCTCGGCGAGGTGCTCTGGATCGTCGACCTCAACCGCCAGTCACTGGACCGGATCGTCCCGGACATGGCGGTGGGGCGGATCGAGGCGATGTTCCAGGCCGCCGGCTGGCACACGGTGACGGTGAAGTACGGCCGCTGGCTGCGTGAGCTCTTCGAGCGCGACGGCGGCGAGGCCCTGCGCCGGCGCATCGACCACATGCCCAACGAGGAGTACCAGCGCCTGCTGCGCTCGTCCCCGGCCGAGCTGCGGGAGCGGCTGCCGGGCAGCGGCCGAGGCAGCCGCGAACTGAAGACGCTCGTCGGCCATCTCGACGACGACGAGCTCTCGCGCGCGATCCGGGATCTCGGGGGCCACGATCTGCTCGATCTGCTCACGGCGCTGGCGGAGACCGATACGGTGGCCGACCGGCCGTCCGTCATCTTCGCCGACACGATCAAGGCGTGGCGACTGGCGACGCAAGGCCACCCGGCGAACCACTCCGCGCTGCTCTCGCACCGTCAGTGGGAGGAGCTCGCCGCCGTCACCGGCGCCGACCCGGCCGACCCCTGGGCGCTCTTCTCCCCCGGCACCCGCGAGGCGGAGTTCTGCGCCGCCGCCGCCGAGCGCCTGCGCCGCGAGCCGACGCCGCTGCGCCCGACCCCGGCCGTCCCGCCCCAGCTCGGCCGCGACCACGTCGGGACCGGCTCGACGCAGCAGGCCTTCGGGCGCTTCTTCGTCGACCTCGCCCACGGCGCGCCCGAGCTCGCCGCCCACGTCGTCACCGTCAGCCCGGACGTCGCCTCCTCCACCAACCTCGGCGGGTGGATCAACCGCGTCGGCATCTGGCACCTCGGGGAGCGCATCGACTGGTTCGCCGACGACTCCGACACGCTCGTGCGCTGGCGCGAGACCGAGCACGGACAGCACATCGAGCTCGGCATCGCGGAGGGTAACCTCGTCGGACTGCTCGGTGAGCTCGGACTGACCTGGTCGCGCGACGGGCAGGCGCTGCTGCCGATCGGGACGATGTACGACCCGTTCGTCAACCGCGCGCTCGAACCGTGGTCGTTCGGGATCTACGCGGGCGGGCAGTCGATCCTCGTCGGCACCCCGTCCGGCGTCACCCTCGCTCCCGAGGGCGGGGCGCACCAGTCGATCATCACCCCGTCCGTCGGGCTCGAGCAGCCCCGCTGCACCGCCTGGGAGCCCGCCTTCGCCCAGGACCTGGAATGGACGCTGCTGCACGCGCTCGGCCAGCTCGGCCGTCCGGATGGCACCGCCGCGTACTTCCGGCTGAGCACGCGGCCGATCCCCCAGGAGCTCGCCGCGGTGCCCGATGATCCGGCGTGGCGCGAGGAGCGCCGCCGGCAGGCGCTCGCCGGCGGCTACCGGCTGCGCAGCGCCCGCGACCGGCCGGCGGTGACGCTCGTGGGGGTCGGAGCGCTGATGCCGGAGGTGATCGCCGCCGCCGATGCGCTGGCCTGCGCCGGCATCGGCAGTGATGTCGTGTGCCTCACCTCCCCCGACCTGGTGTTCCGCGCCTGGCAGGCGAGCCAGGGGCTCGGGACGGGGTCAAGCGAGGTCCTCGACGTTCTGTTCCCCGTCGAGCGGCGCGCCCCGATCATCACCGTGCAGGACGGCCACCCGCACACCCTGAGCTTCCTGGGCGCGATCCGGTACGTCCCCGTGGCCTGCCTCGGCGTGACCGACTTCGGCCAGTCCGGCGACGTGGATGATCTCTACCGGTATTTCGGGATCGACACCGAGACCATCGTCAGCGCAGCGATCGACCTGATGGGAGAGGGCCAGCCGTGACCGACATCCTGATGCCGAAGCTCTCCGACTCGATGGAGCGCGGCACGATCATCTCGTGGTTCAAGGCCGATGGTGAGACGGTCCGAGCCGGCGAGGAGCTGCTCGAGATCGAGACCGACAAGTCCACCGCCCCCTACGAAGCCGAGGCCGACGGCGTCCTCGAGGTCCTCGCGCCCGTCGGAGCCACCGTCGAGGTGGGTGAGGTCATCGCGCGTCTGGGCGCCGCGGGGGCCGCACTCGCCGAGGAGCCCGTGCTCGAGGAGGAGGCCGCGGTGGCCGAGGAGCTCGCACTCGACGAGGCGCCCGCGTCGGCCGGGGGTCCCGCACTCGAGGCGCCCGCGTCGGCCGGAGGTCCCGCACTCGAGGAGGAACCCGTGCTCGACGAGGAGCTCGCGCTGACCGCGGGTGCCGTTCCCGCCGGCGGGGGCTCGCCCCTTGCCGATGGGCCGGACCGCCGTGCCGGCCAGCCGACGCCGCTCGCCCGCCGCGTTGCGGCCGCGCACGGCGTGGCGCTCGAGACGGTCACCGGGAGTGGGCCGCTCGGACGGATCACCCGCGCTGACGTCCTGCGCACCGCCGGGATCACGGACGTGCCCGGCGCCGCCCAGCCCGGCTGGGGATCGCCCCCTCGCCTCTCCCCCAACTCCGCCCTCGGGTCCGGCGTCCCCCACCCACCGACCCCCAACGGGTCGGTCGCCTCCGCGGCGAGCGCCGGCACGCATCGCCAGGAGCTCTCCCGTCTGCAGCAGCTGATCGCGCGGCGCATGGTGGAGGCGAAGGCCACCGTCCCCCATTTCCAGGTCCAGACCGAGGTGATGATGGATGCGGCCCTCGAGCACCGCGCCCAGCTGAAACGGGTGGCCCGTGAGGGGGACCGGGTCCCGTCCGTGAACGACCTGATCGTCAAGGCGTGCGCGCTCGCGCTGCGGTCCCACCCCCTCGCCAACGGCTCGTACCGGGACGACGGCTTCGAGCTGCACGAGCGCATCAACATCGGCGTCGCGGTGGCGGCCGAGGGGGCACTCGTCGTGCCGACCGTGTTCGACGCCGCGACGAAGTCCCTCGGGGAGATCGCCGCCGAGGTGGCGCGCCTCGCCGCTCGGGTCCGCGCCGGGACGATCACCCCGGCCGAGCTCGACGGCGGCACGTTCACGGTCTCGAACCTCGGCATGTTCGGGATGACCGCCATCACCCCCGTCATCAACCCGCCGCAGGCGGCGATCCTCGGCGTCGGAGCGATCCGTCCGACGCTCGCCCGGGTGGACGGAGCCATCATCGAGCGCTCGTTGCTGACCCTCACCCTCTCCTGTGATCACCGGATCCTGTACGGCGCCGACGCCGCCCGCTTCCTGGCGGAGATCCGGGAGCTGCTCGAGACGCCGCTGCGCCTCGCCCTGTAGCGCCCGACGATAATTCGGCCGTGGAGTGGCTACGCGTCGGCGACCGGCTCGAGCCGCAGGAGGAGCTCGCCCTCACCACGTCGCTGCTCGAGCAGGTGGCCCGCGGTGAGCGGGGACGCACACTGCGCGCCTGCCGACCGGCGCCGACGGTGGCCTTCGGACGGCTCGACGCTCGGCGACCCGGCTTCGACTCGGCGCGCGCGCGCGCCGAGTCGCACGGCCTCATGCCGGTCATTCGCGCCGCCGGCGGACACGCCGTGGCCTATGACGAGGGCTCCATCGTCGTCCAGCTGTTGCACCCCGAGCCGACGTGGCCGACCCCGATCGAGCGGCGCTACGCCGAGCTGACGGAGCTGCTCGTCGCCACGCTCGAGCGCGTCGGCGTGCCGGTCGAGGTCGGTGAGCTGCCGGACGAGTACTGCGCGGGCCGCTTCAGCCTGCACCTGCCCGATGGACCGAAGGTCGCCGGCCTGGCTCAGCGGGCGCTCCGACGGGCGTCGATGACCGCGGCGATCGTCGTCGTGGAGGCCTCGGACGCCCTGCGTCAGGCGGTGATCGAGATCTACGCCGCGCTCGAGCTGCCGCTCGACCCCGCCACCGTCGGCGGGATCCGGGACCGCCACCCGGAGGCCACGCCCGAGGCGGTGATCGACGCGCTGATGGTGGCGAGTCACTGAGCACCCTCGGTGCGCCCGAGCGCGGTGGACCGAGGCGCCCCGGTTGCCCGACGCGCCCCCGTTGCCCGACGCACCCCGGTTGCCCGAAGCGCCCTGAACGCCGCTTACGCGGGCCGCGGCTCCTTCTTGCCGGGGTTGAAGAGCCCCTTCGGATCGAGCGCGCGCTTCACCGCCTCGTGCGCCGCGACCGCCGGCTCCGACCACTGACCGAGCAGCTGCCCGCCCTTCAGCAGGCCGATGCCGTGCTCGCCGCTCACGGTTCCGCCGAGCTCGCGCGCCAGGTCGAACAGCGCGGTGGCGGCCGCCTCGGCCCGGCGGGCCTCCTCGCGGTCGCCCGGGTCGAAGAGATAGGAGACGTGAAGGTTGCCGTCGCCGGCATGACCCCAGGAGGTGGCCTCCACGCGGTGGGCCTCGCCGATCTCGAGCGACCGGGTGATCGCGTCCTCGAGGCGGTCGAGCGGCACGGCGATGTCCTCGGCGAGCTTCTCGCCCTTGGCGGCCCGCACCGCGAGCGAGACGCCACCCCGCCAGCGCCAGAGCACCTTCGGGTCCTGGGCGGCGGCGGTGTCGCCGAGCGCCTCGAGCAGCTCGTCGCGCTCGTGCTCGCTCTCGGCCTCACAGATCACCATGAACGCCACGTCGCGCGCGTCCAGGAACGGTGGCGGCGCATAGGCCAGGCAGGTGCCCTGCAGGTACTCGATGGTGGCCGGCACCACGCCCGAGCCGAGCGCGGCCTCGATCGCCCGCACCCCATCGGGGATCGAGCTGTACGTGGCGGCCACCGGGATCGCCATGGGGGGCGCCGGCACCAGCCGCAGCCAGGCCGCCGTGATCACGCCGAGCGTGCCCTCGCTGCCGATCAGCAGCGACCGCAGGTCATAGCCGGCGACGTCCTTGCGCACGGGACCGCCGAAGGTGGCGAGCTCCCCCGGCGCGATCACGGCCTCGACACCGGTCACCCACCGTGAGGTGACGCCGTACTTGAACGCGTGCGGGCCGCCCGCGTTCGTGGCGAGGTTGCCGCCGATCTGCGACTGCTCGGGCGCGCCGGGGTCGGGTGGGAAGAGCAGCCCGTTCTCCCGCGCCAGCCGCTGCACCGTCGCGGTCGTCACGCCCGCCTCGACCTCCATCCGCCAGAGCAGTGGATCGAACGAGCGCACCCGGTTGAGCCGCTCGAGCGACACGGCCACCGACGGTCGCGGGTCGATCGGGACGATCCCGCCCGAATAGCCGCTCGCCCCGCCGACCGGCACGATCGGGACGTCCTGCGCGTATGCCCAGGCGACGACCTCCCGCACCTCCTCGGCGCTCGCCGGCTTCACCATCACCGGCGCCCGACCGCCGACGCCGCTCGCGTCGCTCAGCCAGACGTCCCGCTCGACGTTCGCCTCCCCCACGAGCCGCGCGCAGGCCTCAACAAGGAGGTCGGTCACCGCCGCTCGCCGTCCACCGCCCGCTGCGTCGCTCATCCGGTCAAGCGTGCCACGTCATCGACCCCCGCGGCTCGTCATGCTGCCTTGACCACGCCCTGCCGCTGACCGCCCCGACCCACCAGACTGCGGGGTCACCGCGTCGGAGACCGGAAGCGATGGGAGTTCTGTGCAGAAATCTGCGTATTTCGCCCTACATCTCGGGTTCGAGGGGTCGGCGGGGCGCTCACCACGCCAGGCCCGCGGCCGTGAACCCGCCACTCCCGCTCAGCGTCACCCACCGCGCCACCCACGCACGGACCGACAACGTTGTGCTGTTTGCCTCTTGACCTGGTCGGACGTGGTTGGTTATGGTTGTTCACGCGCGTTTGGGTGGTCGTTTTGACCACAACCGCGCGCTAAGGCGCGGATAGTGGACAACCGGGTTGAGGGACCCGTCGAACAGATGGAGGGGAGGGTGCAGGTGTCGGACGGCCGCTCGGCGGATGGGACGAAGGAGCAGCAGACGGAGTTTGATGCGGAGCCGATCCTCGGCGTCTCCCACGTGACGAAGTCCTTCGGCGCCGTCGCCGCGATCTCCGACGCATCGATCTCCCTTCATCGGGGCGAAGCCCACGGTCTGGTCGGTGAGAACGGCGCCGGCAAGTCAACGCTCGTGAAGATGCTGGCCGGCGTGCACCAGCCCGACAGCGGCCAGATCACGATCGATGGCGTCCCCGTGACCCTAGGTAGCCCGGCCGCCGCGCGCGACGCCGGCATCGCCGTGATCTACCAGGAGCCCACGATGTTCCCGGACCTGAGCGTCGCGGAGAACGTCTTCATGGGCCGGATGCCGAGGCAGAGCGGGGGCCGGCTAGACCGCGACAGCATGCGGCGACAGGTCATCACGGTGCTCGAGATGCTGGACGTCCGGCTCGATCCCGACCGCGCAGCGCGCGGCCTGTCGATCGCAGACCAGCAGATTGCCGAGATCGCCAAGGCGCTGACCCTCGACGCGCGCGTCCTGGTGATGGACGAGCCGACCGCGGCGCTCTCCGCCGCCGAGGTCGAGCGTCTCGCGCGCGTGATCGAGACGCTCCGTGCACGCGACGCGGCCGTGCTCTTCATCTCCCACCGACTCGATGAGATCTTCAACATCTGTCAGCGCGTCACCGTGATGCGAGACGGACGATCGGTCCTCGCGCGGCCCGCCGGCGATCTGACGAGCGACGAGCTCGTGCGGGCGATGGTCGGGCGCGACGTCGAACATCGTCAGCTGACGCGGGGCGCGATCGGTGACGTGGTCCTCTCCGTCGACCGCCTCACCCAGGAGGGCAACTTCGTCGACATCAGCTTCGAGCTCCGCGCCGGGGAGATCGTCGGACTCGGGGGCCTCGTCGGGGCCGGCCGCACGGAGATCGCCCAGGCCATCTTCGGGATCGAACGCTACGACGCCGGCTCGGTGACCGTCGCCGGTCAGCCCCTGAAGAAGGGGTCCCCCAGCGCCGCGATGCAGGCCGGGATCGCCCTCGTTCCCGAGGATCGCCGCCAGCACGGGCTCGTCATGGACGAGTCGATCGAGCGCAACGTCCTGCTCGCCTCCCTCGCGAGCGTGACTCGCCGCGGGCTGATCGCCGGCGAGCTCGCCCGCGAGACATCGAAAACCTGGCTCGACCGCCTGCAGGTGAAGTACGGACGGCTCTCGGACCCGGTGACCACGCTCTCCGGCGGCAACCAGCAGAAGGTCGTCCTCGCCAAGTGGCTGCGCCGGAACCCGCGGGTGATCATCGTCGACGAACCGACCCGCGGCATCGACGTCGGTACCAAGGCGGAGGTCCATCGCTTGCTCGAGGAGCTCGCCGAGCAGGGGGTTGCCGTGCTGGTGATCTCCTCCGAGCTCCCCGAACTGCTGCTCCTCGCCGACCGGATCCTGGTCATCCGCGAGGGCCGCCTCGTGCGGGAGATCCCACGCGCCGCGGCGAGCGAGGAGAGCGTCATCGCCGCCGCAGCGGGCGCCTACACGGAGCAGGCGGCATGACGGCGACCGACACCGACGCCACGGTGATCACACCGCAGGCCCCGGCCGCGCGGGAGCATCGCCTCGCCGCGACGATCGCGCGCTTCCGCCCCGGGGTGATCGCCCTGGTGATCCTCGTCATCTTCGGACTCACGACGATCCGCAACGCGAACTTCGCCACCGGGGCGAGCATCCAGGCGATCCTCTCAATCGCCGCCGTCTACATGCTGCTGGCGATCGGCGAGGCCATGGTGATCATCACCCGCAATGTCGATCTGTCGATCGGCTCGACCCTCGGCCTCTCCGCCTTCGCCGTGGGCGAACTGTTCACCCACGACCCGCACACCTCGATCGCCGTCGCCTTCCTCGTCGGCATCGGCATCGGCGCGGCCTGCGGAGCACTCATCGGCGTGATCACCACACTGATCCGGGTGCCGAGCCTGGTCGTGACGCTGGCCGCGCTCTACGTGATCCGCGGTTTTGTCAACATCATCGGCAGCGGTATCCAGATCGAGCCGAGCGTCTTCCCACAGAGCCTCGTCACGTTCGGCTATTCGACGGTCATCGGCATCCCGTGGATGTTCCTGATCGTCGTCGCGGTCGCACTCGCCGCCGCCTACTGGATGTACGCCTACCCCGCCGGTCGTGAGCTCTACGCGATCGGGTCCAATCCAGCCGCGGCCGCGCTCGCCGGTATCCCCACCACGCTCCGCGTCTTCACCGTGTTCGTGATCAGCGGCGCGCTCGCCGGGCTCGGCGGCGTGCTCTTCGACGCCCAGGTGGCCACGGTCAACTCGACCGCCGGCACCGGTTATGAGCTGATCGTCGTCACCGCCGTGGTCGTCGGCGGCGTGGCGATCTTCGGCGGCAGCGGCAGCGTCATCGGCGCTGTCCTCGGCGCGATCCTCCTGCAGGTCATCAACCAGGCGCTCGTCGCCGCCCGCATCTCCTCCTTCTGGGACCAGGCCATCGCCGGGGCACTGCTCCTCGCCGCCATCTCCTTCGATCGGCTGCTCGCCGTGCGGGCCGCCCGTGCCCTCGTGGCCGAGAAGGGCGTCAGCTATGTCGAGTGAGTCGAGGGGACGAGTCCGGGCGCGCGGACTCGTGCGCTGGGAATCGGCGCTCGTGGTGATCCTCATCGCCGTCGTCCTCTTCGGCGTGGCCGAGAGCTCGACCTTCTGGTCGACCACCACGATCTTCTTCGGCGGGCTCGACATCGGCCAGGTGGCGATCATGGCCCTGCCGATGACGATGATCATCCTCACTGGGGAGATCGATCTCTCGGTGGCGTCGATGCTCGGCCTCGGCTGCGCCGTCTTCGGCTACGCCTTCGAGCACCACACCGGGGTTGTCGGCGCCATGCTGATCGCCCTTGCCGTGGGCGCGATCGGCGGAGCCCTGAACGGGTTCCTCGTCGCCCGCGTGGGACTGCCCTCGATCGCCGTGACGATCGGGACGCTCACGATGTTCCGCGGGATCGCGGAGATCCTGCTCGGCCAGAGCGAGGTGAGCGGCTTCCCACCGTCGCTCGAGCAGATCGGCATCGCTCCGATCTTCCTGCACCTCGCCTACCCGTTCTTCTTCTTCCTCGTCCTCGCCGCGATTTACGGCGTGGTGGTGCACCGCACGGCCTTCGGCCGGTCGCTGTACGCCATCGGCCTGAATACCGAGGCGGCCTTCTTCGCGGGGATCCGCGTCAGGCGCACGAAGTTCCTGCTCTACGTCGTCTCCGGCGTGATCTGTGCCGCCACCGGAATCATCTACTCCCTGCAAGCGGCCTCCGCGATCTACACGGCCGGCACGGGACTCGAGCTGAACGTCGTCGCCGTCGTGCTGTTCGGCGGGATCTCGATCTTCGGCGGCCGTGGGTCGGTCATCGGGGTCGTGCTGTCGGTGATCATCGTCGGCCTCACCGAGGTCGCCTTCACGACAATCAACATCAGCTCGCAGGAGCAACAGGTGATCTTCGGTGGCCTGCTGCTGCTGAGCGTTGTGGTCCCCAACGTCGGCGAGGTCCGCAATCGGATCCGCGGCCGCGTGCGGCGCGCCGCCCCTCCCGTCTCCGCCGGGGGTGGCCTATGAGTCTTCGAGTTCGCTGCGATCTCTCACTGCGCAGCCTCGAGTCGGCACCCGGATGCCAGTGGCCTCCGGGTGCCGAGGGGTACGTCCAATCAAACGAAGGAGAGGTCAGTGAGATTCTCTACCCGTAACTACGCGCGCGCGGCCGTGGGTCTGGCGGCCGGGCTCAGCCTGGCCGTCGGCGGCACGGCGTTGGCGTCGACTCACCACAGCATCAAGAAGGGACTGCTCGTCTACGCGATCCCGAAGGACACGGTCAACCCGTACGAGGTGATCGCGGACAACGGCATCAAGAAGGCCCTCGGTCAGCTCGGCGGCAAGGTCGTCGTCTCGAGCGGAACCCAGGACACCGCCGCAGCGCAGCAGCCCGGCATCCAGGCGGCCATCCAGGCCCACGCCAACGCGATCATCATCGCAGCCGATGACCCAAGCGCCCTCTGCCCGCAGCTCGCCCAGGCGCAGGCAGCCGGCATCAAGGTGATCTCGTTCGACTCCGACGTCACCTGCAAGAACCACCTGTTCATCAACCAGGCGAACACCAAGCAGATCGGTGCCAGTGAGGTCGACCTGCTGGGCAAGGAGATCGGCTACAAGGGCCAGATCGCGATCCTCTCGGCGGTCTCGACCGCGACCAACCAGAACGCCTGGATCAAGTACATGAAGCTCGAGCTGAAGAAGAAGAAGTACCGCGGCATGAAGCTCGTCAAGATCGTCTACGGCAACGATGATCCGACCACGTCGCTCACCGTGCTCCAGGGTCTGCTCTCCGCCTACCCGCACCTGCGCGGGATCATCTCCCCGACGACCGTCGGCATCTCGACCGCGGCCCAGTATCTCGATACGCACAAGTCGCTGCTCAAGCACCTGACGCTGACCGGCCTCGGCCTGCCGTCGCAGATGAGGAAGTACGTGCTTGACGGCACCGTGAAGGAGTTCGAGCTGTGGAACCCGGCCAACCTCGGGTACCTCGCCGGCTACGCCGCCGCCAACCTCGCCTCCGGCACGCCGCTGAAGGCCGGGGCAACGTTCTCGGCCGGAAAGCTCGGCAAGTACAAGATCCTGCCGCCCGCCGGCGGGGTCGGACTGTCCGTGGTCCTCGGGCCGCCGACCGTCTTCAACAAGGCCAACATCCGGAAGTTCAACTTCTAGACACCTTCCCACTGGCTCCCCGGTCCCGCTGGACCGGGGAGCCAGTGGGCCCCTTCTCCTCTGATCCTCCACCGATGACCGACCAGACCACCCGTGAGCTCTTCCTCGAGCCGTCCGTGTCCGCCCGCCGAGTGCGGCCCGCCATCGGGCTCGTGGCCGGCGGCCTGGGCGCATACTGGCCGCAGTTCCCGGACCTGCTCCCCACCCTCCAGCGCTCCGCGCGCACCGTGGCGGAGCGGCTGCGTGGCTTCGATGCCGACATCACCGATGCGGGCTTCATCTCGGACCCGACCGAGGCGGCGACCGCGGCGGAGCGGCTGCGGCTGGCCGGCTGTGACCTCGTCGTCATGTTCATGACGACGTACATGACCTCCGACATGGTGGTCCCGATCGCCCAGCGCGCAGGCGCGCCGGTGCTGCTGCTCAACCTGCAGCCGAGCGAGGCGATGGACCACGCGAACTTCGATACCGGGAAGTGGCTCGCCTACTGCGGGGCCTGCCCGCTGCCCGAGGTGGCGAGCGCCTTCGAGCGCTGCGGCATCCCGTTCCGCTCCGTCTCCGGGTACCTGGCCGACGAGCGGGCGTGGGCGCGCATCGAGCGCTGGGTACGGGCCGCCGCGGTCCGGCGCGTCCTGCGCAGCGGCCGGCACGGGCTGATGGGCCACCTGTATCCCGGAATGCTCGACGTCGCCACCGACGTGACCCTCGTGCCCGCCAACCTCGGCGGGCACGTGGAGATCCTCGAGTTCGACGACCTGCGGGTGCGGGTCGCCGGTGTCTCCGACGACGCGGTCGACGCCCAGCTCGAGCGCGTCCGCGAGATGTTCGAGCTCGACGGCTCGGTCGAGGCCGACGACCTCAGCTGGGCGGCGCGCGTCGCCCTCGGACTCGGCGAGCTCGTGCGCGATTTCCGGCTCGATTCGCTCGCCTACTACCACCGCGGCCTCGAGGGTGAGCTGCACGAACGACTCGGGGCGGGCATGATCCTCGGCGCCTCCCTGCTCACCGCCGCCCATGTGCCCGCCTGCGGTGAGTACGAGCTGCGCGCCTCGCTGGCGATGCTGATCATGGACCGGCTCGGCGCCGGCGGGTCGTTCACGGAGATCCAGGCGCTCAACTTCACCGACGGCGTCGTCGAGATGGGACACGACGGGCCGGCCCACGTCGGCATCTCGGAGCGTCGGCCGCTGCTGCGGGGGCTGGGCGTCTACCACGGCAAGCGCGGGTACGGGGTCTCGGTCGAGTTCGATGTCGCCCACGGGCCGGTCACCGCGCTCGGGCTCACGCAGATGCGTGACGGCCGCTACCGCATGGTCGTCTCCGAGGGCACCGTCGTCGGGGGACCGCTGCTGGAGATCGGGAACACGACCTCCCGGGTGGACTTCGGGCGTGATCCCGGCGAGTGGTGCGACGCCTGGGCGGCGACGGCCGTCAACCATCATTGGGCGCTCGGCACCGGCCATCGCGCCGCCGATCTGCGGGCGGTCGCCGAGCTGCTCGACCTGGAGCTCGTGGTCGTATGAGCTCCGTGCAACGGGTCTGTTTCGTCATGCGGGTGCGCCCGGAGGCGATGGAGGAATACCGGCGCCGACACGCCGAGGTGTGGCCGGACATGCTCGAGGCGCTGCGCCGCACCGGCTGGCGCAACTACTCGCTGTTCGCCTCCGGCGACGGGATGGTGATCGGCTACGTCGAGACCGACGACTTCCAGGCGGCGCTCGACGCGATGCAGGAGGAGCCGGTGAACGCGCGCTGGCAGACCGAGATGGCGCCGATGTTCGAGGTCCAGGCCGCTCCGGACACCAGCCTCGTCCGACTCGAGGAGATCTTCCACCTTGAGTGACCCGCGCG
This sequence comes from Solirubrobacterales bacterium, assembly GCA_027451345.1. Classification (GTDB taxonomy): domain Bacteria; phylum Actinomycetota; class Thermoleophilia; order Solirubrobacterales; family Solirubrobacteraceae; genus Palsa-465. Next base: position 24,305 of record DAIDJO010000095.1, read on the forward strand.
CCACCTACGCCGCCGCCGATCTCGGCGCCGAGTCGGGCCGGGTCATCCTCGGCCACCTCGGTGACGGGACGCTGACGCTCGAGGAGGTCCACCGCTTCCCCAACACGCCCGTCACCCTGCCCGATGGGATCCACTGGAACCTGCTCACCCTGTTCGAGCAGATCCGTCACGGCCTCGAACTGGCGGTCACCGGGCGTGGCGGGCTCGACGGAATCGGGGTCGACGCCTGGGGCGTCGACTACGGCCTGCTCGACGGCGAGCACCGCCTGCTCGGGATCCCCTACCACTACCGTGACGCCCGGACCGACGGGATGATCGAGCTGGCGGAGCGGCGGCTCGCCCCGGAGGCGCGCTACGCCCGCACCGGCATCCAGACGATGCCAATCAACACCGTCTTCCAGCTGCTGGCCGAGCGCGACAGTCCAGCGCTCGCCGCGGCCGAGCGCATCGCCCTGATCCCGGACCTCATCGGCCTGTGGCTGACGGGGGAGCTCGTCAACGAGTCGACGATCGCCTCCACGACCGGGCTGCTCGACGCCCGCACCGGCGGTTGGGCGCGAGACACGGCCGACGCGCTCGGGCTGCCCGGACGGATCTTCGCGGGGCCGACCGTCGAGCCCGGCTCGGCGCTCGGGACGGTGCGCGACGAGCTCGAGAGCCTGGGTGGCCTGCCCGTCTGGAACGTCGCCGCCCACGACACCGCCTCCGCGTTCGTCGCCGCGCCGGTGAGCTCGCCCCACGCCGCGATCCTCTCCTCGGGCACCTGGTCGCTGCTCGGGGTCGAGGTCGATGCCCCGGTGCTCGACCGTGCCGCACTCGCCGCGAACCTCACCAACGAGCGCGGTCTCGGAGGGACGATCCGACTGCTGCGCAACGTGATGGGGCTGTGGCTCGTACAGGAGTGCCGCCGCCGGTGGTCTGAGCAGGGACTCGACCTCGACTACACCGAGCTGGGCCGACTGGCCGGGGACGCCGGCGAGGCCGACCCGCTCTTCGACCCCGACCATCCGGATCTCCTGCACCGGGGCGACATGCCGTCACGGATCGCACGGCTCTGCGCCGCGGCGGGCCAGCCGGCGCCGGCCGATCCCGGCCAGGTCGTGCGCTCGATCCTGCTGTCCCTCGCCTGCAAGTACCACGTCGTGCTGCGCCGGCTGGAGGGCGTCAGCGGCCGAAGCTTCGACGTGATCCACGTCATCGGCGGTGGCGCGCGCAACCGGGTGCTCTGCCAGCTCACCGCCGACATCACCGGCCTGCCCGTGGTCGCCGGGCCCGTGGAGGCCACCGCACTCGGAAACATCCTCGTCCAGGCCCAGGCCTCCGGGCAGCTCGGGTCGTTGCGCGAGATGCGCGCTCTCGTCACCTCGGCCTGCGCCCTCGAGCGCTTCGAACCGTCCGCCGACGGGCGGGCCGGCGCCGTCTTCGAACGGTTCCTCGCCGTCACCGGCCTGAGCCCTGCCCTCCCCGAACCGACCCTCGCCCGAACATGAACCCAACCCAGACCCTCACCGACGCCCTCGCCGAGCTCAGCATCGAGACCCCCTCGTGGGGCTACGGCGACTCCGGTACCCGCTTCGCCGTCTTCCCTCAGCCGGGCCGGCCCCGCGACGTCCACGAGCGGCTGCAGGACGCGGCCGAGGTGCACCGGCTGACCGGCTCGGCGCCACGCGTGGCCCTGCACTTCCCCTGGGACGCCACCGACGACTACGCCGCCCTGCGCGCCCACGCCGAGTCACTCGGGCTCGGGATCGGCGCCGTGAATCCGAACCTGTTCCAGGATCCCAGGTACAAACTCGGATCGGTGACACACCCGGACCCGGCGGTGCGCCGCGCCGCCACCGACCACCTCCTCGAGTGCGTCGAGATCGCCACCGCCCTCGGCTCCACCGCGCAGTCGCTGTGGCTCGCCGACGGCACCAACTACGCCGGGCAGGACGACCTGATGGCCCGCCGTGGCCGCCTGCTCGGCTGCCTGCACGAGGTCTACACCGCACTGCCGGAGGAGCAGGAGCTGCTCGTCGAGTACAAACCGTTCGAACCGGCCTTCTACGCGACCGACATCCCGGACTGGGGCTCGGCGGTGCTCATCTGCCACGAGCTCGGCCCGCGGGCGCGGGTGCTCGTCGACTTCGGTCACCACCTGCACGGCACCAACGTCGAGCAGATCGTCGCGCAGCTCGCCGCCGTCGGCCGTCTCGGCGGCTTCCACTTCAACAACCGCAAGTACGCCGATGACGACCTGATCGTTGGCTCGACCAACCCGTTCGAGCTGTTCCTCGTCTTCTGCGAGCTGATCGGATCCGGGCAGCCGCTCCCGCGGCTGACGATCGATCAATCCCACAACGTCGAGAACAAGGTCGAGGCGATGCTGCTGAGCGTCGTCAACCTGCAGGAGGCGTACGCCAAGGCGCTCCTCGTCGACCGGGAGGTCCTGGCGCACCGCCAGCGGGAGGGCGACGTGCTGGGCGCCCACGAGGTGCTGCTCGACGCCTACGCCTCCGATGTCCGCCCCCTCTGCGCCGCCGCCCGAACCGCTCGGGGGGCCTCCGCGAACCCCCTGGAGGAGTTCCGCGCCTCCGGCTACACCGAGCGCCGGGCGGCCGAGCGTCAATCTGGAACCACCACTGTGAAAGGCCTGTCATGAGCGTGACCACCCGAATCGTGAACCCGATCCCGAACGAGTGGGACGACGCCGCCGCGGCGCAGGCGACCACGACCCTGCAGCAGGTCGTGTTCGCCTCCCATCTGCTCGGGGGCAACCGCGCCCTGGCGAACTTCGGAGGCGGCAACACCTCGGCCAAGGGCGCCACGGTGGACCATGTCGGCCGTGAGATCTCCTCCATCTGGGTGAAGGGGTCGGGCAGCGACCTCGCCACCATGTCGGACCGCGACTTCACGCCGCTGCGCCTCGAGGAGGTGCTGCCGCTGTTCGAGCGCGACGAGATGAGCGACGAGGAGATGGTCGCCCACCTCGCCCGCTGCCAGATCGATCCGGCCGCACCGCGCTCCTCGATCGAGACGCTGTTGCATGCGTTCATCCCGGCCGCCCACGTCCACCACACGCACCCCGACGCGATCAACGTCCTGGCCTGCTCGGCGGACGGGCGAGAGCTCATCCACGAGTGCTTCGGCGACGCCGCGGCCTGGGTCGAGTACATCCGTCCGGGCTTCACCCTGGCCAAGCAGGTCGGTGCCGCCGTGCGCGAGAACCCGGAACTCGGGCTCGTCGTGCTCGGCAAGCACGGGCTCGTCGTGTGGGGGGACACGGCCCGGGAGGCCTACGAGCGCACCGTCGCCATCTGCAATCAGGCGGCTGACTTCGTCAACGCGCGCGCGGCCGGTGCGGTCCGCTTCGGCGGCCCGGGGACGGGTGGGCGGCTCGACGCCGACCAGCGCCGAGCGACGCTGCAGGCGATCCTTCCGACCCTGCGCGGCGCCGTCTCCTCGCAGACGGCGAAGATCCTCCTCACCGATCTGTCCGAGTCCGCCTGTGAGTTCGTCGACTCGGCGCAGGCCGGATCACTCACCGGGATCGGCGCGGCCTGCCCGGACCACCTCGTCCACACCAAGCGCCTGCCCCTGTGGGTCCCCTATGACCCGGCAGCGGACGACCTGCACGTGCTGCGACGCCGCATCGTCGAGGGCGCCGCGCGCTACCGGGAGGAATACCGCGCGTATTTCGAGCAACACGCCGCCGCGGGCGACATGATGGCCGACCCCGACGCGCGCGTGGTTCTCATCCAGAACGTCGGGCTGGTGGCGGTCGCTCCGACGCTGAAGAACGCCCGCATCTCCCGCGACCTCTACCACCGGGCGATCGAGGTGATGGCGGGCGCCGGCGCGGTGTCGCAGTTCGTCTCGCTGACGGCAGCCGAGAGCTTCGCCATCGAGTACTGGCCGCTCGAGCTCTACAAGCTGTCGCTCGCCCCGAAGCCGGGCGAGCTGCAGGGGAAGGTCGCCCTCGTCACGGGCGCCGCCGGCGGCATCGGCCACGCGATCCTGCGGACGCTCGCGGCCGCGGGTGCGGCGGTGGTGGGCTTCGACATCGACGCGGACGGCGCCGCGCAGGCGGTCGCCGAGTTCGGCGACCTCGGCGTCGCCGTCTCCGGCGACGTCACCGACGAGTCGGCGGTGGGCGACGCCTACGCAGCGGCGGTGGCCGCCTTCGGCGGCGTGGACATCGTCGTCTCCAACGCGGGCATCGCCTCGAGCGCTCCGGTGAGCGAGACGACCCTCGCCGAGTGGAACCGCAACCAGAGTGTGCTGTCCACCGGCTACTTCCTCGTCGCGCGCGAGGCGTTCCGCATGCTCGAGGCCCAGGGCATCGGGGGCTCGATCGTCTTCGTCGCGTCGAAGAACTCGCTCGTCGCGGGGCCGAACGCCTCCGCCTACTCGACGGCCAAGGCGGCCGAGCTCCACCTCGCCCGCTGCCTGGCGGCGGAGGGGGGCGCGGCGTCGATCCGGGTCAACACCGTCAACCCCGACGCGGTGCTCCAGGGCTCGCGGATCTGGGACTCGAGCTGGCGCACGGAGCGCGCGGAGGCGTACGGCATCGATCCCGAGCAGCTCGAAGAGCATTACCGTAAGCGGACCGTGCTCGGCGTCAACGTCACCCCCGAAGACATTGCCAGCGCCGTGCTCCACTTCGCCTCGACGGCACGCTCGGGCAAGAGCACCGGCAACCTCCTGAACGTCGACGGCGGCGTGCCCGCCGCCTTCCCCAGGTAGGCCCGGCGGTGGAATGAGGATCGCGCTCTTCATCACCTGCCTCGGAGACACCCTGTTTCCGAGGACGGGCCAGGCGACGGTCGCGATCCTCGAGCGCCTCGGTCACGCCGTGCGGTTCCCCGCCGGCCAGACGTGCTGCGGCCAGATGCACGTCAACTCCGGCTACGCGGCGCAGGCGACGGGGCTGCTCGAGCGCTTCGTTCGCGTCTTCGGAGACGACGGCGTCGACGCCGTTGTCTCCCCGTCCGGGTCGTGCGCGGCGATGGTTCGCCACCACTACCCCCGGCTCGCCGAGGAGGCGGGCGATGCCGGGTTGCGGGAGGCGGTGGCAAGCCTGGCCCCGCGGGTCTTCGAGCTCTCCGATTTCCTCGTCGGTGAGCTCGGCGTCGAGGATGTCGGCGCGTACTTCCCCCACCGTGTCACCTACCACCCGAGCTGCCACGCGACGCGGGTGCTGCAGGTGGGCGACGCACCGCTGCGACTGCTGCGTCGGGTACGCGGGATCGACCTGCAGGAGCTGCCCGAGGCGGCCGCCTGCTGCGGCTTCGGGGGCACGTTCGCCGTCAAGAACGCGGACGTGTCCGCGGCGATGCTGACCGACAAGATGGAGGCGATCCTCGGCACCGGGGCGGAGGTCTGCACGGCGCTCGACAGCTCGTGCCTGATGCACATCGGCGGCGGCCTGCAGCGGCAGCGCAGCGGCGTCCGCACGCTGCACCTGGCCGAGATCCTCGCCTCGACCGACGCCGGGGGCCCCGCGCATGCCTGACACCGGCTTTCCCGCCGCGGCGCGCACCGCGCTTGCGGACACACAGCTGCGGCGCAACCTGCACGTGGCCACCCACACGATTCGCGACAAGCGCCTGCGCGCGGTCGCCGAAGTGCCGGACTGGGAGGAGCTGCGCGAGGCCGGCCGCCGGATCAAGCAGCACGCGATGCGCCACCTCGACGAGCATCTGGAGACGCTCGAGGCCGCCGTCCAGCGCGCCGGTGGCACCGTCCATTGGGCGGCCGACGCGACGGCGGCCAACCGCATCGTCGCCGACCTGATCGCCGCCACCGGCGAGCGCGAGGTGGTGAAGGTCAAGTCGATCCTCACGGACGAGATCCGGTTGAACGACGCCCTGCGGGCGCGGGGCATCACCGCCCACGAAACCGACCTCGCCGAGCTCATCAACCAGCTGAGCGGGGACACCGCCTCGCACATCCTCGTGCCCGCCATCCACCGCAACCGGGCGGAGATCGGCGAGCTGTTCCGCCGCCACCTGCCCGACGCGGGGGACCTGAGCGACGACCCGCGCGCGCTCGCGGGCGCGGCGCGGGCCTACCTCCGCGACCTGTTCCTCGCCTCCCGCGTCGCGGTGAGCGGGGCGAACTTCGCGATCGCCGAGACCGGGACGGTCGGCGTGGTCGAGTCCGAGGGCAACGGCCGCATGTGCCTGACACTGCCAGACACGCTGATCACCGTCATGGGCATCGAGAAGGTGCTGCCGCGCCTGGCCGACCTCGAGGTCATGCTGCAGCTGCTCCCCCGCTCCTCCACGGCGGAGCGGATGAACCCGTACACCTCGCTGTGGACCGGGGTGACCCCGGGGGACGGACCCCGTGCCTTCCATCTCGTGCTCCTCGACGGCGGCCGCACGAATGCGCTGCGCGACACGACCGGGCGCCAGGCTCTGCACTGCATCCGCTGCTCGGCCTGCCTGAACGTCTGCCCGGTCTACGAGCGCACCGGCGGGCACGCCTACGGCTCGGTGTACCCCGGACCGATCGGGGCCATCCTGACCCCGCAGCTGACCGATCTGCACGGCGGCCGCACCCTGCCCTGGGCCTCGTCGCTGTGCGGCGCCTGTTACGAGGTCTGCCCGGTGAAGATCGATATTCCGACGGTGCTCATCCACCTCCGCGGCCGGATCGTGGCCGGCGGACAGGCGGCCCCGAGGATGGAGGACCGCGCCGAACACGCCGGGATGCGAGCCGCGGCGGCGACGTTCCGGCGACCGTGGCTCTACCGTCTCGCGCAGCGCGTGGGCCTGCCCGTCGCCCGACGGTTGGTGCGCCACGAGCGCCTCATGGCCGCCCTGCCCGGCCCGCTCGGACGCTGGGGGGCGGTGCGTGATCTCCCCGCTCCGCCGGCCGAGACCTTCCGCGACTGGTGGCGCGGGCGGGAGGAGACGCCGTGAGCGACCGCGCACTGGTCCTCGGCCGCATCCGCAGCGCGCTGGCCGACGTCCCGGCGGACGAGCCCTCAGCGTGGTCGTGGGCCGAGGACCCGGACCCGGCCGCGGCCTACCGTCGTGGTCGCCGCGACGAGGACCGGGCCGTCCTGGTCGAGCGCTTCCTCGAGCGCTGCGGGGAGTATTCGGCGACGGTGCAGCGCTGCGAGGAGCCCTCGCTGGTGGCGGCGCTCACCGCCATCTGCGAGCGTCATGCCGTCCGGACCCTCCTCGTCCCCCCGGGCTTCGACGAGCATCGGCTGCCGCCGGACCTCGCGATCGAACGCGATGATCCACCGCTCTCGGTCGAGCGACTCGATATCGGCGACGCTGTGCTCACCGGCTGCGCCGTGGCGATCGCCGAGACCGGCACGATCGTCCTCGACGGCGGGCCCGGGCAGGGCCGCCGGGCGCTCAGCCTCCTTCCCGACCTGCACGTCGTCATCGTCGACGCGGACCGGATCGTGAGCGGGGTGCCCGAGGGGGTCGACGCACTCGCCGCGGCCGTGACCGAGCGCCGCCCGCTCACGCTCATCTCCGGCCCGTCGGCGACCTCCGACATCGAGCTGACCCGGGTGGAGGGCGTGCACGGCCCCCGGCGGCTCGAGGTTCTCGTCGTCGCGCCGTCCGGCGAGGATCCATACTGGGCCGCAGCGGAGCGAGGGTGATGAGCAGACGAGACGCAACTCAGCGCGAGCCGATGCTCGCCGAGGCACGCCGGGCGGCGATCGCCGACATGCTCCGCGCCGCCGGGTCGGTCACCGTGGGCGAGGTGCAGGAGCAGCTCGGCGTCTCCCCGATGACCGCGCGGCGCGACCTGGCCGAGCTGTCACGGCGCGGGCTGGCACACCGCACCCACGGCGGCGCGGTGGTGCCGTCGATCTCCGTCCACGAGGACTCGTTCACCCAGCGTCTGGAGACCGAGACGAGCGCCAAACGCCTGCTGGCGGATGCCGCGGTCGAACTCCTCGCTCAGCGGGACGCCGTCTTCCTCGACTCCTCGACCTCGAGCTATTTCGTCGCCCGGCGGATCCTCGATCTCGGCTTCGAGATCACGATCGTCACCAACAGCCTGCCGATCGCCCAGCTCGTCGCCGCCCAGGCGCCCCCCAACATCGAGCTCGTGTGCGTGGGCGGGCTGCTGCGCACCCTGAGCCAATCCTTCGTCGGGCCGCACGCGATCCGCACGATCGAGGGCCATTTCACCGACCACGCCTTCTTCAGCATCAAGGCGGTGATGGAGAACGGCCAGCTCGCCGACGTCGACCCGCTCGAGGCGGAGGTCAAGCGGGCGATGATCGCCCACGCCAACCAGGCCGTGCTGCTGATCGACCACACGAAGCTCACCACGCGAGGGCTGAACGCCATCGGCCCCGTCTCCGATGTCTCGCTCGTCCTCGCCCACGGCGCGGGTCCCTCCGACCTGCGTCGGTTCCAGGCGCTCGGTGTTCCGGTCCGGGTGGCGAGCGAGCGCCTCGGGGCGTCGCTGAACTGAGCGGCGCCCGCCATGCGCAGGACGGCTGACCGTCTCTCGGTGTTGCCGGGCCACCGTTCGGCGCGCAGAACAGCCGCGAGCGGGGTAGTGGCGCCTCAACTTCCGCATGGATGGCGGATCACCGAAGGAGGCGCGGGGAAATGGGATGGAAGCTGGTTGATCGCGTGACCGGCCTGGTCGCGACACCGCTGGTGCTCGCCGCGCTGCTGCCGGCACAGGCGTCGGCCGCCTCGGGGCCGACCGACACGAGTCCGCCGGTCGTCTCGACCGCATCCGGGCAGCCGCCGGCGGTGGGCGACACGCTCACGGTCACCTCCGGGACGTGGAGCGGGAGCCCGACGCCACAGGTCTACGCCTACACGTGGTGGGACTGCACGCCGGGCGGCGGCTCGGGCACCGATTGCACGGAGATTGCCGCGGCGGGCTCGGACTCGACGACGTACACGCTCACGGCGGCCGATGTCGGCCGGCAGGTGCAGGTCGACGTCTACGTGGACAACGGCGAGCACGCCTCCGCGTGGAGCAACCTCACGGCGACCGTCGCGGCGACGCCGACGCTGCTCGGGGCACCGCAGGTGCTTGGCGCCGCGCGCGCCGGCGCCACCCTGCGTGCCGCGCCCGGGACCTGGGCGGGCACCCCGACCGCCTACCGCTATTCGTGGTGGGCCTGTCCACCCCATCGGGCGTGCACCCTGATCCCGGAGGCCCCTTCGAGTCGTCTCAGCGTCCGCGGCGCCGAGGTCGGCAACCGGATCGAGGTGCAGGTGGTGGCGTCCAATGCCGCCGGCGCGAGTCGGCCGGCGCGGTCGGCGGCCACGGCGCCGGTGCCCGCCCGGCGCCGCTCGAGGCGGCTGATGCGTCCGCATCGGCGCCCGTCCCTGTTGCTGTTCTGACGCCGTCGGGGGTGCGCCGCTAGCATCCCGCGCCGTGAGCGCAACCTCTCCCGCGGTGCGTGAGGGTCTCCTGCGCCGCGGGCTCCGGCTCGAGTATCTGACCCTGAGCTGGAACGTGGTGGGGGTCGTGGTTCTCGCCCTGACGGCGGCGGCCTCCGGCTCGGTGGCACTCGCCGGATTCGGCGTCGACTCCCTGATCGAGATTGTCGCCTCGAGCGTCGTCGTCTGGGAGCTGCGGGGCGAGGAGGGGTCGCGGCGCGAGCGGATCGCCCTGCGCATCATCGCGGTGGCCTTCGGCGTGCTCGCCCTCTACATCGCCATGCAGGCGACCGTGACGCTGGCGGGCGGCGCACGTCCCCACCGTTCGACGCTCGGCGTGGCCTGGCTCGCCGTCACCGTCGCCGCGATGTGGCTGCTCGCGTACGGCAAGCACCGCACCGGCGACGCGCTGCAGAACCGGGTCCTGATGACCGAGGCGCGGGTGACGGTGATCGACGGCGCGCTCGCGGCCACCGTGCTCGTCGGTGTGGCGCTGAACGCCGCGCTCGGCTGGTGGTGGGCAGACCCGCTCTCCTCGCTCGTCATCCTCGTCTACGGCGTGCGCGAGGCGCGGCACGCCTGGGGCGAGGCGGCCTGACGGACGCGAGGCCGCCGCGCGATGGTCGCCAAGCTCATCGCGCTCGTGCTCCCGCTCGGGCTCGACACCTTCGCCGTCTGCTGTGCCCTGGGCCTGGCCGGCATCCCGGCGGCCCGCCGGGGACGGATCTCCCTGATCATGGTCGTCTTCGAGGCGGGGATGCCGCTCGTCGGCGTGGCGATCGGAGCCCCGCTCGGACACGCGATCGGCGGCGACGCCGCGTACCTCGCCATCGGGGTGCTCGCCCTGTTCGGCGGCTACACGCTCCTCACCGATGAGGATGAGGAGCGGGCCGGGGGCCTGCTCGACGCGTCCGGTTGGGCGCTCCTGGCCCTCGGGCTGAGCGTCAGTCTCGACGAGCTCGCCGTCGGCTTCGCCCTCGGGCTGCTCCGCCTTCCCGTCGGGATCGTGATCGCGGCTATCGCCGCCCAGACCGTGGCCGTCTCGCAGCTCGGGCTGGGCTTCGGTGCGCGCCTCGGGGAGCGGGCGCGGGAGCGCGCCGAACAACTCGCCGGGCTCACTCTCGTCGGGCTCGCCGCCGTGCTCCTCGCCGAGCGGCTCCTCGCCTGACACCCGCGTGACCATGAATAGACGACGGCGACTTTGGCTATGTACCAGGTTGTGGCTGTACCTGACACCCATGAGCGACTGCTCAACCTCCTCGAGGAGCACGGCGCGCAGTACCGGCTGATCGACCATCGGCCGGAGGGCCGCACCGTCATCGCCAGCGAGCTGAGGGGCCATTCGCTGCGCGAGGCGGCCAAATGCATCGTCCTGCGAGTCACCGCCGGCAAGCGGGCGTCCCGCTATGTGCTCGCCGTCGTGCCCGGGAACCGACGCGTCGACGTCGAGGCGGTCAAATCGCTCTTCGGTGCCACCTCGGTCGGGTTCGCCCAGCGTGAGATCGCGGAGCGGCTGGCCGGCTCGGTCTCCGGCAGCGTCCTGCCGTTCTCCCTGCACCCCGAGCTCGCGCTCGTCGTCGACCCCGAGGTCCTCGACGTCCCGATGCTCTACTTCAACGCGGCACGCCTGGACCGCTCGATCGGGCTGCGCGCCGAGGACTACGCACGGATCGCCCGGCCGCGGGTGGCGCCGATCGCGCTGCGCGAGGCGCCCGCCCTCGCCGCCTGAGCGATCCCGCCGCCCTCAGCGGAAGTACTCCGGCCGGCTCACGTAGGTGTCGGAGACGAACATCACGCCGGAGCGCTCCTCGAACAGCTCGCGCAGACCGGCGAGGACCGCCTCGGCCCGCGCGTCGGGCATCACCGCGATGAGCAGGGAGAGCGTGTCGGTGTCGTTGAAGAGCAGTCGGCCGTGGTGGTAGCCGTGATGCCCGAATCCGGAGACCCCGGAGAGGCTCGTGTAGCCGGTCACCCCGGCGTGGCGCAGCAGGTTGGCCACCAGCGACGTGTCCGCGCTGCGAACCACGACCTCGACCTTCGTCATGCGCGTGAGCCCGTCGCGCGCCGCGGGCTCCTGTCCCGTGACGCCACCGGCGTCGGATCGATTCGTGCTCATGTGTTCGTCTCCCGTGTGTGGATGGTGGCGGGGTGCCAGGGCGCCCAGTCTCCGGCCGGCGTGCGCCGCACCCACGGCCGGTCGGCCTCGTCACGGACGACCAGCGCGACCCACTCGCCGTCGAGATAGTGCCGGAGCAGGTCGTTGCGCTCGACGAGCCGCCGCACGCGCTCCAGGGGCGCCTGGACGGCGTACAGCGCTCGCATCGGCTCGTGATGGAGCTCCGGCCCCGCTGCCACCGACTGCCACGGCAGCCCGAGCCGCAGGTCGCCGGCGTGCCCCTGCAGGACGCCGATGGTGCCGATCACGTTGTGCAGCGTCTTGTCCCCCGCTCCGAGCACCTCCGGGTCGGTCGTCGAGAAGTAGTACTGGGCGTTGATCCACTGGATGACGAGGCCCGGAGCGGTGAGGATCGTCTCCAGCGCCGTCCCGTCCGGATCGGCGCGCCAGTCATAGGAGTGCAGGAAGGTTCGGCATTCGAGGTCGAGCCCCGAGACCATCTCCCCCGGGCCGACGATGAAGGCGGCGTGACGGGCGAGTCCCCACTCGGGCCGGATCTGGGCCCAGTCTCGGGCGCGGCGCCGGGGGTGGTCGGCGCCGGGAAGGCGGGCCGCGCGCTCGAGCGCGAGCGCGCGGCCCGCGCGGTCCAGGGCGTCCTGCAGCGTGGCGACGTCATCCCGATGGCTTGCCGGGATCAGGTGGTGGTCGAGGATGCGGACCCGGTCGGTCGCCGTGTCGTGCTCGGCGGCCAGGAACCAGGTGTCCGGAGGGATCGCGATCCCGCGCCCGGCGAGGGCCTCGCGCAGGTCGGCTCGGTTGAGCAGCGCGCAGGCGATGCGGGCGTTCGGGCCGCCGCGCTGGCCACCGCAGGCGCCGCAGTCGAGCGCGGCCTCGTACGCGTTGTTCTCGGTGGCGGACCCGTGCCCGGTGATGAGCACCAGGCGGGCGAACTGCTCGACGAGGCCGAAGGAGCGCAGGGCGAACTCCGCCCAGTCGAGCTGCTCGGCGGGGTCGTAGCCCAGTGAGGTGGCCCGTGCCACGCGTCGGGCGTGGCCCTCGGCGCCGAGATCGAGCGCGTCGGCGAGCGACGGCTCCTCGCCCGCGAGGGCGCAGCGGCGCAGGCGCTCGCTCTCCGCCTCGGAGAGCCCGGGCCGCGCGAGATGGGCGCGGATCGCCTGGCGCTCGGCGGCGGCGACGATCGCCTCCGCCTCGACGGGCCCGGGGGCGTGCGCGACCGGCTCGGTGCGACGGGCCAGGGCGGCCGCGGCGAGGTGAGCGCGAGCTGTCCCGTAGCCCTCCGGGAGGACGGTCTTCAGCAGGGCGAGTGGCCCGGCCAGCCAGCCCCCCGCCTCGGCGAGCGCGAAGGGCGCGGCCAGGTCGTCCTTGGCGGCGTGAAAGGCGCCGTTGACCGCCGCGGCGCGGCGCTCGGCGAGGATGCTCCGTGCCGCGTCGACCTCCTCCCCCGGCGAGACGCGCTCGCTCACCGACTTGGTCGGGGTGAGCGGCACCGGGCAGAGCCTCGCCCCGTGCGCGGAGTGCAGGGCGTGGTAGCGGATGACCAGCTGGTAGAAGCCGGCGAACCCGAACGTTCGGATGTTCCCCTGGGCCTCGAGGTGGCGACGCAGGCCCTCGGACCGCGCATCGATGCAGAACACCGCCTGGGCCGCAGGACGCGTCGGTGGGGTGGGCGGCGCGGGTCGACCCAGCGTCGCGAGCAGCTGATCCCGGTAGTGCCACTCGTAGGCGTCGAGCCAGACCCAGCCATACGCCGACTCCGGCAGGAGCGCGAGCAGGGCGACGAGTCCCGCCAGCTGCTCGGGCTCTGCGTCGGCCTGTCCCAGTGACGCCGCCAACCCGGACGCCAACCGGGACGGGTCCTCACCGGTCGCCGGCTCGGCCCCCGCGTGCGCCTCAACGAGCGCGCGGAGCGCCGCGACACCGTCGGGGAGCCGGCGACCGGCGGCCTGCTCGACGAGCGCGGCCTCGTAGGTCAGCCGAAGCGCGAGCAGGTCGCAGAGGTCGGCCGGGTGCGGGGCCTGGTCGGCGTGCTCCTCGCGCCATTTGATGTGGCTGCCGAACCCGGGCAGCCGGGCGAGCTGCGCCCGCAGCTCGCCCGTTTGCTCCGGAGATGGGATGCGGAGCCGCGCGAGGGCGGAGAGGATCGCGTCCTCCGGGCGCTCGGGCAGCTCGGCGAAGCGTCGGCGCTCGACCCCGAGACGCCGCAGGGCCGGGTCGTGGGGCACGAGGGCGCGCCAGACCGCATACAGCCCGGCCTCGCGGCCGGGCATCGGCACCGCCGCGCCGGTCGTGTCGCAGAAGGCGGCACACCACTTCGCCACCTGTTCGTCGACGACTGGTGCCACCGCCGTGTCGAGGAGCCGGTCGCACCACTCCCCCGCGCCGCGCGGGACGGTGCGCGGTGATGGCTCGTCGGTTCGGTGCAGGAGGGCGGCCCGCAGCGCGGCAACCGGGTTGAGCCGCCCCCCACCGAGGATGATGTCCGGATGCTCGGCGAGGGTGGGGACGCGGCGCCGCAGCGCCGCGTCCAGGTCGGCGTCGGTGATCCGCCCGGCCGCGTACCAGCCGTGGAACTGCGCGAGGGCCGGGCGCCCCCGCACGCCGAGCAGCGGCCCGGCGAGCGCGACCGCGTCCTCGAACGGCCGGTCCTCCAGGTCTCCGAGTGGGTTGACGGCGACGAAGGTCTCGAGCGGCCAGGTCGCGTGCAGGATCCGCGCTGCCGCACCGATCTGCGCCCGCAGACGGGAGCGCTCGGCGTCGGTTGGCGGGGTCATGCTCTCACCTGCTCGCGGGGCCGCAGGACCGGCAGCGGGAGCGCGACCCGGCGCCCGCCCGCCGCTCGAGGGATCGGCGCCGAGCGCGGACCACCGACGTGGCCGGCATCGAGCGCACGGACGTAGAGCTCGGCGCGTGCCCACTCGACGCGCCGTGCCATCACGAGCCACACCGCCATCCCCCCGACCGGCAGCAGGCCGAGCCAGGGGCTCACGGCGGCACGGACGCCGTGCACCGCGGGGGCGAGGAAGGCATCGGCACCGGCGATCAGGCCGGCGTAGGCCAGGCAGGCGCCGCCGAGGACGAGCAGACCGCCCGCGGCGCGCCCCGGCGTCGCCCGCAGCCAGCCGTGGGCCAGGAGGGCGCCGGTGGCCCAGGCGAAGGCGAAGAGCACCACTGCCCCCGGGTGGGCGAGCGCACCCGAGGCGAACGTGGCGAGCGCGAGGGCGAGGGCGGCGCCCGGGACGAGCGCCGCGGCGAACGCCCGGGCCGTGCCGGTCCAGCGCACACCGGCGGGAGCGGGCGCCGGCACGACCCGCCGGCGCTTGTCGTTGTGGACGACCGAGTCCGCCCCGAGGAAGAGCGTCGCCTTGTAGAGCCCGTGCCCCGCGAGGTGGAAGATGGCCGCCGCGGGCACGCCGAGGCCGCAGGCCATCACCATGAAGCCCATCTGGCCCATCGTCGAATGGGCGAGCGCACCCTTGACGTCGGGTTTGGCGAGCATCAGCACCGTGCCGTACAGCGCCGTGGCGCCGCCGACCGTGAAGGCGAGGTAGGTGGCCGCCGGCGTGGCGCCGAAGAGCGGCGCGAAGCGTACGAGCAGGAAGCCTCCGGCGTTGACCAGGCCGGCGTGCAGGAAGGCCGAGACCGGCGTCGGGGCGGCAAGTGTGGCGGGCAGCCAGCGCTGCAGGGGCAGCTGTGCGGAGCGTCCCATCGCCGCCACCACGATCAGGCAGGCCACGATGGTGCCCGCGCCGATGCCGAGCACGTGGTGGCGGCCGAGGGCGAGCGTGGCGGCGTGCAGCCGCCGCAGGTCGAGATCACCGACCGTGCACCAGGCGAGCACTCCGGCGGCGAGGAGCGCGCAGTCGCCGACTGCGAAGGCGGCGGCGGTGCGGCGCAGCCCGAGCCGGGCGGCCGGGAGATCGCGCCGCTGCGCGAGCAGGCGGAGCAGCCCGATCCCACTGAACAGCCAGGCGGCGATCAGGCCGCTGAGCGTCGCGGCGCAGACGAGCGCGCAGACCGCCGCGGTCGTCACCCCGAACCAGGCGATCAGCCGGGCCTGGCGTGGGTCGCCGGAGAGGTAGCGGCTGGCGAAGAGCTGCACCATCAGGCTGACGGTGAGGACGAGCAGGAGCATCACCACCGACAACCGGTCGGCGTAGAGCCCGAGCGTCGCGTCGCCCGCGGAGTTGGTGAGGACCGCCGATACGGGCCCGGCGCTGAGGATGTGCACCGTGACGAGAACGGTGAGCGCGAGGGCCACCGCGGCGAAGCCCGCCCCGACGCGTCCGGCGCCGTCCTCCAGTCGCGGGCCGGAGGCGGCGCAGAGGAGGCCGCCGATCATCGGCAGCGCCACGATGGCGAGGATCAGGGCGCTCATGGTCGTCCCCCGCATGGAGAGGAACTGCGGGCACGCCGCCTCACCATCAGTGGACTCCCTCCAGGCAGTGCGCAGGCAGCGCGCGGCCGTCGAAGCCCCCGAGCCGCCGAAGGATGTAGGGGTCGTGAACGATGCAGTAGAGCGAGCGCCCGCGGCTGAGCTCGGCGCGGATGTGCTCGGCCACCTCGTTGGCCGCCGTGCTGCGTCCGGCCGCGGAGGTGACATCGATCAGGATGTCCGGCGGTGGCGAGGCGAACCGGTGCGCCCAGGGTCCGAGCACGAGCGGGCGGGGGTCGTCGACCCGCTCGCCGAGGCCGGTCCGTGGCGTCCCGGCCTGCTCCTCCTCCCCCGCCGACTCCGCGAGGCGCTCCTCCCTCCAGTGCCGCTCGTCCGTCACGGCGTCCGATCGCTGACCTGACATTACGTTCCTCCGTTCGCGAGCCACTTAACGTGATTCACAATAGGCGAATTCCAAAACGTCTGTCAAGGGGTAGGAATCAACGATCCCTCGTCGTACCCTGTGGCGATGGCCGAGTGGACGTTCCTCACCAACCACGCCCACGTCCTGCTCTGCGTCGCGCGCGATCCCGGGGTGCGGCTGCGCGACGTGGCCGCGACCGTCGGGATCACCGAGCGGGCGGCGCAGAAGATCGTCGCCGACCTGGTGGAGGCGGGCTATCTGGAGCGTGAGCGCGAGGGGCGGCGCAACCGGTACCGCCTGAACACCGATCTCCCTCTCCGCCACCCGATGGACCGCGAGCATCCGGTCGGGGAGATCATCGAGGTCTTCACGGGCGTCGAGCCCACCGGCCACCCGGCTGAGCGGCCCGCTGTGTGAACGCCCTCGGCACCGACGGTGCGCAGCGTGACGCCGGTGTCCGGGCCGCCGATCGTGCAGTCCGACGCTCGCTGCAGGTTCAGATCCTTGATTGCTCAGCCCAATGACGCGCCCAGGCAATCGCCCATCCGTGGCGCCGCGCCGGCTCGACGGCTACGGATCGACCGGGGCGCGAGGAGCGCCGAACAGCAGGTCGACGTAGCCGTCGGCGATCTCCGCCGGGGAGAGTCGCCCGCGCGGGCGGTACCACTGCGCGGTGTGGTTGACCATGCCGAGCAGGGCGGCGAGGGCGAGACGCTCGTCGGCGACTCCGAGGCGACCGGCGGCGTGCAATGGCGCGATCAGGCCCTCCAGCATCTGCTCGAACCGCTTGCGGTCCTCGCGGATGCGCCGCCAGCGGGCACCGCGCTCGATGACATGGCGTTCCTGCTGGAAGACGAGCATGTGATCGCGGTGCTCGGTCACGTGCTCGACCCAGAGCCGCACGAGCGCACGCAGCTGCGCGTCGGGCTCCGCCGCCTCGGCGAGCAGCACCCGGGCGCGCTCGAGCAGCGGACCCATCAGCTGGTCGCAGATCAGCTCGAGCAGCTGCTCCTTGCTGCCCACGTAGTGGTAGATGCCACCGGCGGCGAGATCGATCGATGCGGCCAGCTCCTGGATCGTCGTCTGGTCGTAGCCGCGGTGGGCGAAGACCCGGGCGGCCGCGCGCACCACCGCGTCCTGCCGGCGGTCGTAGCGCTCGCGCAGGCGGGGACGGGTCGGTCGGGTGGTGGCGGCCACAGCACGATGCTAGCCGAACAGTGAACATCGCCTCGGTTTCCGTACCAATCTCCGTTCTTCGAATGGCTGTTCTGATAATGTCTGCCCATGATCTTCGAACTCCCCGACGAGACCCGCCTGCTCCAGCGCACGGTGCGCGAGTTCGCCCAGAGCGAGGTGGCCCCCGCCGCCGAACACCTCGACGCCACCAAGTCCTTCCCCTATGAGATCGTCGCCCAGATGGGCGAGCTCGGCTGGATGGGGATCCCCTTTCCCGAGGAGGTCGGCGGCGCGGGCGGCACGACCCTGCAGTACGCGATCGCCGTCGAGGAGCTCACCCGCGTCGACTCGAGCGTCGCCATCACCCTGTGCGCCCACACATCGCTCGGCGTGCAGCCGATCTACCTCTTCGGCTCGGAGGCCCAGAGGGAGCGCTACCTCCCCGACCTGTGCGCGGGTCGCAAGCTCGGAGCCTTCGGACTGACGGAGCCGGGCGCCGGCTCCGACGCGGGCAACACGCTCACCCGTGCGCGCCTGCACGACGGCGAGTGGGTGATCGATGGCGCCAAACAGTTCATCACCAACGCCGGGACGACGATCTCGGGCCACGTGGCCATCACCGCGCGGACGGGGCAGGACGAGATCTCGAACCTGATCGTGGAGAACGGCACCCCCGGGTACGAGCAGGGCGAGCCGTACCGCAAGATGGGCTGGCATGCCTCCGACACGCGCCCGCTCACCTTCGAGAACTGCCGTGTCCCCGAGGAGAACCTGCTCGGCCCGCGCGGCAACGGCTTCAGGCAGTTCCTGAAGGTGCTCGACATCGGCCGCATCGGCGTGGCCGCCATGGGCGTGGGTCTCGCACAGGGCGCGCTCGACCAGGCCATCGCCTACGCGAAGGAACGTCAGGCCTTCGGTCAGAGCATCGGCAAGTTCCAGGCGATCCAGATCAAGCTCGCCGACATGGCGACCGAGATCGAGGCGGCCCGGCTGCTCGTCTACAAGGCCGCGTGGCTGAAGGACGAGGGCCGCGACTTCTCGCTCACCGCGGCCCAGGCGAAGCTGAAGACCGGCCGGCTCGCGGTGCGCTGCGCCGATGAGGCGGTCCAGATCCACGGCGGCTACGGGTACATCGAGGAGTACCCGATCTGCCGCTTCTACCGGGACGCGAAGATCCTCACGATCGGCGAAGGGACCGACGAGATCCAGCAGATGGTCATCGCCCGGAGCCTCACGGCATGACGGACGCGCTCCCGGACACGGTGTGCATCCGGGAGGTCGGGCCACGCGACGGCTTCCAGAACGAGCCCGAGGTGATCCCGACCGACGCGAAGGTGCGGCTGATCGACCGGCTGGCGCGCACCGGTCTGCGCCGCCTCGAGGTCACCTCGTTCGTGCGGCCCGACGTGATCCCCCAGCTCGCCGACGCGACCGAGGTGCTGCGGCGGATCGACGTCCCCCCCGGCATCGCGGTGACCGTGCTCATCCCCAACGAGCGCGGGTTCGAGCTCGCGCTGCCCCTGCGCGAGCACTTCAGCGAGATCAACGGCTTCCTGAGCGCCTCCGAGACCCACAACCGCCACAACGTCAACCGCACGGTGGCGGAGTCGCTCACCGGGCTCGAGCGGGTGATCGGGCGCGCCCGCGAGGAGGGACTGCGGGCCGAGGGGGTGATCTCGACCGCCTTCGGCTGCCCGTACGAGGGCGAGGTCCCCGCCGAGCGGGTGCTCGCCATCGCCCGGCGGCTGGTCGAGGCCGGGGCGCAGGAGATCGCCTTCGGTGACACGACCGGGATGGCCAACCCCCGCCAGGTGAGCGCGTTCTTCGCTCAGGCGCGGGAGGCGCTCGGGCCGGCGGTCGAGCTGACGGCGCACTTCCACAACACGCGCGGCCAGGGCCTCGCCAACGTGCTCGCGGCGCTGCAGGCGGGCTGCGCGTCGTACGAGTCGAGCTTCGGCGAGCTCGGCGGCTGCCCCGTGCCCCCCGGGGCGACGGGGAACATCGCGACCGAGGACCTCGTCTCGATGCTCGAGGAGATGGGGATCGCCACCGGCGTCGATCTCGACGCGCTGCTCGCCGCGGCCGCGGCCGTCCGCGAGGTGCTCGGCCGGCCGCTCGGCTCCCACACCCTCACCGCCGGGCCGGTGAACTGGCACCGCAGCGCATGATCGGCCCGGTCCTGATCGCCAACCGCGGGGAGATCGCGGTTCGCGTCGCTCGCACCGCCCACGCGAACGGATTGCCCGTGGTGGCGATCCACACCCCCGCCGACGCGGGCGCGCTGCACGTCGAGGTGGCCGACAGCGCCGTGATGGTCCCCTCCTACCTCGACATCGATGCGGTGATCGACGCCGCGCAGCGGGCCGGCGCGCGCTCGGTCCACCCCGGGTACGGGTTCCTCTCCGAGAACGCCCGCTTCGCCCAGGCCGTCGCCGACGCCGGCCTGACCTGGATCGGGCCGCCCCCCGAGGCGATCGCGCTGATGGGGGACAAGGCCCGAGCCAAGCGGTTCGCGCGCGAGGCGGGCGTGCCCGTCGTCCCCGGCCTGGAGGCCGATGACCTCGATCTGGAGGACCTGCGCGGGTTCTGCGCCGAGCACGGCTTTCCCGTCGTGATCAAGGCGCTCGCCGGCGGCGGCGGCAAGGGCATGCGCGTCGTGCGGGCGGCCGAGGAGCTCGACGCCTCCCTCGACGCGGCACGACGGGAGGCGACGGCCGCCTTCGGCGACGGGCGCGTGCTCATCGAACGCTACCTCGAGCGCCCGCGCCACATCGAGGTGCAGGTGCTCGCCGACCGCCACGGCAACGTCATCCACCTCGGCGAGCGCGAGTGCTCGCTGCAGCGCCGCCATCAGAAGGTCGTCGAGGAGGCCCCCTCACCGGTGATCGACGCGGAGCGCCGCGCCCGGATGGGGCAGGCCGCGATCGCGCTGGCGCGACGCTGCGGGTATGAGAGCGCCGGCACGATCGAGTTCATCACCCCCGCCGACGGGCACGAGTTCTTCTTCCTCGAGATGAACACGCGACTGCAGGTCGAGCACCCGGTGACCGAGCTCGTCTACGGGGTCGACCTCGTCCAGGAGCAGTTGCGGGTCGCCGCCGGACGGCCCCTCACCCTCGACCAGGCCGCGCTCGTCCCGCGCGGGCACGCCGTCGAGGCGCGACTGTACGCGGAGGACCCGAGCCACGGCTTTCTCCCCTCGACCGGGCTGATCCGCGCCTATCGCGAGCCGGTGGACGCCGGGGTGCGGGTCGATTCCGGGGTCCGGCAGGGGACCGAGGTGGGGACCGCATATGACCCGATGCTCGCGAAGGTGATCGCCCACGGGCCCGACCGTGAGACGGCGCTCCAGCGCCTCGACCGCGCGCTCGCCACGTTCGATCTCGTCGGGGTGAGCACGAACGCCGCCTTCACCCGCGCGCTGATCGCGCGCGATGACGTCCGGGCCGGGGAGCAGGACACCGGGCTGCTCGAGCGTGTGCTCGCCGAGCTCGACAGCGCCCCGCCGGCGGACCTCGTCCCCGCCGCGATGCTCGCCGCCGCCGGGACCAGCCGCCCGGCCGGGCCCTGGCGGCGCGCGCTCGCCGACCGCCCGGAGGCGCGGGTGGGCGACGGGCGGGTCCGCCTCGGCGACGTCGCCTGGGACGCGGCGATCCGGTGGGATGCGGGCCAGCGGGCCCGCATCACGCTCGACGGGATCGAGCGACGTTACGCCGTGGTGGTGAGCGAGGAATGCGTGTGGATCGCGCGAGACGGCCACCACCTCGCCGTGCGCACCGCGGTCCCCGCGCGCTCGGAGGGCGGTGTCCTGCACGGGTCACTCGAGGCGCCGATGCCGGGCACCGTCCTGCTCGTCGAGGTGGCCGACGGCGAGGCGGTGCAGCCGGGCGACCTGCTGCTCGTGCTCGAATCGATGAAGATGGAACTCTCGATCACGGCGCCGCACGCGGGCGTCGTCGCCGGCCTGTCGCTGCAGCCGGGCGACCGGGTGGCGCTCGGTCAGCCGCTCGTGGCGATCCTCGACCCGGAGGAGGAGACGCGATGAGCAGCACCGACACGGCGCGCGGCGGGCACCTCGCCCTGATCGAGGAGCTGAACGCGCGGCTGGCGCAGGCGCGGGCCGGCGGCGGGGAGCGGGCCCGGGAACGCCACGTCGCCCGCGGCAAGCTGCTCGCGCGCGACCGCGTCGAGCGCCTCTGCGACCCAGGCGCCCCGTTCCTCGAGCTCTCCGCGCTCGCCGCCCACGGCCTGTATGACGGCGACGCGCCGGGAGCCGGGATGATCACCGGAGTCGGGACCGTGCACGGGCGGCTCTGCGTGATCGTCGCCAACGACGCGACGGTGAAGGGCGGCACGTACTACCCGCTCACCGTCAAGAAGCACCTGCGCGCGCAGGAGATCGCCCTGCAGAACCACCTGCCGTGCCTCTACCTGGTCGACTCCGGGGGAGCGTTCCTGCCGATGCAGGACGAGGTGTTCCCCGACCGCGACCACTTCGGGCGGATCTTCTACAACCAGGCGAACCTGTCGAAGCTCGGGATCCCCCAGATCGCCTGCGTGATGGGATCGTGCACGGCGGGCGGCGCCTACGTGCCCGCGATGTGCGACGAGACGGTGATCGTCCGCAACCAGGGGACGATCTTCCTCGGCGGCCCGCCGCTCGTGAAGGCCGCGACCGGCGAGGAGGTGAGCGCCGAGGAGCTCGGGGGTGGCGACGTGCATGCCCGCACCTCGGGCGTCGTCGACCACCTCGCCGAGAACGACGACCACGCGCTGCAGATCGTGCGGGACATCGTGGCGACGCTGCCAGCGCCGGCCACGCCACCGTGGGAGCGGCGCGCACCGCGTCCACCGGCCGCCGACCCGGAGGAGATCCTCGACGTCGTCCCGCTCGACCCGCGCACCCCCTATGACGTGCGCGAGGTGCTCAGGCGGATCGTCGACGGCTCGGAGCTGCACGAGTTCAAGGCCCTCTACGGGACGACGATCGTGTGCGCCTTCGCTCACCTCGACGGGCACCCGGTCGGGGTCATCGCCAACAACGGCATCCTGTTCAGCCAGTCGGCGCTGAAGGCCGCCCACTTCATCGAGCTCTGCGACCGGCGCGGGATCCCGCTGCTCTTCGTGCAGAACATCGCCGGGTTCATGGTCGGGCGCGACTACGAGACGGGCGGCATCGCCAAGGACGGCGCCAAGATGGTGACGGCCGTCGCCTGCGCGCGCGTGCCGAAGCTGACCGTCGTGATCGGCGGGAGCTTCGGCGCCGGCAACTACGGCATGTGCGGGCGGGCGTACTCGCCGCGCTTCCTCTTCATGTGGCCGAACGCGCGCATCAGCGTGATGGGCGGCGAGCAGGCGGCGACCGTGATGCGCGAGGTCGGCCAGGAGGAAACCGGCGCGCGGCTGCGTGACCAGTACGAGTTGCAGGGCCGGCCGATCTATTCGACGGCACGGCTGTGGGACGACGGCATCATCGATCCGCGGGCCACCCGGGACGTGCTGGCCACGGCGCTTGCCGCATGCGCGCAGGCACCGCTTGCGCCGGTCGGGTACGGCGTGTTCCGCATGTGAGGCCCAGGAGGCCCGAGAGACATGAACGACGACGCACCCGTCCGCTACGAGTCCACCGGCGCGGGAATCGTGACCATCACGATGGACGATCCGGACACCCGCAACGCGCTGTCCGACGCGATGCTCGACGCGCTGATCGTCGCCCTGGAGCGGGCGCGGGACGACGAGGGCGTGCGCTGCGTCGTGCTCGCCTCGAGCCACGCCACGGTGTTCAGCTCGGGCGGGGACCTCGGCGGGTTCGCCGCGGAGGTGCCGCTCGCCCACAAGCACCTCGCCACCGAGCGGTTCCCCCGCCTGTTCACGCTGATCGGCTCGCTCGGCAAGCCGACCGTCTGCGCGGCGCGCGGCCACGTGCTGGCCGGCGCGCTCGGCCTGGCGCTCGCCTGCGACCTCGTCGTCGCCTCCGACCGGGCCACGTTCGGCACGCCCGAGATCAACGTCGGCGTCTTCCCGTTCATGATCATGGCGCTCATCTACCGCAACGTCGGGCGCAAGAAGACCAACGAGCTGCTTCTGCTCGGGGAGCGGATCGACGCCCACGAGGCGGCGAGGATCGGGATCGTCAACCGGGTCGTGCCCGACGACGGCTTCGATGCCGCCGTCGCCGACTGGGCGGGACGGCTCGCCGCGAAGTCCCCCCTGCTGATGCGGCTCGGCAAGGACGCGATGTTCCGTCAGCAGGACATGGCGCTCGCCGACGCGCTCGACTTCCTGCACGCGCAGCTGACGCTCGCCTTCGCCACCGAGGACATCCGGGAGGGCGTGCAGGCCTTCTTCGAGAAGCGCGAACCGGTCTGGCGCGGCCGTTGAGCGGCGGGTCCCGTTGGTGTGGCGATGCGGCTGAGTGATGAGGAGGCCCTCGCCCGGCTGAGGGCGCACGACCACGGCGTCCTCTGCACCGTGCACCCGGAGCGCGGCGTCGACGTCATCCCGGTCGTCTACGTCATCGATCCCGACGGATACGTCGCGATGCCGATCGACCGCGTCAAGCCGAAGCTCGCCCCCCGCCTACAGCGCGAGCGCAACCTCGAGCGCGATCCACGGGCCGCGCTGCTCGCCGATCGGTGGGACGCGAGCGACTGGACGAAGCTCTGGTGGGTACGGGCGCAGCTGCGGCACGAGCCCGACCCCGGCGAGCGCGAGCCGGCGCTTGCCGCGGACTTGGCCGCGCGCTACCCCCAGTACGGGGGCGAGGCCCCGTTCGTGCGGCTGCTCGTGCTGCGGATCGTCGGGCTCACCGGGTGGGCGGGGACCGAGGACGCCGCGAGCTGAGCGGCTCGCCGACACGTTCTGGCCTACCCGGAGAACTCTCCCTCGGGTGAGATCCGCACGACGGTTCTGACCCCCGCTTCACCGAGCACGGCGAGGAACCGTGGGGTGATCGCGACCGGTCCGTCCACCTCGATCCGCGCGGGATGATCGACGAGGTGACGCAGCACCGTGGGCAGGTGGGGTCCACCGCGCGCCACCGAGACCTCGAAGACCTCATCGCGCTGGTCAAAGGCGAGGGCCTGCAGGGCCATCCGCGTCGCCTCCCGGCGCGTGATCGTCACCTCCTCCTGAGGGTCGGTGACCTCGATCGTGACGGGGGCGTTGTACAGCTCGATGGTGAGCCGCTCAAGGTATGCTGCCCAGCTGTCACGCGGCAGTTCTCGCGTAACCATCTCTGTCCCTCCCGCCTCGGTTGTGCCCGTCAGGTTCTGCCTGTCAGGTTCTTGTTAACGGAGTCGGAGGACCGCGTACAGCGCGATTCCGTGCAGCTCCGTCGGCGGTAACCCGCAGCTCCGATCAGCACTCCTGCGGATGCCCGGAGCGGCCGCGCGTGCGACGTTGCAGTGGACAGGTCAGCGGCCGTGTTCCAGACTCGCGTCACAGATTCCGGCTTCCCCATTCCTCCGGCTCTCACCGAGGAGCTGAGGCCGGCGCTGACCGCTCGGCAGGTCCGGGCTGAGGCCGAGCGATGCCTGCTCTGCGGCGTGCCCGAGGCGCCGGCCCCGTGCGTCGTCGCATGCCCGGCCGACGTCGACATACCGGCCTTCATCGAGTCGCTCGCCGGCGATGACCCCGACAGCGCGGCG
This sequence comes from Solirubrobacterales bacterium, assembly GCA_027451345.1. Lineage (GTDB taxonomy): Bacteria > Actinomycetota > Thermoleophilia > Solirubrobacterales > Solirubrobacteraceae > Palsa-465. The sequence continues at coordinate 49,434 of DAIDJO010000095.1, forward strand.
ACGACGGTCTTTGCGGCCAACCTGTTGAGCGGGACCTGCGCGCGCTGCTGCCCGGTGGAGGTGCTCTGTGAGGCGGGATGCGTGCTCAGTCGGGAGGCTCGACGACCGATCGAGATCGGGGCGTTGCACCGCTATGCCGCCGACTGGGGCCTTGCCCGGCCGCCGGCCAGGCGTGCGCCGGTGAGCCGGCGCGACGAGCGCGTCGCCGTGATCGGGGCGGGCCCCGGCGGCCTCGCCTGCGCCGGCGAGCTGGCCGCGAGCGGCTTCGCGGTGACCGTCTACGAGGCGCGCGGCGAGCCCGGGGGGCTCGTGCGCCGAGCCATCGCGCCCTACCGCCAGCTGAACGAGCCGCTGCCCGCCGAGACCCAGATGATCGCCGAGCTCGGCGCCGAGCTTCGCTTCGGCCACCCGATCGAGAGCGCGGAGGCCCTGCACGCCCTCGAGGCAGAGTGCGAGGCGATCGTGCTGGCCGTGGGCATGGGCGCAGACGTCACGGTCGACTATCCCGGGGACCACCTGCCCGGGGTGTGGACCTCGCTGCACTTCATCGAGCAGGTGAAGGCGGGGCGGGTCACCGACATCGGCCAGCGGGTGCTGGTCATCGGTGGGGGCAACACCGCCGTCGACGTCGCTCGCATCGCGGTCCGCCTCGGGGCGGGTGAGGTGACCATGGTCTACCGTCGCGGGGAGGCGCAGATGCCCGCCTACGCCCACGAGGTCGCCGAGGCCAAGGCGGAGGGCGTGCGCCTCGAGGTGCTGACCGATGCGCTGCGGTTCCTCGGCACGGACCGACTCACCGGGGTCGAGCTGCGGCGCACCCGACTGCAGCCCGACGGCGGCGGCAGGCCGCGACCCCAGGCGCTCGAGGGCACCGAGTTCGTGATGCCCGCGGACACCGCGATCACCGCGATCGGCCAGCAGCCGCGCCGCGAGCTGCTCAGCTGGGTGGACGGGCTGGTGCTGCGCAACGGCCTTCCCGAGGTGGACCCTGCCAGCGGGCGCACCGCCAATCCGAAGTACTACGCGGGCGGGGATGTCGTCAACGGCGGGGACACCGTCGTCGAGGCGGTTCGCTGGGGCAAGCTGATCGCGGGAGCGATCGCACAGCGAGCGGAGAGACGGCCATGAGCACGCCGTCCGCCGCCGCACGTCCCGTCAAGGATCTCGAGCCGAGACGGTACCGCCACGGCGATGCCGTGCTGACCACCTACCGGGGCTGGTGCAAGGGCTGTGACCTCTGCATCAGGTCATGCCCGTCCGGGATCCTCGCCCTGGCCGATGATGACCGGATCGAGGTCACGGACATCTCGCGCTGCATCTTCTGCGGGATCTGCGTGGTTCGCTGCCCCGACTTCGTCTTCGAGCTCGACCGCAACTGAAAGCGAGGGCGACGTGCAACAGCTGATTCAGGGCAACGAGGCGTGTGCACTGGGCGCTGTGGCGGCCGGCTGCTCGTTCTTCGCGGGCTACCCGATCACCCCGTCGAGCGAGATCATGGAATGGATGTCGCGCCTGCTGCCCCCTCGCGGCGGGGTGTTCATCCAGATGGAGGATGAGCTCTCCTCGATGGGTGCGGTGATCGGCGCGAGCTGGACCGGGGCGAAGGCGATGACCGCCACCTCGGGCCCCGGGTTCACGCTCATGCAGGAGCACATCGGCTACGCGGCGATGACCGAGACCCCGTGCGTGATCGTCGACGGGCAGCGCGTCGGGCCGAGCACCGGGATGCCGACGTCCCCCGCCCAGGGGGACGTCATGCAGGCCCGCTGGGGTTCGCACGGCGACCGGGCCGCGATCGCCCTCACCGCCTCATCGGTGCTGGACACCTACACGATGACGATCGAGGCGTTCAACATGAGCGAGCGCTACCGCCTTCCGGTGGTGCTGCTGCTCGACGCCACGCTCGCCCACATGCGGGAGAACGTGATCCTCCCGGACATTCCGATCGTCAACCGGTCGCGACCGGGGTCGATCGACGACTTCGCTCCGTTCGGCTCACCCGAGTTCCTGCCCCTGGGAGCGGGCGCCCGGTTCACCGTCAGCGGACTGTCGCACGACGAGGCGGGGCACCAACGGGCCGCGAAGAGTGACGCCGGGGAGCGCCTCACGCGGCGCGCGATCGAGCGGGTCGCCGCGGACGCCGAGCGGATCACGCTCACCCGCCAGGAGGCGTTGGACGACGCCGAATTGGTCCTGGTCGCCTACGGGATCACCGCCCGGGCGGCACGCGCCGCCGTGCACCAGCTGCGTGCCGAGGGGATTCCGGCCGGCCTGTTGGAGCTGCAGACGCTGTGGCCGTTTCCCGCTGAGCTGGTCGGCTCCGTGGCCCGCAACGCGCGCGCCGTGGTGGTCGCCGAGCTCAACCTCGGGCAGGTGGTGACGCTGGTGAGTGCGGTGGCGGGCACGACGCCCGTCCATCACCTGGGCCGGATGGATGGCGCGCTGCTCGAACCGGACGCGATCGCCGCGGCCGGCCGCACGGCGTTGCACGACGCGGTCCAGGAGGTGGGAGCGGCGCGATGAGACACGGAGAGCATCTGCGGGCGTACCTTCGCGAGGAGGCGATGCCGAACGTCTGGTGTCCGGGCTGTGGCCACGGCAACGTGATGGGAGCGCTGACACGCACCTTCGACCGCATGCAGCTCGACCTCGACGCGACGGTGGTGATCGGCGGCATCGGCTGCGCCAGCCGGATGCCGTTCTTTCTCAACACCAACGCCATGCACACGACGCACGGACGCGCCTTGACCTTCGCGACCGGGGTCAAGCTCGCCCGCCCCGAGTTGACCGTGCTGGCCGTCATGGGTGACGGGGACGCGCTCGCGATCGGGGGCAACCACCTGATCCACGCGTGCCGACGCAACATCGACGTGACCGCGCTGGTCCTCAATAACGGCATCTACGGGATGACGGGTGGGCAGCTCGCTCCCTCGACGCCGCAGAGCTTCCGCTCAACCACCAGCGCGCTCGGAAGCATCGAGTCACCGTTCGACACGGTCGAGCTGGCGCTCGCCGCCGGAGCGACGTACGTCGCACGCGCCACGACGTTCGACTTCGACGAGATGCCCCAGATGATCGAGGCGGCGATCCGCCATCCGGGATTCGCCCTGGTCGAGATCCTCAGCCAGTGCCCGACCTACTTCGGGCGGCTGAACAAGCTCGGCGACGGCCGTGCGCTGCTGGACTACGAGAGGGATCACACCGCGCCGCTCGAGGGGATCACGCGGGAGGAACTGGCCGGGCAGCTGCCGATCGGGGTCTTCCGCGAGGAGATCCGGCCTGAGTACACGCGCCAGTACGCCGCGCTCTGCGACCGGGCCCGGAGGGCGGGCAATGGCTGAGCTCAACACCCGCAACGGGCAGGTGGTGGGCTCCGCGCTCGCCACACGGGTGCAGACGGGGATCCGGATCGCGGGCCGCGGCGGGCAGGGCGTCATGCTCGCCGGCCTGCTGGTCGCCCAGGCGGCGATCGATGACGGGCTCGAGGTCGTCCAGACGCAGAGCTACGGCCCCGAGGCGCGGCTGGGCGCCGCCAAATCCGACGTGATCCTGTCCCATGAGCCCATCGCCTACCCGGAGATCGGCGCGCCCGACCTCTTCCTCTGCCTCTCCCACGACGCCTTCACGGCCTATGGCCACGACATCGCACCGAACACGCGGCTGATCATGGACGCGCGGGCCGCGCGCGGGCTCGACGTCGGCGAGGCGGTTCTGGTCCCCATGGTCGACACCGCCCGTGACTGCGGCGCGATCATCGCCGCCAACATCGTCGGTCTCGGCTTCCTCGTGGGCATGACCGACGTGGTCTCCGAGCGGTCACTGCGGCGGGCTCTGGCCGCCCGGGCGCGACCCGAGTCGCTGGAGAGCAACATGCGCGCGCTGGACGCGGGATTGGCGCTGGCGGCGGAGCGCCGTCTGTAGGCGATTGACCTCAAACGCTGCCGCTCCCGACCGCATCGCGGTTACGGTGGCCGTTCCGCACAACGAGGGCTCGCCGTGAACGCTGATCTGATCAGGTGCCGGACGATGATGGGACACGCGGCCGCGTCGCGGTTGCATGTCGACGGGCCGTCACCGCGACTGGCCCTGGGTCGTGGCTGGCCGGAGAGCCGCTCTACGGGGCGACCGGCTGGCGGGAAATTGAGCGTTGGGAGATCCTGCTGAACGCCCCTGGCGCAGTTCAGCTGAGGGCCTGCGGGTCGGCCGCCAGCCCGGGCAGCCAGCCCGCGGCGTCGCGCCGGAACGCTTCCGGCGCGAGGGCGCCGGCGCCCGCCGGAACGGCGCCGAGCAGCGGCACCGGGTGGGCGGCGAGGTAGGCGCGGTTGCTGAGCTCGATCGGGTCGGGCTCCTCGGGCCAGGCGCCGATGATCGCGCCGTGGATCGGCACTCGCCGCCGCTGGATGGCCTCGAAGGTGAGCTCGCTGTGGTTCAGGGTCCCGAGCGCGGCGCGGCAGACGACGATGGCGGCCACCGACGTCTCCCCCTGCTCGATCAGCCCCGCCGCCATGTCGGGCAGCGTGTGCCCGGCGCCGTCGAGCTGGACGAGAAGCCCGCCGGCGCCCTCGACGAGCAGGTGATCCACCGTCGCCGCGATCCGGCGGATGGTCTCGAGGTGGGTCGCGAGCGGTGGGAGCTCGACCCCCTCCCGCTCTGCGGCGGCCACCGGAGCCATCGGGTGGAGGAGCCGGATGCCCTCGTGGACGTTCTCGAGCCCGCCGAGCGTGCGGACGACGTCGATGTCACCGCGGCCGTCCTCGAGCCCCGCTTGCGTCGGCTTGTAGACGGCGACCGTCCGGCCGGCGGCGCGCAGCGCGGCGCCGATCGCGGCCGTGGCGATCGTCTTGCCGACCCCGGTGTCGGTGCCGGTGACGAAGAGCAGGCGCGGGAGCGGTGCCGGCGGGGCGAGTGGCCCGGCGTCAGAGGGTGGGGCGCCCATCACGGGCGCCCCGCCAGCGGTCCCACGGCGGCCGGCGACCGCTCGGCGCCCTCCCGCGCGGTGGCGGCCGCAAGCGCCGCGGCGGCCGCCGCTGCGTCGGGGTCGAGGTCGGCACGGGCGGTCAGGCGCAGCCGCGAGATGCCGTCCGGCACGCTCGGGGGCCGGAAGCAGCCGACGAGCACGCCCGCGCGCTAGAGCCCGTCGGCGGCCTCGGCGGCCGCCTCGGGGTCGCCGACCGGGATCGACTGCACCGCGCCGGCGCTCCGGGGGATGTCGGCCGCGGTCGCGATCACCGCCGCGAGCGCGTGAAGCCGCTGCACTCGGTCCGGTTCATCGAGGATGACGCGGCAGGCGGCGGCCGCCGCAGCGGCGGCGGCCGGAGCGAGGGCGGTATCGAAGAGGAACGTCCGCGCGGTGTTCACCAGGTGCTCGCGCACGGCGGCGGGACCCAGGACCGCGCCGCCCTGGCTGCCGAGCGCCTTGGAGAGGGTGGCGGTGACGACCACGTGCCCGGCGCCCGCCAGGCCGGCGGCGTGGACGGCGCCCCGTCCGTCCCCCGCCACGCCGATGCCGTGCGCCTCATCGACGATCAGCAGCGCGTCGTGCCGCGCGCAGAGTGTTGCGGTGGCCGCCAGGTCGGCGGCGTCGCCGGAGACCGAGTAGACCGACTCGACCGCCACGAGCGCACGGGCCTCGGCGCGCGTGCGCAGCGCCCGCTCGAGCGCGTCGAGGTCGGCGTGGGGAACGACCTGCACCGGCGAGCGGGAGAGCCGAGCGCCGTCGATCAGCGACGCGTGCACGTGCGCGTCGGTGATGAGCAGCGTCTCGGCGCTGCCCAGCGCGGTGAGGACGCCGAGGTTCGCCGCGTACCCGCTCGAGAAGACCAGACAGCTCGGTTGGCCGGTGAGCCGGGCCAGCTCGTGCTCGATCTCCTCGTGCGCCTGCGTCGTGCCGACGACGACGCGCGAGGCGCGGGCACCGGCGCCGAAGCGGGCGAGGGCCGCCGCGGCCGCCTCGCGCAGGCGCGGGTCGGCGGCCAGGCCAAGGTAGTCGTTGGAGGCGAGATCCAGGAGGTCGGTGCGGCCCGCGGGGCTGCGCTCCGAATCGGTCCGGCGCACCCGGTGGCACCGCTCGCGCTCGGCCGCCGCCGCCGCCAGCCAGTCCTGCATCGCCCCCATCAGCCGTGCACCTCGGCGACCGCGCCGACGATCGCTGCGCCGATCGCCTCGACCTCACCGGGCTCGCACACGTACGGCGGCATCGTGTAGACGAGATCCCGGAAGGGACGCACCCAGACACCGCGGGCGAGCGCGGCGCGGGTCACCGCCACCACGTCCACCGGCTCGCGCAGCTGCACGACCCCGACGGCGCCGAGGACCCGCACGTCCGCCACCGAGCCGAGCTCCCGCGCCGGCTGCAGCGCGTGAGAGAGACCGCGGCCGATCGTCCCGACGCGGTCGAGCAGCGCCTCGTCGAGCAGGTCGAGGGACGCACCGGCGACGGCGCAGGCGAGTGGGTTGGCCATGAACGTCGGACCGTGCAGCAGCGCCGGCTGCGGCGAGGCGGTGATGGCCTCGGCCACCCGGCCGCTGCAGAGCACCGCGGCGAGGGTCATGTATCCGCCCGTCAGCGCCTTGCCGACGCACATCACATCGGGTGCCACACCGGCCCAGTCGCCGCCGAACCACCGGCCCGTCCGCCCGAAGGCGGTGGCGATCTCATCGGCGATCAGGAGCAGCCCATGCTCGTCGGCGAGCCGCCGCAGCGCGATGAGACACGCGGGCGGATAGACGTGCATGCCGCCGGCGCCCTGGAGCACCGGCTCGACGACGATCGCCGCCAGGGTGTCGGCGTGACGCGCGATCAGCTCCTCCGCCTCGGCGGCCCAACGACGGAGCTCGGCGGAGCCCGGGTCGGCCGGGTCGGCCGGGTCGGCCGCGTCGGTCGGGTTGCCCAGGTCGGCGAGCGTGCCGCCCGCCGTCGCCGCCGCCGGGGGGCGCGGGAGGAAGAGCTGGTCGGCGACGAGTCCCGGGAAGAGCGAGTGCATCCCGTCGACCGGGTCGCACAGGCTCATCGCGCCGGTCGTGTCGCCGTGATAGGCGCCGCGCAGCGCGGCGAAGCGCTGGCGCTGCGGCGCCCCGGCCGCCGCCTGATACTGGACCGCGAGCTTCATCGCGACCTCGACCGACACCGACCCCGAGTCGGCGAAGAACACGTGGCCGAGCGGCCCCGGCGCCCGCTCGACGAGCCGCTCGGCGAGCGCGACCGCCGGCTCGTGGGTGAGGCCGCCGAACATCACGTGGCTGAAGCGGTCGACCTGTCCGCGCACGGCCGCGTCGAGGACGGGGTGGCGGTACCCGTGGATCGCACACCACCAGGAGCTCATCGCGTCGATCACCTCGTGGCGCTCCCCGCGCGGGGACTCGAGCGTCAGCCGCACGCCTCCGGCGGCGAGGACCGCGTAGGGATCCGGCCCGCGCAGCGGCGCGTAGGGATGCCACACCAGGCCGCGGTCACGATCCGTGAGCGACCTCACCGTGCGCGCCGGCGCCACGTCACGCACCGCGTCCGCGTGCCGGGGCTCACGCGTTGGGCGCGAGCTCGGTGCCGGCGCCCCGCCGCCGCAGCGCCACCTCCGGCGTCCGCGCCGCGGCGATCTCCCCGGCGTCGTGCCCGGAGGAGCGCACGCGGAACCCGGCGTCGGCGATCATCTCGAGGTCCGCGGCGGCCGCCTGCCCCTCGCTCGTCAGATAGTCCCCGAGGAAGAGCGAGTTGGCCAGGTGCAGCGCGACCGGTTGCAGCGAGCGCAGATGCATCTCTCGGCCGCCGGCCATGCGGATCTCGCGATCCGGGCAGGTGAAGCGGGCGAGCGCGAGGATGCGCAGGCAACGCAGCGGCGTGAGCAGCGAGGTCCCGGCGAGCGGCGTGCCGTCGAAGGGCATCAGGAAGTTCACCGGGATCGAGTCGCTGTCGAGCTCGCGCAGCGCGAAGAGGGTGTCGATCACCTCGTCGTCGCTCTCCCCCATCCCGACGATCAGCCCCGAGCACGGTGACAGACCGGCCTGCTTGGCCCGCTGCACCGTCTGCACGCGGTCGTCATAGGTGTGGGTGCTGCAGATCTCGGCGTAGCGGGACTCGGCCGTGTTGAGGTTGTGGTTGTACGCGTCCACGCCGGCGGCCTTCAGCATCTCCGCCTGGCCGTCGCGCAGGAGGCCGAGGCAGGCGCACACCTCGACGTGCGGGTGCTCGGCCTTCAGCTCGTCGACGAGCTCGGCGAACCGCTCGACGTCGCCGGCGCTCGGGCCGCGGCCACTGGCCACCATGCAGATGCGCGAGGCGCCGCCCTCGATGCCGGCCCGCGCCTGAGCCAGAGCCTCCTCCTGGGGGAGCCAGCGGTACTTCAGGACGTCGGCCTCGGAACCGAGGCGCTGCGAGCAGTAGCCGCAGTCCTCCGGGCAGAGACCCGATTTCAGGTTGACGAGGTAATTGACCTTCACCCAGTCGCCGAAGTGCTCCCGGCGCAGGCGCGCGCCCGCGGCGACCAGGTCCATGACCTCCTCGTCGGGGGCGGCGAGGATCGCACGAGCGTCGTTACGGCTCAGCACCGCGCCCCCGAGTTGCTGATCGGCGAGGTCGTTCCAGTTGGCGGCCATGTTCTGAAGCCTACCGTCGCGGCCCGATCGGCGGCTCACACGCGCGAGCGGGCCCGGCCCTCGCCTACAGCCGTGGGCCCCGGGACGGTGCCGAACAGCACCGTCCGGTTGCGGCCGCCGCGCTTGGCCTCGTACATGGCGGCGTCCGCCTCGGCGATCAGGCGCTCGCTCGTGCCGCCGGCGGTGAGCGTGCTGACCCCGGCCGAGACGGTGAGCGGCCCCACGTCGACGAACGGGGCCGAGGCGATCGCGGCTCGGACCTGGTCGGCGGCCGTGAAGGCGTCCTCACCGTCGGTCTCGGCCAGGATCCAGGCGAACTCCTCCCCGCCGATCCGCGCCACCGTCTCGCTCCGGCGCGCCTGAGCGCTCAGCCGGGCGCCGAGCTCGTGCAGGACGCGATCGCCCACCGGGTGGCCGTGGATGTCGTTGACGCGCTTGAAGTTGTCGAGGTCGAGCAGGACGAGGCTGAGCGGGCGCCCGTGGCGCTGCGCCCGGGCGATCTCATTGGCGAGGCTCTGGTCGAACCACTGCCGGTTCGGCAGGCCGGTGACGGCGTCGGTGGTGGCCTGATGGGTCAGGGTCTGCCACGCCTCGGCGTTGCCGATGGCCAGCTGGACGAGGTCGGCGAAGCTCTCGAGTGGCTCGAGCATCTCCGGTCCGGCCCGGTCCGGGTCGGCCGAGGCGGTCGCGAGGGCGCCCCACAGGCGTCCGTTGACGCGAATCGGCGCCGCCGCGCCCGCACGCAGGCCACGATCCCGGAACGGCGCCGTCTGCGGGGGATGCTCCCCGTAGTTGACGGCGGCCGCGCGTCCCGTGCGCAGGACCGCGCCCGTCGCCGTCCGGTCGCCGGGCACGACCGTGACCTGCCCGCCCCCCCTCCGTCAGCGGGGGGTCGATCGCGAGCAGCCCGGCGGTGCCGCTGGGATCGAAGCGGAAGACCATCGCCATCTCGAGGTTGAAGAGCTTCCGCAGGTGCGCCGTGACGGAGCCGGCGACGGCGGCCGGCGTGGCGTGGTCGGCGACGAGCCGCGCGACGTCGCGCAGGGCGGCGGCCGTCGCCTCGTTGCGGCGCTGCTCGGTGATGTCGATGCAGATGACCATCCCGGCGTTGATCGCTCCATCGCTCTCGCGCACCGGCCCCGCGCGGAGGCTGAAGACGCGGTGCCCGATGTCCCGCTGCCAGGAGACCGACCGGCCCGCCAGCGCCGCGTGGTAGCGCGGCTCGAGCTCGGCCGCCAACGCCGCCGGGAAGGCCTCGTGCAGCATGCGGCCCTCGAGCGTCTCGCGCGTGTAGCCGAACAGCTCGAGCTCCTCGCCGTCTGCGACGAGGAAGCGCAGGTCGGCATCGAACAGCAGCACGAAGCCACCGGGCACGCTGCGGACGAGCGCGCGGTAGCGGTCGCTGCTCAGTGCGGCGGCCCGCTCGGCCCGGACCCGCGCGCTGATGTCGGCGACGAGCACGTGGAAGCCGCGCCCCTCGCCCGCGACGAGGTCCGGCACATACGAGGCCTGCGTGTACCGGGTGGCGCCGCTCGTGTCGACGAGCGTGCGCTGGAACTCCTGAGCCTCGCCGGCGAGCACCCCCTCGATGTGGGGGAGGTTCCTGGCATAGAGCTCGGGGCCGAGCAGGTCGCGGATGTGCTTGCCGTGCAGCTCCTCCGGGGTCACGCCGAACCAGTCGACGTACGCCCGGTTGGCGACACGGTTGCGGCACGCTCGATCCCAGTAGGCGACCATCGCTGGAAGATGGTCGATCACCCCCAGCAGCTCGTCCAGCTCGCCGCGCGGAGCCGATCGCTGCTCGTCAATGGTCAAGAAAATGGCACCCCACCGGAGACTACCCTTTCACCGGTAATCGCCTGGCGGGATGGGAAATTGAGGCCGCCGCCGGGCCGGCGGTCCGCTGACCGCCGGCCGGCCTGGCCGGGTCAGCGCACCACTGGTTCGACCTGCCCGAGCAGCTCGAGCGACCGGCGGTCGGGCATGCCCTCCCAGTCGCCCGAGACGGTCACGGCCAGGGCACCGGCCGCGACGGCGGTCGCGAGCCGTCGCTCGACGGGCGCGCCCAGGACCAGCTCCGCCAGGTACCCGGCGACGAACGCATCGCCGGCGCCAACGGTGTCGAGCACGGCCACGCTCAGCGCCGGGACCTCGTGGGTGGTGTGATCGATCCGGGCCAGGCAGCCGGCGGCGCCGAGCGTGATGATGACCTGGGTGGGGCCGAGCGCCTCCAGCGCGAGCGCCGATTCCAGGGGGTCGATGGTCCCGGTCACGATCGCCGCCTCCTGCGCTCCGGCGAACACGACGTCGGACTGGGCCACGGCGGCCGTCAGCGCCGGCGCGGCGGCGGTCTCGTCCCACAGCGCGCGGCGGTAGTTGAGGTCGAAGCTGACGGTCACGCCCGCCGCCCGTGCCACCGCGACCGCGTGCGCGATGGCCCGGGCGGGGTCATCGCCCAGGGCGAGCGTGATGCCGCTGGCATGGAAGACGGCGGCGTCCGCGACGAGCGCATCGGGGATGTCGGAGGCACAGAGGTGCGATCCGGCGCTGCCCTGACGGAAGTACTCCACGCGGCCCCGCTGGGGGGCGGGCCGCCAGCGGATCATCAGTCCGGTCGGCGCCGGATCGGTCGTGGCCGCCGCCTCCACCTGTTCGGCGCGGAGTTCGCGCCTGACCAGGGCGCCCGCGGCGTCGTCGCCGAGCCGCCCGATCCAGACCGCGGGCACGCCGAGCCGCCGCACCCCGATCGCGACGTTGGACTCCGACCCGCCGATCCCGAACGCCATCGCCTCTCCGGCCCGCGGGACGCCCGGCGTCGACTGGACGAGCAGTCCCATCGTCTCGCCGGCGGTGACGAGCCCCCTCACAGCACGGCTCCCAGCTGCCACGGCACGAATTCCTCGTCGCCCACGCCGAACTCCTCGCTCTTCGTGCGTCGACCCGAGGCCACGGCGATGATCTCCTCGAACAGCCGCTCGCCGAGCTCGCTGACCGTCGCGCTGCCGTCGAGCACGGCGCCGCAGTCGACGTCCATGTCATCGCGCATCCGCCTGTAGAGCTCACTGGTCGAGGCGAGTTTCAGGCTCGGCGCGAGCCGGCAGCCGAAGACCGAGCCCCGCCCGGTGGTGAAGGCGACGATGTTCGCCCCCCCGGCCACGATCCCCGTCACCGACACCGGGTCGTAGCCGGGCGTGTCCATGAAGACCAGGCCGTGCTCGGTCACGGGCTCGGCGTAGCGGTAGACGGCGCGGAGCGGCGTCGTTCCCCCCTTGGCCACGGCGCCGAGCGACTTCTCCTCGATCGTCGTGATCCCGCCCGCGCGGTTGCCCGGGGATGGGTTGCTCTGCAGGCTCTCCCCCTGCGCGGCCGTGTAGCGCTCCCACCAGGCGACCCGGTCGAGCAGCGCCGCTGCCACCTCCGGCGAAGCGGCGCGCCGCGTGAGGAGGTGCTCCGCCCCATGGATCTCCGGTGTCTCCGCCAGCACCGCGGTGCCTCCGGCCGCCACCAGGCGGTCGACGGCGGCGCCCAGCACGGGGTTGGCGCTCACCCCCGACCAGCTGTCCGAGCCGCCACAGTTGAGACCCAGGATGAGCGCGGCGAGCGGTAGCGGCGTCCGCCTGCGCTCCAGGTCGGGCAGCAGCTCGCGCACCTGGTGGATTCCTCGCCGGACGGATGCCGCCGAGCCCCCGAGCTCCTGGATCACGAGCGGCGCCACGAGCCCGAGGCCGTCGGTCAGCTCCGCCATCTGGTTGACCTCGCAGCCGAGACCGACGAGCACGACTCCACCGACATTGGGGTGTCGGGCATATCCGGTGAGCGTGCGTCGCAGGAGCGCCAGCCCCTCGCCGTCGGCGGCCAGCCCGCAGCCGGTGCCGTGCGTGATGGGGAGCACGCCGTCGACCCCCGGGTGCTCCGCGAGGCCGTCGGGCCCCGAGAACGCCGCGGCGATCCGCTTCACCACGGTCGCCGAGCAGTTGACGGTGCTGATGATCGCCAGGTGGTTGCGGGTGCCCGCGCGGCCGTCGGAGCGGAGAAAGCCGTCAAAGGTGCGTCCCTGCGCCGTCCCCTGAGGGGATGTCCATTCGACCGGCGCGTCAACCGGCCCGAAGCGCGAGCCGTCGCCGCCCGCCGGCGAACGGAGGTTGTGCTCGTGCACGTGCTCGCCGGCGCGAATCCCGCGCGTGGCCAGGCCGATCGGCTGACCGTACTTGCGGACCTCGCTCCCGGCCGGCAGGTCTGTCAGCGCGAGTTTGTGCCCGCGGGGGATCGCCTCACGGACGGTGAGGTGCCGGTCACCGACGAGCACCTCCTGGCCGGCCGCGAGGTCGACGCAGGCCAGGCCGACGGGATCGCCCGCCGCGAGCGTGACGACGGCGTCGTGCGGGCCGGTTGACACGGTCACCGGCTCAACGTCCAACTGGCCCGGGAGGAGCGCAGGGAACGGTGCCCGGTCGCCCGGATCGGTACCATCCGGGCGTAGGTGAACGGTCTGCGGCCACACGCTGTGCCAACTCCTGCATCCTGGGGAGCATACCCCCGCGCAGTGTCAGCCCGTGAACCCGGCCGCCGGGTGCATCGTTGACCGTGGAGCGCCCGAACTTCCTGTTGGTGTACACCGACCAGCAGCGCTTCGACGCCCTTGGGGTCAATGGCAACTCGGTCATCCAGACACCGCATACGGATGCCCTCGCCCGCACGGGGAGCAACTTCCGGAACATGTACGCCGCCAGCCCGAACTGCATGCCGTCGCGGGCGGCGTTCGCCACGGGCCGCTACCCCCATGTCAACGGGGTGCGGTGGAATGGCATGCGCCTCCCGGCTCACGAGGTGACCTTCATGCAACGGTTGGCCGATGCCGGATATGACACGGTGCTGTATGGCAAGTTGCATCTGTCTCCGCACCAGTCCAGGCGCGGCGATGACCCGACGTTCGGCTTTGGGATCGCCAACATCGCCGAGAATCTCCGTCCCCATGCCCACAGCGCGTATCGCGACTGGCTGAGTGCCAACTATCCGGATCATGTGGACGACGCTCGGCTCGTCACCTATGACGACTCCCTGCAGGTGTGGGTCCGCAGCCTTCCGGCCGAGGCACACTTCTCGTCGTGGGCGGGCAACGAGATGGTGAGCTTTCTCGAGTCGGGTCCGCGAGAGCCATTCTTCGCGACGGTGTCATTCGTCGACCCGCACCATCCGTTCGCGCCTCCGGAACCCTATGCGTCGATGTACGACCCCGGGGATGTGCCGCAGCCCTCCTACACACCGGGGGAGCTCGATGACAAGCCGCCTCACTTCCTGGATGCGCACGTCGGGAAGGTTGACCTCGTGCTGGGGCTGGCGGCGAACCGCAAGGGTGTCGGGAGCCTGCCCCGGACGAGGGCTGACCTCCGTCAGGTCGACGCGGAGATGTGGGGCCGTCTCGTCGCTCATTACTACGGGATGGTGACTCTGATCGACGATCAGGTCGGACGGGTGATGGCCGCGCTCGGGGATCTGGCCGATCGCACCGTCGTCATCTTCATGTCCGACCATGGTGAACTGCTGGGCGACCACGGCCTGCTGTTCAAGGGGCCCCACCACTATGACTGCCTCCTGCGCGTCCCGACGATCATCCGCGTTCCCGGAGCGCCACCGCGCCAGGTCGACGGACTCGTGGAGCAGATTGACATCACCTCCACCATCCTCGAGCTCGCCGGGATCGAACCGGCCGCCGGGATGCAGGGCACCTCGCTCGTGGACACGCTGCTCGGCCACCCGGGGGAGGGCCGTGAATCGGTGCTGGTCGAGCGGACCGACCTCTACTGGGAGCTCGACATGCGCACCGTGCGCACCGCGCAGTGGAAGCTGACGCATTACGCCGGGCGAGAGTTCGGCGAGCTGTTCGATCTTGCCAATGACCCGGGTGAACTGGTGAATCGCTGGGACGATCCGGCGTATCGCACGGTCAGGAGTGATCTGGTGAGTCACCTCGTGGACCGCATGGCCGCATCCGAGCCGCCGATACCGGCGCTGACCGACCTCGCCTAGCCACCGGCCAAGCGGCCACCGGCCGGGCGGGCGTCGGCGACGCCGGTGGAGGGGGCGATCGCCGGCTCGCGGGAGCGGCCTCACCGCTGCCAGCGCGCGACCTCCTCCTCGTCGAGGATGACGCCCAACCCAGGACCACCCGGTACGGGCAGGCACCCGTCCTCGAGCGGCAGAGCGAGGAGCTCGCGGTGCGGAGGCTGCAGGAGCGTGCCGTGCAGGCCGAGCTCGGTGAACTCGACCGCGTCGACCACCAGCATCGTCGAGGCGGCGAGCTGCAGCTTGGCGGCGATTTCGAGCCCCAGCCCGAAGGCGGTGCCCAGGACGCACCGCAGCCCAGCGGCCTCCGCGATGGCGGCGATCTTCTTCGCGGCGTACAGACCCCCGGCCTTGCCGAGCTTGATGTTCAGCACGTCGGCGGCGTCGTGACGCACGATCTGCATCGCGTCGTGGATCGAGTAGCAGCTCTCGTCGGCCTCGATCGGGGTGTCGACGGCGCGCCGAACCTCAGCCATCGCCTGCAGGTTCCAGGACGCGACGGGCTGCTCCAGGAGCTCGAGGCCGACACCGTCCCGTTCCGCGAGACGGCAGAGTCGGATCGCCTCCTTGGTGTCGTAGCCCTGGTTGGCGTCGGCCCGCAGCGACACGTCCGGGCCGACCGCCTCGCGGATCGCACGCAGCCGCTCGGCGTCGGCGTCCGGATGGCCGCCGATCTTGGCCTTGAACGCGCGGACCCCCCGGGCCATGAACGTCCGGCAGGCCTCGGCCATGGCCTCGGGCGGTCCGCCTGCGATCTCGACGGCCACCTGGATCCGCTCTCGTGAGGCGCCGCCGATCAGCAGCGAGGCCGGGACGCCCAGGGCCTTGCCCACGAGATCGTGCAATGCGAGGTCGATGCCCGACCTCGCACAGGAGTTGTCGCGGAAGTCGAGCAGGCCCAGGAGGTACTCCCGGTTGAGCGGATCCTTGCCGACGAGTTGCGGGCCGAGATAGTCCTCGACGCTGACGCGCACCTCCTCGACGGTCTGCCCGAAGAAGCCGATGTCGGCCTGGGCCTCGCCGACGCCGGTGAGGCCCTCGTCGGTCTCGATGCGAACGAGCACGTACTCGAGGATCGGATCCGGGCGAAGGGGCGTGATCCGGCTGCGCTTGCCGTGCCAATGGACCTTCGTTCCGGCTGACTCGGAGGGGTAGGGGGCGCTCGGCACCGGAAGCCGAACGGGGGTCGCGGTGACGGCGGTGATTCTCATGCCACGCCCAGCGGGAGCTCGTGGGCGTGCTCGAGGAAGGCCTTGAGCAGAGCGACGGTGGCGGTGATGTCGCGCACATGGCACAGCTGCACCGTCGAGTGCATGTAGCGCACGGGGGCGCCGACCGTGGTCGCCACGGCTCCGCCGCGCGCGCGTTGAATCGCGGAGGCGTCCGTCCCTCCCCCGATGTTCTTCTGGCACGGGATCGCCTCTCGTTCGCCCAACTGGAGCAGGAACGAGACCAGGCCGGGGTGGCCGATGGTGAGGCGATCCATCACGTAGACGCCGGTGCCCGCGCCGAAGTCACAGGTCGGGTCGTGCGGCCGCGGGAACGGGCCCGTGCAGATGCTCCCATCGATGGCGAGGCCGATGTCGGCGTCGATCGCATGCGCGGCGACGGTCGCCCCGCGGACCCCGACCTCCTCCTGGGCGCTGCTCACCGCGTAGACGTCGACCTCGGTCGGGCCCAGCTGGCGCATCGCCTCGACCAGGCAGTAGGTACCGATCCGATCGTCGAAGTTGCGTCCGGTGACGACCTGGTCGTTGAGCCACGCGACCTCGCCCGCGAAGGTGATCGGGTCGCCGACGGCGACGAGTTGCCGCACCTCCTCGGGGGGACGACCGAGGTCGATCTGCATGTCCTCGAGCCGTGGAGCCGTCTCGGCCTCCCCATGATCGGGGACGATGACGCCGCGGACGGGCTCGCGACCGTGCACCACGACCATCTGGGACACGATCGAGGGAGCGTGGAGACCGCCGATCGGCTGAAAGCGAATCCAGCCCTCGGGGCAGATGTGCTTGACCATCATCCCGATCTCGTCGGCGTGAGCGGAGATGACGACGCGTCGGGCGGGACCGCCGGACGCGGCGCGCCTGAGGCCGATCACGTTGCCGAGACTGTCCCACCGCACCTCGTCGCACGATGCCTGAAGCTCGGTGGAGACGACGTGCTGGACCGCGTCCTCGAACCCGGAGACCCCGGGTGGGTTGCACACGCGGGCCAGCAGATCGAAATCGAGCGAGTCGGTCATGCGATCACGGTCCCGCCGGCCGGGCACGGCTCACCGGCGCCCGAGTCCTCCGTGTGCTGTCGCGCGGTCGCTGCCCCGCCCCCACTCCGAACTGGTCGCATCGTCTCCTCCTCTGGTTGGATCGGTCTCATGCACGCGTGGGCACTCCGTGTCGCTCCAGATCGGCCCACAGGGCATCGGGTAGGTCGCGCTCGAGAGCGGACGCCGCCTGGTCGACTTCGTCCGGAGTGCGAGCGCCGGCCAGGACCGCCGTGACGGCGCTGAACCGGAACGGATACTGAATCGCCACCTCCTGCAGCGTGACGCCATGCCCGGAGCAGATGCCCTCCAGTTCGCTCACGCGAGCCAGGATCTCCGGTCCGGCGGGCCCGTACTCGTATGGGGCATCGGGCGACGGAGCCGCCAGGATGCCGCTCGCGAACACCCCACCGATCACCACCGAGACCTGACGCTCCGAACACACGGGCAGGACCTCGGCGACCCCGCCCTGGTCAAGGAGGTTGACCCGGTTGGCCAGCAGCACGCAGTCGATGTCGGACTCGCGCACGAACCGGGCGGCGGTGCCGGCATCGTTGGTGCCCACGCCGATCGAGGCCACGACGCCGGCGTCACGGAGCCTGGCCAGCGCAGGCCACGCCTCGCCCAGCGCCTGTTCCATGTGCTCGTCGGGGTCATGGACATAGGCGATGTCGATCCGGTCGAGCCCGAGCCGCTCGAGGCTCTCCTCCAGCGACCGCTGGATGCCCTCGGCGCTGAAGTCGAAGACCGGTCCGAGCCCCCCGGTCTCGACGAAATGAGAGGGCACATCGGCGCCCTCCGGTCGCAGCAGCCGGCCGACCTTGGTCGAGACGACGAACTCGTCGCGCGGCGCGCCGGCGAGCGCGCGACCGAGCAGTCGCTCGCTGCGGCCGTACCCGTAGAGCGGAGCCACGTCGAAGAGACGGACACCGGCCGACCATGCCGCCTGGACCGTCGCCACCGCCTGCTCGGGGGTGACCGGTGAGAAGAGTCCGCCCAGCGGCCCGCACCCCAGGCCGATCGCCGTGGCGCGCAGCCCGTGTCGGCCCAGGTAGGTTGGATCGGCCGCGCGGGGTGCCATCACGACGCCGCCTCGCGCCCCGGACCGACTCCATGTCCACCCTGATCGAGGTTCATGTCGAGCAAAAAAATATCTTGTTTGAAGAGATATGTCGATGCCGACGGGACCTGATCTTGCCAATGCCGGGGCAAATCACTAACGTCTACGGGCCTAGAGGACCATCCGAACACGAAGGATTTCTTTTGAGTTCCCGCGCAATTATTCCTGATGCGAACGCTGTCGAGCTATCCCAACGCCGCTTGAGCCTGCTCCAGCAACTCCCGTCAGATGCGCTCGTCATCGTTCGCGGCGCGTTCATCGGTGCGCAGCAGCGCAGTTTCCGCCAGCACAACGAGTTCTATTACCTCACCGGTCTGGAATGTCCTGGGTCCTATCTCCTCGCCGACGCCGGCACGGGTCGGACGACGGTCTACGTGCCGCACCGCGACCCGAAGCGCGAGCGCGAGGAGGGGCCCCAGCTCGCCGCCGATGACCCGGACGCGATCCGCGCCATCTCGGGCGCGGACGGCGTCATGGCGATCGACCGGCTCACGGCCGACCTCGGGCAGCTGCTGTTTCGGACTCCGCGACCGGTCTATGTCCCCCTTGCCCCCGGCGAGGGCGACCGCACCACGCGCGACTCCGCGCTCGCCGCCATCGCCCATGCCGCAACGGACCCGTTCGGCAGCGGAGGGTCTCCCGAGTCGGACCTCGCCGATGCGATCCGCCGCCGCTTCGCTCAGCTCGAGGTCCGGGACCTGTCGCCGACCCTGGATGCGATGCGCCTGATCAAGAGCCCGACGGAACTGGCGCTGATGCGCGAGGCCGGACGACTCTGCGGGCTCTCCGTGCTCGAGGCGATGCGCTCCACGCAACCCGGAGTCCACGAATACGAGCTCGAGGCGGTGGCTGACTTCGTCTACCGGCAGGCGGGCGCCCGCGGCGGCGCGTACTCACCGATCATCGCCGGCGGCCAGAACGCGTGGCACGGTCACTACTCGAGCAACCGCAGCAGCCTGGACGAGGCCGACATGGTGCTCGTCGACTACGCGCCCGATTACCGCTACTACACCTCGGACATCGGGCGAATGTGGCCCGTGAGCGGGGTCTTCTCCGAGCGACAGCGCGAGCTGTATGACTTCGTGGTCGAGTACCACCGGGCCCTGACCACCCGTCTGCGCCCCGGTGTCACGCCCGAGGCCGTCCTGGACGATGCGGCGGCGGAGATGCGCGAGCGACTCGAGACGACCCGGTTCTCGAGCGACGCCTACCGGCGTGCCGCCGAGGAGGCGCTCGACTTCCGGGGCCATCTCTCGCACCCCGTGGGCATGGCGGTGCACGACGTGGGCAGCTACCGCGGTGCGCCGTTCAGACCCGGACTCGTCATCTCCGTCGATCCGATGCTCTGGGTGCCCGAGGAGCGGCTGTACGTGCGCGTCGAGGACACCGTCGCCATCACCGCTGACGGAATCGAGAACCTCACCGGTTCGGTCCCCCTGGATCCGCACGAGATCGAACAGGTGATGGCCGAACCCGGCCTGCTCCAGCACTGGACAGAGCGTTGAGCACGGCAGCCCGAACCGCGCTGCTCGGTTCCCCGAAGCAGTTCTCGATCGAGGAGACCCAGCCGGCGGCCCCCGGCGAGGGGGAGGTCGCGGTCCGAGTGCTCGAATGCGGCATCTGCGGCTCCGATCTGAAGATGTGGTCAGGAACCCACGCGTTCCTGCGTCCCCCCCTGGTGATGGGGCACGAGATCTACGGGCGCGTTCAGCTGGCCGGGGACTCGACCCTGGAGGCCGGGACGCCGGTGGTGGTGTTCCCCCCGGTCGGGTGCGGCCGATGCCTTCACTGCAGATCGGGCCGGGCCCAGCTCTGCGAGGAGATGGAGTTCTACGGCGGCCAGCGCCCCGGTGGGCTGGCCGACATCGTCATTGTCCCGGCGGCCAACGCCCTGCCGATCCCGCCCCAGGTCCCCGAGCGCCTGCGCGTGCTGATCGAGCCCCTCAGCGTGGCCATCCACGGGGTGTCCCGCGGCGCACCCGGCGTGGCCGAGCACGCCGTCGTGATCGGTGCCGGGACGATCGGAATGCTGACGGCCCTCGTGCTTCGCAGCCAGGGACTGGATCGGATCCTGGTGTTCGATCCGGTGCCCGAGCGGCGGGAGTATGCGGCTCGGCTCGGCTTCGCCACCGCGGACCCCACCACCGAGTCGATCTCGGATGCGGTCCGCAGGCTCGTCCGCCCGGAGGGCGCCGACTGCGTCTTTGACTGTGCCGGAGCGGGTCCGGCGGTGCTGGGCGAAGCCCTGACCGCCACGCGCAAGGGTGGTCGTACGATCGTCGTCGGCAACGCCGCCCCGGTCCTGGAACTCGACGGTCTCGCGCTGCAGCGCGGCGAGCGATCGCTCATCGGGGTCCTGATGTACGACCTCGCCGACTTCCACACGGCGATGGAGGTGCTCGGGAGCGACACGTTCGCGAGCCTCGATCCGGACGACCTGATCGTGCGCTACCCCCTCGACCGGATCGGCGATGCCTTCAGCGACGCAAAGAGCGGCCAGACGGCGGCGCTCAAGGCGGTCATCGTCCCGTGAGCGGCCTCGCCGACCTGATTCGGCGGGCCCGTGTCATCGACGTCTCCCCGGAGCTGCGTGAGGGCATGCCGACCTTCCCGGGGCATCCGGGGGTGACGGTCGACGCGGCGGCGAGGACCCACGCGCGGGATGGGTACTTCCTGCAGACGCTCTCCCTGGGTGAGCACTCGGGCAGTCACGTCGATGCGCCGGCGCACGCCCTCGCCGGCAGGCCGGGAGCGACGATCGACATGTTCGCGGTCGACCGCTTCGTGGTGCCGTACGTCCTGTTCGACCTCTCGCCGCTCGGCCTCGCCCCGGGCGAGCTCGCAAGTCGTGAGGATCTGCTTCGCCTCCGGCCACCCGGTGACGGCCCCGAGCCGGGAGATGCGGTGCTCCTGCACTTCGGGTGGGACCGCCACTACGACCGGCCAGACGGCTGGTGGGCCGCGAACACGCCCGGGCTCGCCGAGGATGCATGCGCCTTCCTGGCCGAGGCGCGGGTTGGCCTGGTCGGGTCGGACACGCCCACCTGCGACACCGCGGTGGTCGAGGGGCGGATCACCGCCGACTGGGGTCACTCGACGTATTTCCTGCCCAACGACATCCTGCTCGTGGAGGGCCTCATCGGCCTGGGCACGGCTCCCAGTCGTGGCGTGTTCATCGGCGCACCGCTGCGGATCGCCGGGGGCTCGGCATCACCGATCCGAGCCCTGCTGCTCGTCGACGCCTGACCGCCCCGCCGGCGGGCGTGAGGCGGCCCGGCGATCCTCGCCGTGGCCGGGGCCCGGGCCCGCCGCCGCACCGCGGTCCCAACCGGCGTGGCCGGTCAGGCGACCTCCGCCGCCTCGTCGGCGGCACGCGGAATGGAGGCGATCAGCTGCTTGGTGTACTCGTGGTTCGGCTTCTCCAGGACCTCGCCGACGGCGCCCTGCTCCACGATCTCACCTCGGTAACAGACATACACCCGATCCACGACCTGTCGCACCACGGCCAGGTCGTGACTGATGAACAGGTAGCTGAGGCCGAACTCTCGGCGCAGCGTCTTGAGCAGGTTGAGCACCTGCGCCTGAACCGAGACATCGAGCGCCGACACCGGCTCGTCAAAGACGATCACCTCGGGCTCGACCGCGAGCGCGCGAGCGATCGCCACGCGCTGGCGCTCGCCTCCGGACAGCGTCGCGGGCAGACGCCGCAGATAGCTGGCGGGGAGTCCCACCTGGTCGAAGAGCTCGGCGGCGCGGGCGGCCAGCGCCGTTCGGTCGTAGCCATTTGCCCGAAGCGTCTCCCTGATCGCGTCGCCCACCGTCTGCGTGGGGTCCAGCGAGGAGTACGGGTCCTGGAACACGAGCTGCACGCGCTTGTGGAGGGCCTGCTCCCGAGCCCCGCCGCTCGTGCCGCCTGAGCGATCGGATCGCTCCACGACCTCGATCGTCCCCGACGTCGCCGTCTCGAGCCCGACCAGGCACCGCGCGAGGGTCGACTTGCCCGATCCGGATTCCCCGACGAGCCCGACGCTCTCGTTCCGCCCCACGTCGAGGGACACCTTGCGCAGCGCGTGGACGTCACGCCCGTGACGTCCGGTGAACGTCTTGCTGAGCTCCCGAATGCGCAGCACCGGATCGGCGACCGCCGCCGCGGCATCGGATGCGGCCGGATCCTCGACCAGCAGCGCCGTGGTCGACCGCCGGAGCTCGCCGCGAATCTCGGACACGCGCACGCAGGCGGAGCGCCGGCCCGGCTCGATGTCGACGAGCGGCGGCAGCGCCGCGCGGCATTCCGCGGTCGCCCACGTGCAGCGGGGGGCAAAGCCGCACATGTCCGCCACGCTGTCCGGGGTCGGCACATTGCCCTCGGTCACCGGCAGGGCGGCGAGCGTGCGGTCGATCGGCGGATCCGAGACGAGCAGGGTCAGCGAGTACGGATGCAGTGGCTCTCGCGCCAGCGCCGCCGCCGGTGCGGACTCCAGAACCGACCCGGCGTAGAGCACGTAGACGCGCGAGCAGACCGAGAACGCGACCCGCAGGTCGTGCGTGATCATGATGAGGCCCATTCCGCGGGCCGCCTGAATCGATTGGAGCAGGGCGAGGATCTGAGCCTGTGTCGTGACATCGAGCGCGGTGGACGGCTCATCGGCGATCAGCAGATCCGGGTCGCGGGCGAGCGCGGCAGCCAGGGCCACGCGCTGACGCATCCCCCCCGAGAGCTGAAACGGATACTTGCGAGCCACGTCCGGATTGTCGATCCCGACCTCAGCCAGGCGCCGCACCGCCTCGTCCCGGAGGGCGCGCCGGGACCTGCGGCCCTGCGCGCCGGCGAGGCCCTCGGTGATGTGGTCCCCGACGCGAAGCAGTGGGTTCAGCATCGTGAACGGGTCCTGGTAGAGCAGCGCGATCCCGGAGCCGCGAAGCCGCTCCATGCTCCGGTCCGATTGCGAGAGCAGTTCGGTGCCCCGGTAGGTGATCCGGCCCGACGCGGTGACGTTCGGTGGGAGCAGGCGGGCGACGGCCTTGGCGAGCATCGACTTGCCGCTCCCGGACTCGCCGACGATCCCGACCGTCTCACCCGGCATCAAACGCAGATCGACGCCCGTCAGGATCGTGCGTCGCTGCCCACCTCTCCTCCCGGCCCCGCTCTCCACGCGGACGTTCTCGAGCTCCAGGAGCGGTGCGTCATGCGTCGCCATCTAGCGCTCCACGCTGGCGGCCCTGCGCCGTTCGTAGATGAAGTCGCCGATCAGGTTGACCGAGGTGGCCAGAACGACGATCGCGAGTCCGGGGGCCAGCGCGGCCCACGGGTTCTGGAAGAGGATCTGCTCGTTCTCAGTCAGCATCAGCCCCCAGTCTGCCGTGCCGGGCTGAGCGCCCAGCCCCAGGAAGGCGAGCCCGGCCAGCGCAACGAGCGCCCCGGCAAAGTCGATGGCGAAGTCCGCGAGCAGGATCGGCAGGATGTTGCGGCCGATGTGGCGATACATGATCCGCCACCGCGGGATGCCGGTGATGCGCTCCGCCTCGACATAGGGCAACGCCCGTTGGGCCAGGGTGGCGCTGCGGATCAGCCGGATGTCTCCCTGGACGTTCAGGACGCAGAGGATGCCGACCGCCAGCCAGTAACCGCCCTGGACGAGCGTGACCACGACGATCGTGATCAGGAGCCCGGGCAACGCGAACATGAAGTCCACGATCCGCATCGTGATCGTGTCGACCAGCCCACCCGAGTAGCCCGCCCAGATGCCGACGAGCCCGGAGAGCAGGAAGCCGCTGCAGGCGACGACGAGCGGGCCCACCAGGGCGCTCGTCGAGCCGGCGACCACGCGGGAGAACACATCGCGGCCGAGGCCGTCGGTGCCGAGCAGGTGCGTGCCGGTCGGCAGCGTCGCGATCGAGAACGGATCCTGGGCGCTCGGTGAGATGTGGGTGATGAGGTGGCCGAACAACGCCGCCACGAGGCTGGCCAGGACGAACAGCCAGGCGAGGGCGACGAGGATCGGGATCCGCGCGAACCGCGAACCCAACCGCCGGTGCGGGAGCGTGACGGGAGCGATCATGTCGAGAGCCGCCCGAAGCTGACCCGCGGGTCGATCACGACGTAGAGCAGATCGATGAGGATGTTCGCGATCACGACCCAGATCGCGGTGACGAGGACGAGTCCCTGGATCACCGGGATATCCGTGTTCTCGACGGCGTCGACCAGCAGACCGCCGAGGCCGGGGATCCCGAACACGTCCTCGACGAAGACGGTCGCGGTCAGGGCCGTGACGATGAGCAGTCCGGAGGCCGTGAGGATCGGCACCAGCGCGTTGCGCAGGACGTAGCGAAGGTAGATGCGTCGGCGCGGGATCCCGCGCGCACGGGCGAACGCCACATAGTCGGTGCTCAGCTGCTCGAGCATCGCGGCGCGCGCGATCTTCGTGACGAAGCCGAGCGGGGCGAGCGCCATGACGATCGCAGGAAGGATGAGGTGCTCGGCCTCCGACGACAGGCCGGTGCCGAGGCCCTCGACCGGCAGGATCGGGTACTTGATCGCCAACAGGTACACGAGGGCGATCGCCAGCACATAGCTGGGGGCGCTGCTCGTGACGATGCTGATCCCGACGGCGATGCGATCGACGCGCCCGCCGCGGAAGCGTGCGGCCACCATGCCGAGGCTCACGCCGACGATGATCGACACCACGATCGCCACCGCGTTGAGGATGAGCGTGACGGGGAGCCGGTTGAGGATCTCCTGGCTCACCGGCTGACTCGTGTAGATCGAGGTGCCCAGGTTGCCGTGCAGGACCTGACCGACCCACGCGATGTATTGCGAGAAGAGCGAGTCGTTGAGGTGATACCGCGCTCTGATCGCATTGACGGTGGCCGTGTTGGTCGCGTGGCCGCCGAGCAGCGCGGCGACCGGCCCGCCGGGAACGATCGATGAGAGCAGGAACACCACGACCGTGACGACGAACACGAGCGGGATGAGCAGCAGCACCCGCCGCAGCGCGTAGCTGGCGAGCGTCTGCTCGGACCCTGCTCGCCGGCCCAGACGCCACGCGATCCCGCGGGCGCCGGTGAGGGCGCCCGGCTCCTGCCGGGCGCCCTCGGTTTGCTCCAACGTATCCGGCATCCGCCTCTGGCTCAGTTCGTGTGCAGGTCCGAGAGCCAATTGGTGGTCGGGCTGAAGGCGGTCAGATTCGTGAACGACCAGCCCTTCTTGACCGCGATCAGACCGTCCTCGAACCCGAGGTTGATGACCGGCACCGACTGCGACGCCAGGATCTCAGCCTTGATCGTGTCCAGCGCCGCCAGCTTGGCGTTCGAGGAGCGCTCGGCCGTGTTGAGCAGCCGGTCGACCGTCGGGTTGCGGTAGTTCGACGAGTTGTTGCCGTTCACCGCGGCCTGCTGGCTGCTGAAGTACTCCCAGGGCATCTCGTGCGGATCCGGCGCATCGGGAGCGTTGCCGATGATCTGGACCCCGAGATTCGGCTTGTGGTTGAGGATCACCTGGAAGCGGGGGCCTCCGGGCATCAGGCGGATGTTCAGCTTCACGCCGATCTTCGCCCAGTCGTTCTTCAGGATCTGCGCCGTGAGCGAGTCCGCCGGATCGTCCTCGGGGACGTTCAGGGTCGTCGAGAACCCGTGGGGCACGGAGGATGCCGCGATCGCCGCCTTGGCCTTCGCGATGCTGAACGGGAACGTCTGGATCTTCCGGTACAGCGACGTCACCGTCGACTTCGGCAGGGACGCCGCGTAGATGGACGGATCGTTCACCGAGGCCGCCGGGCTCCAGTAGCCACCGCCGACCGCGGCCTGAATGCCCTTGACGTCGGTGGCGTAGTAGAGCGCCTTGCGCACGTTGATGTCGCTGAAGGGCTTCTGCGACATGTCCATGGTCAGGCCGATCCACGCATCCAGCGGGAAGCTGATCAGGTTGCTGAACGTCTTGAACTGCTTCGCCTGTCCGGCCTCCACCGAGAAGGTGCCCTGGATCTCACCCGAGCGCAGTGCGAGCAGGAGTGTTTCAGGATTCGGAATCGTCTTGAACACGATCGTGCTCCACTTCGGCTTCGCGCCGTAGTAGTACGGATTCCGCACGAGCGTGACCTGCGCCGGCGTGTATTGCGAGACCATGTAGGGACCGGCGCCGACCGGCAGCACGTTCGGGGTCCCGTAGTTGGCCAGGTTCTTCTCCACCGACGCCTTCTCGTAGACGAAGCCGGCGATGCTGGCGGGAAGGAACTTGACGAGCGAGTCCGGGTGCTTGAGCGTCACGATCACGTGGTTGCCCTGCGCCGTCGCGGACTTGACGCTCGTGAACAGGCTCGCCTCCTGAGCGCCGACCTTCGGGTTGAGCTGCAGGTTGTAGGTGTAGGCGATGTCAGCGGCCGTCACCGGGTTGCCGTCAGAGAACTTGACGCCTGGGCGGACCGTGTAGACGTACTTGGTCGGGCTCACCTCCTTCCAGGAGGAGAGGATCGCCGGCTCGAGCTGCGAGTGCGACCCATAGGTGAGCATCTGCCCCTGGATCAGCACCATCACCCAGGAGGCCTCGGTCGAGTAGTCGGTCGGGACAAAGAGGGTACGGGGCCCCGTCTGAAGTCCCAGGGTGAGGGTGCTGCCCGCTCCGGAAGCTGCGGTGGCATTCGAGGCGGCCGCCGTACCACCGGCGGCGAGGGCGATCCCGCCGGCCAGGCAGGTCGTCGCGAGAAGGCCGCCTATCCGGCGGCGAGAGAACGCGCGACGCGCGCGCTCGGTGCGTTGTTGTGTCATCTGCTCTCCTCCGTCGTTGGCTCGCTTCCCGCCTCGGCCGCGACAGGTTGAGCCAGGCTCAAGCCCACAGCACCGTCACGAGTTGCGACGAACCACTTCCACGAAAGATTTCTCGGATAGATCCGCATATCTTTCGTGGAACGCGATGCTAATGACTACTGCTATGCGCTGTCAACCTCAGTGGCCAGCGAATATCGCCAGGCCAACGAAATTTCTTTCAGTCAGCGAGACTTTTTTTGCGGGGGAACGGCCCGGTGATATGTTCTTCCTCGGCGGTCGGACCGGCGCGAACCGTGCCGGCAGCCGCCGCATCGTGTGGATGGACATGGAGATTGGGCAGGTGAGATGACGGTCGTAGAAACGCAGGAGCCGCGCCGCAGCCTCACGGAAAAGGCGTACGACCACGTCCGCAACGCGATCCTCACCGGAGATATGCCGGTCGGCATGATCGTGGGGCAGGCCGAGCTCGCCGAGACGCTCGCCATCTCAAAGACGCCGGTCCGCCAGGCGCTGCAGCTGCTGCACACCGAGGGGCTGCTCGAGATCGGCCCGCGCAAGCAGTTCGTCGTGAGTGGCCTGTCAGCCGCCCACCGCGACGAGATTCTGCGGATTCGAGAGGCGCTCGAAGCGATCGCCGTGGAAACCGCGACGCGTGTGCTGACGTTCGACCAGATCGACGCGCTGCGTCTGATGCTGATGCGGCAGACGCGGGCCGCCGACGCCACCGACGAGGACCAGTTCCTGCTCCTGGACGAGGAGTTCCACGTGCTCATCGCTCAGAGCGCCGGCCTGCCGATCGTGGCCCGTCTGCTCGAGCAGATGCGCGGCTTCGCGCGCCTGATGCGCCTGGGGCGCGCGCAACCGGTCGAGCACCTTCAGGAGGTGATCGCCGAGCACACCCGGATCGTGGATGCGATCGAGCGGCGTGACGGCTTCGGCGCCGTGCGCGCCCTGCAGGTGCACCTCCACCACTGGGATTCCCTCTTCTCGGGCGATCCGTCGGCGCGTTGAGCCGCGGGAGGCTCGCCGGAGCTCCCGAGGATGAGACGCGCGGGCGCCCGTCCGTCCAAGGCGGCGTCGGCTGCGTGGGCGTGATCACGCGCATCGGCGACGATCACCAGTCGTGGATCGTGCCGTCGCGCAGACGGGTCACCGGCAGGTAGGCGGGCTGGTAGGGATAGTGGGCGGCGGCGGCCTCGTCGAGGTCGACACCGAGTCCGGGGCGGTCCCCCGGGTGCAGGTGGCCGTCGGCGAAGGTCATGCTCGTCTGGAACACGGAGTTCGTCGCCTCGCTGTGCTCCATGTACTCCTGGATGCCGAAGTTGTGGATGGCGAGGCCGACGTGGAGCTGCGCGGCCAACCCCACCGGGGAGACGTCGGTCGGCCCATGGAAGCCCGAACGCACCTGGTACTGGGCGGCGAAGTCCATCACCTTGCGCAGCGGGGTGATGCCGCCGAAGTGGGTCGCCGCCGCGCGCACGTAGTCGATCAGCTGCTCGGAGATGAGCGACTGGAAGTCCCACACCGTGTTGAACACCTCTCCGATGGCGAGCGGGGTCGTCGTGTGCTGGCGCACGAGCCGCAGCGCCTGCGGGTTCTCCCCGGGAGTGCAGTCCTCGAGCCAGAACAGGTCGTAGGGCTCGAGCCGCTTGCCGAGCGTCGCGGCCTCGATCGGGCGCAGGCGGTGATGGGCGTCGTGGAGCAGCGGCAGCTCGGGCCCGAACTCCTGGCGCACGTGCTCGAAGATGCTCGGCACGTGCCGCAGGTACGCCCGGGAATCCCAGTCCTCCTCGACCGGGCGCAGACCTCGACCGGCGGGCTCGTAGTCATAGCGCTCACCCGAGGCCTGCGGCTGAGCGGCGACCCCGTAGAGGGCGTTGATCCCCGGCACCGCCGTCTGCACCCGGATCGCCCGGTACCCCCGCTCGAGGTGGGCGTGGATCGACTCCGACAGCGACTCGAGCGAGATCCCCGACGCGTGCCCGTAGGCGAGCAGCCCGGTGCGTGACGCGCCGCCGAGCAGCTGGTAGACCGGCAGCCCCGCCACCTTGCCCTTGATGTCCCAGAGCGCCATGTCAACGGCGGCGATCGCGGCCATCGTCACCGGTCCGCGCCGCCAGTAGGCGCCGCGGTAGAGGTACTGCCAGGTGTCCTCGATGCGATGGGGGTCGCGACCGACGAGCAGCGGCGCCACGTGCTCGGACAGATAGCTCGCGACCGCGAGCTCGCGCCCGTTCAGCGTCGCATCGCCCAGCCCGGTGACCCCCTCGTCGGTCGTCAGCTTGAGCGTGACGAAGTTCCGGGTCGGGCTCGTCACGACAACGTCAGCCGCGGTGATCTTCAACTCATCCCCCTATCGGATTCCGGCGAGCCGGGGCGAGAGCAGCCCGAGCAACGCCGCGGTTTGGTCCTGTCCGCCACCGGCGCGCAGCGCCCCCGCCAGCCGATCGGCGTTCTGATCGGTCGCGACCCGCGACGGGTCGCTGCCGAGCCACCGGGCCCACGCGCACACGATCCGCAGCGCCGCCTCGGGGGACTCCCCCGCGTCGAGCGCCGCCTCGATCACCGGCACGACCCGCTGGCGGAGCTTGTCGAGGCCGTCACCCGCGATCTGCGACAGCGGATAGCCCAGTCTCGGGTTGGCGAAGCGCTCGCGCGTCTCGCTCCGGTAGGCGTCGAGGTCCAGTTCGGCCGCGCGGGGCAACCGACGGACCACGAGGTCCCAGAACTCCTCGAGCGCGCGGACGAGCTCTCCGTCGGCAGTGGCCTCGGCGACCGTCTCGTGTCCGCGCAGCAGACCGAGGTAGGCGAGCAGGGAGTGCCCGCCATTGAGCACCCACAGCTTGCGCAGCTCCCACGGCGCGATGTCATCGACGAAGCGCGCCCCGGCGATCTCCCATTCCGGGCGACCCGCGGGGAACTCACCGGAGAGCACCCAGTCGCTGAACGGCTCGGTCACCACCGGCGCCTCGTCTCGCCACCCGAGGCGCTGCTCGACGAGCACACGATCGGCGTCGGTGATGCGGGGGGTGATGCGGTCGACCGAGGTGTCGACGAACGAGACCTCGCGGCTGATCCAGCTCGCGCATTCCCGATCCAGCCGCTCGGCGGCTTCGAGCACCCGCTCGCGCAGCACCTGGCCGTTCTCGTG
The DNA here is from genome assembly GCA_027451345.1 of Solirubrobacterales bacterium. Taxonomy (GTDB): domain Bacteria; phylum Actinomycetota; class Thermoleophilia; order Solirubrobacterales; family Solirubrobacteraceae; genus Palsa-465. The sequence goes on from DAIDJO010000095.1 coordinate 79,377, forward strand.
GAGGTTGTCGCAGCTCACCACGGCGAGCGGCGGCCCACCCCCGCGCCGCCGCGCCGCGAGCCCGAGCACCAGCCGCCCCACGGCGGAGGTGGCCGGATCGGTGGTCACCGGCGCATAGCCCGCCTCGGTGACGGTCAGCGTGACGAGCGCGGTCTGGGGCGCCGCGACGACCTCCACGAGGCGCTCGAGATCGGTGCCCGGTCGAACCTCGCCGATCACGTCGATGAGCGTCAGACGGTCGTCCACCGGCCCGCGCTCGATCAGCGTGTAGAGACCCTGCTGCGCGCCCAGCTGCTCCGCCACGGCCGCGCGCCGCCCGGTGAACGCGCAGATTCCCCACTGCGACTCCCGGTCGGCGACCGTCGTGTACCAGGCCTGATGGGCGCGGCTGAAATTCCCGACGCCGAGATGGACGATCCGCACCGGCCGGGCGGGCACCGGATGGGTGCTGCGATCGAGCAGGGGAGCCGGCATCGCTCAGCCGTCCGCGGGCGCCGTCACCGATCGCTGCTCCCGGGCTTCAGCGGCCGCCGACGGTGCGGGCGAGCCGTGGGCGTCCGTCGCGCGATCGGAGCCGGTTGCCCAGATTCCGCGGATGTGGCCGATGTGGCGTGCCATCACAGCCCGTGCCCGTTCGGCATCGCGGGCGACGAGCGCGTTCAGAAGCTCGTCATGCTCCTGCGCCGAGGCGACCAACCTGTCCTGCGCAACGAGCTGCTCAAGCCCGTAGAGCCGCGTGCGATCGCGCAGGTGGCGCACGACCTCAACGAGCTCGAGGTTGCCGGCGAGAGCGAGCAGCCGCAGGTGGAAGCGACGGTCGGCGTCGAGGTAGCCGAGCAGGTCGCCCTCGCGCGCACAAGCGATGATCTGCTGTGCCACGGGGCGCAGCGCCTCGAGGGCACGCGGATCGGCGTCACGGGCGAGCCTCGCCACGGTGGGGACCTCGATCAGGGCGCGCAGCTCCGTGATCTCGTCGAGCATGCGGTCGGTGGGCTCGGTGACCCGGAAGCCGCGGTTGCGGACCGCCTCCACGAGCCCCTCCTTCGCCAGGTCGAGCATCGCCTCGCGCACCGGGGTGGCGGAGACGCCGAACTCGGCCGCCAGCATCGGCACCGAGTACACGACGCCGGGCTTCATCCGGCCCGCGACCAGGGCCGCCCGCAGAGCTCCGACGACCTCGGCGCGCAGGCTGGGCCGATCCGCCAGCTGGGTGACCATCGTCGCGTCGGTGAGGTCCTTCGCCATGCCCGGTCCGATCAACCCGCGTGCGGCGCCAGGCTGATGGTGTGAGTCGACGTGTAGAAGCCCAGCGCCGCCGTGCCCTGCTCGCGGGGACCGAAGCTCGAGGCCTTCTCGCCGCCGAACGGAGCGTAGAAGTCGACCCCGGCGGTGGGGCCGTTGACCTTCACCATCCCGGTGTCCACGGCGGCCGCCGCGCGCAGGAGCTGATCGAGGTCACGGCCATGGATCGAGGTGACGAGTCCGAAGCGCACGCCGTTGGCGATCTGGATCGCCGCGTCGAGGCTCTCGGCGCGGCAGACGGCCGCGAGCGGGCCGAAGGTCTCCTCCTGCATGATCGGGTCGCTCGGATCCACGCGATCGACGAGGGTCGGCTGCACGAACCAGCCGTCCCGGTCGACGGCGGCTCCGCCCGTGAGCGTGCGGCCGCCCCCCGCCTCCGCTCTGCGAACCGCCTCGAGCACCCGGTCGCGGGCCGCCTGCGAGATCACCGGGCCGACGGCGACGCCGTCGGCGTACGGGTCTCCGGGAGCGAGTGCTCCGGTGCGCTCGATCAGCGCGTCGACGAAGGCATCGTTCTCCCCCACGACAATCACCCGCCGGGTCGCGGTGCACTTCTGCCCCGCGTACCCCATCGCCGCCCCCGCGATCATCGCGGCGGTCCGCTCGGGATCGGCGTCGGGCAGCACGATCGCGGCGTTCTGCCCGCCCATCTCGGCCTGCACGGGGACCCCACGACCGGTCGCCTGAGCCGTGACGTGCGCGCCGACGGCCACCGAGCCCGTGAACGAGACGACGTCGGACTCCGCCACGACCGCCTCGCCGGTCTCCGCCTCGCCTGGGGCCACGGCGAACAGCCCGTCGGGAACGTGGCGGGCGATGAGGCCCTCGAGAAACTGGGCGGTCCCGAGGGCGTCGGGCGATGGCTTGAGCAGCACGGCGTTGCCGCAGACCAGGGCTGGAGCGCTCTTCCACAGGGGGATCGCGATCGGGAAGTTCCACGGCGTGATCAGCCCGGCCAGCCCGTGGGGACGGCGCTCGGTGTAGAGCAGCCAGCCGAGCGACGCCGGCAGCAGGTCGCCGGTCGAGGCAAAGGCCGCCTGCGCGTAGTACTCGAGGATGGCGATCCCACGGTCCACCTCTCCCATCGCCTCGCCCCGCGGCTTGCCGACCTCGCGAATGATCAGCTCGACCGCCTCCTGGCGTCGGTCGCGCAGGTCGCGCGCGGCGCCGGCCAGCGCGGCACAGCGACCGGCGGCGCCGGTCGCTCGCCACTCGCGCTGCGCCTCGCGCGCACGTGCGGCGAGGCCGGCGACGGCGCGCGGGTCGAGCGCGCCGGCCTCGGCGATGACATCGTTCGGTGCCTGGGGTGAGGTGGATGTGACGTGTGAGGTGCTCATAGGAGGAAGCCTGCCGGGAACGGGTCGTCGGGCGCGAGCATGTACTGGGCGGTGCCCGTGATCCACGCGCGTCCGGTGATGGTCGGAATGACGGCCGGCAGATCGCCGACCGTGGTCTCCTCCACCAACCGCCCGATGAAGCGGCTGCCGATGAAGGATTCGTTGATGAACTCGTCGCCGATCGCCAGCAGCTTGCGGGCGTGGAGCTGCGCCATGCGAGCCGAGGTGCCGGTGCCGCAGGGCGACCGATCGAACCAGCCTGGATGGATCGCCATCGCGTGACGGGAGTGCCGCTCGTCGGAGCCCGGCGCGAGCAGGTTCACGTGATGGCACCCGCGGATCTCCGGGTTGACCGGATGCACGGGCTCCGCCTGCTCGTTGATGGCGGACATGATCGCCAGCCCCGCCTCCAGCAGCTCCTGCTTGCGGCCGCGCTCGAACGGGAGGCCCAGCTTCTCGAGCTCGGTGATCGCGTAGAAGTTGCCGCCGAAGGCGATGTCGTACTCGACGTCGCCCAGGCCCGGGACGGTGACGTGCCGGTCGAGGCCGAGCGAGAACGCGGGGACGTTGCGGATCGTGACCGCCCGCGCCGCACCGTGCTCAACGGCGACGCTCGCCTCCACCAGTCCGGCGGGAGTGTCGAGGCGAATCGTCGTCACGGGCTCGGTGACGGTCACCATGCCGGTCTCGACCAGAACGGTGCAGACACCGATCGTGCCATGGCCGCACATGGGCAGGCAGCCGCTGACCTCGATGAACAGCACACCCCAGTCGGCGTCGGGCCGCGTGGGCGGTTGCAGGATGGCGCCGCTCATCGAGGCGTGCCCCCGGGGCTCGTACATGAGCAGCGTCCTCAGATCATCCATGTGCTCGAGGAAGTGACGGCGCCGGTCGAACATCGTCGTCCCCGGGATCACGCCCACGCCTCCGACGATGACGCGCGTCGGCATGCCCTCGGTGTGCGAGTCGACGGCGTGAACGACCCGTTGTGCCCGCATGGTCTAGCGCGCTGCCTGTGCGAGCGCCCTCTCGGTCGCCGCGCGCACGAGCGCCTCGTGCTCCGGCGTGAGCGGCACGCGCGGCGGACGGCAGGCGCCGCCGTGGCGTCCGACGAGGTCCATGGAGAGCTTGATGGCCTGCACGAACTCAACCCGCGAGTCCCACCGCAGCAGCGGGTGCAGCAGGCGGTAGAGCGGGACCGCGCGGTCCAGATCGCCGGCGACGCATGCCTCGTACAGGTCGACGCAGCTCCGCGGGAACGCGTTGGTGAAGCCGGAGATCCAACCCTTCGCGCCGGCGAGGGCGAGTTCGAGCACGACGTCGTCGGCGCCGATCAGGACATCCAGCTCGGGCGCCAGCTCGGCGATCTGATACGGGCGGCGAGGGTCACCGGAGAACTCCTTGACGGCGACGATCAGCTCCGCCGCACTCAGCTGTGCGAGCAGCTCGGGCGTCAGATCGACCTTCGTGTCGATCGGATTGTTGTAGGCGACGATCGGGATGCCGACCTTCGCCACCTCCTCGTAGTGCTGGAGGACCGCACGGGGATCGGCGCGGTAGGCGTTGGGCGGCAGCAGCATCACGGCCGGGCAGCCGGCCTCCGCGGCCTGCTCGGCCCAGCGGCGCGACTCGAGCGCGCCGTACGCGCCGATCCCCGGGACGATCGAAAAGCCGGCGGGGGCCGCCTGGACGGCGACCTCAACGACCTTCGCGCGCTCCTCCGGCGTCAGCGTCGGGTACTCGCCGAGCGAGCCGTTGGGGGTCGCGCCGTGGCATCCGTTCTCCGCCAGCCAGGCGATGTGCTCGCCGAAGCGATCGAAGTCGATCGACAGGTCGTCGTGAAACGGAAGGGCGGTTGCGACGAGTACTCCATGCCACGGTTGCAAAGGTCTCTCTCCCAGTCTTGCGGTCAGGCGCCGAACAGGCGAAGGTCAGCGGTAATATAGCACCCATCACACAGCACGATTGTCGGCCCGGTCGGCGGCCCGATTGTCGGCCCGGTCGGCGGCCCGGTCGTCAGTCCCGGCGACGGTCCCGGCGTCGGTCCCTGGAGCAGGGTTGGGCGCGCCATCGTCGGGGCGCCCTCGATTGGTCGCCGGCGGGGTGGGCGTGGCGAACGCCGCCAGGTGGCGCAACGGAACCGGACTGCCGAGCGGCCGCCGGGACAGCGCGATCAGGTCCTCCTGCCCGGGGTCCGGCCCCACGGCCAGCTCGGCGCTCCCACCACCGGCCGGCGCCGCCGCCGCGCGTCGGGAGGCGGCCAGGCGGGCCACCGCGGCGCCGCAGATCCGACCCTGGCACAGGCCCATCCCGGGGCGGGCGAGGAGTTTGACCGTACGGGCGTCACCGGACCCGAGATCGTCCAGCGCCCCCCGGACGCGCGCATAGGGAACCTCCTCACACCGGCAGATGATCGTCTCAGCCTCCAGCCACTCCTCCCATCCGGGCTGGATCGAGAAGACGCCGTTCACCCCGGCGGCAAAGGCGAGCAGGCTCCGGCGCCGGGCCTCGAGCAGCCGCCGCCGTGCCCGAGGCGCCCGCCGGCCGCGGCGGTTGGCCGCACCGCGGGCGCCCCGCCGCAGATCCTCGATCACCGCGGCGCCACACAGCTCGCCCTCGATCAGCGCCAGGTCGGCGCCGCCGACGCCGGTCGTCTCCCCGGCGGCGTAGATGCCGGAGACGGAGGTGCGACCAGCCGGGTCGGTCCCGACGACGAGCGAACCGTCGGAGCCGACCGCGGTCGCGCAGCCCGCCGCGAGCGCCAGCTCGATCTGCGGCGTGAAACCGTACCCCACGGTGAGCAGGTCGCACGCGACCTCGCGCTCGCTTCCCGGGACCACCCGCCAGGCCGCGTCGACGCGGGCGACGATGACGCTGCGCAGGCGCTCCCGGCCGTGGGCGGCGATCACCGCGTGCCCGGTGCTGACGGTCACGTGATGGCGTCGCAGACGCGTGCCGTACCCGACCGCCTCGGGCAGCTTGCCCACGCCCGCGACCGTCGCGCCCGGTCGACCGAGCATGCGCCAGGGGGCGTTCGGCTCGACGATCTCCACCACGTCCACCCCGGCGGCGAGGAGCGTGTCGGCCACGGGGAGCAGGAACGGGCCCGTCCCCGCCACGACGGCTCGCCGACCCGGGGCGACCCCCGAGCCCTTCAGCAGGGACTGAGCGCCGCCCCCCGCCATCACCCCGGGCAGGGTCCAGCCGGGGAACGGGAGCTGCCGATCGTGCGCGCCGGTCGCCACGATAACGGCGCGCGCCCGGGCGCTGTAGGGCAGCCGCACGCGCTCTCCGCCGATGGCGTGCACGACGCAGACGGAGCCGGCGCGCTCGAGCGACCAGACGGTCTGGCTGGCCCGGTGGATGATGCGTCCACCGCGAACGTGGGCGTTGATGCGGGCGCGAAGCTTGACGAACCTGGCCCAGCCGTGGTGGTGGGAGCCGGCACCGTCCTCCTCCGCCTCGTCGGCGAGGTGCCGCCAGTACTGGCCGCCGATCCGCTCGGCCATGTCGAGCAGCAGCACGGAGAGGCCCGCGTCGGCGGCCGTGACCGACGCGGCGAGCCCGGCCGGACCGGCGCCGATCACGGCCAGGTCGACCGGGTGCTCAGTCGGCGCCATCAGCCCCTCCCGGTCCGCCCTCGCTGCGGATGTCGTCGCCCGGTGCGGCCGTCACGAGGCAGGCTCGGACCGATCGCTGCCCGTTCAGTGTCACGAGACAGTCGAAGCACACGCCGATGCCACAGAAGACCCCGCGGGGCCGCTGATCGACCCTCGTGGTGCGCCACGCGGTGCGGCCCGACGCGATCAGGGCGGCCGCGATGGTCTGACCCGAGCTGACCATCACCTCCTCACCGTCGAGCGTGACGGCGAAGCGCGCCGAGGGCTCAGACACGGACGCTCATCTCCTCGAACCGGCCGGCCGCGAACGGATCGAGGGGGAGCTCCGTCGGACGGCCGGCGGCAGCCTGCGCCACGACCAGCCCGGTGGCGGCGGCCAGACCGATCCCCGCCCCCTCGTGACCGCAGGCGTGGATCAGGCCCGGGACGCGCGGATCGGGGCCGATCACCGGCAGGTGATCCGGGCAGTACGGCCTGAACCCGCAGTAGCTGCGCAGCGCCCGGGTCTCGGCCAGGAACGGAAAGATCGCGATCGCGCCGGCGGCGATGCGGCCGATCGCCTCCCATGACACGCTCCGGTCGAACCCGACGCGCTCACGGGTCGCGCCGATCAGGACGGTGCCACCACGGGTGCCCTCGACGACCGTCGAGACCTCGAGTCCCTCCTCCGAGCTCGCGACGTTCGCGACGTACTCAGCCGTGTAGACCTTGTGGCGGATGGTCATCGGCGGCAGCGGCTCGGTGACGAGGATGAACCCACGCCGCGGGAGGATCGGCAGCTCCGTTCCCGCGAGCCCCGCCACGACCCCGCCCCAGGTGCCGGCCGCGTTGACCACGATCGGCGCAGTGAGCGGACCGGCGGAGGTCCTCACACCCGTCACCCGCCCATCGGAGCCCCGGGAGATCTCCGTCACCTCGCAGCCGGTGCGCAGCTCCGCCCCGCGCCGGCGCGCCGCGGCCAACAGCTGCGCGGCGGCCAGCATCGGCTGAACCTGCATGTCCTGGGGGTAGAGGACCCCACCGACCACCTCGGGAGAGAGGTGCGGCTCCAGTTCGCGCAGCTCCGCCCGGGTGACCGGGACCGTCTCGACGCCCCGGTCCCGCTGCGCATGGGCGAGCGTCGCCAGCGCATCGAGGGCCGGCGCCGAGGCCGCAACGACGAGGCCGCCCTTCAGCTCGAGCTCCATCGCCTCCCCGAGATCGGACCCGAGCTCGCGCCACAGCCGGTTCGAGAGCAGCGCCAGATCCAGTTCGGGTCCCGGCTCCTTGTCCGAGACGAGGATGTTCCCCTCCCCGGCCCCGGTGGTGCCGCCGGCCACCCAGCCGCGGTCCAGAACGGCGACGGACGCCCCCTCGGCGCTCAGATAGTGGGCGCAGCAGGCTCCGACGACGCCTGCCCCGATCACGATCGCGTCAAATGCCGCAGCCACGCGCGAGTAGTGTTGCACACGTCACATGCCAGGACCGTTGGGCGGCTGCTCGACGCGTGGCGCGATCCCGCCCCGGACCACGGTCCGCCGCGCGCGCGGCCTCAGCCGCCGAGCACCGACCCGATCCGCTCGACCGCCGCAACGAGCCGCTCGGCGTCCTGGGAGAAGTTGATGCGGAACGCGGCCGGCGCGCCGAGACCGAACTGGTAGCCCGGGTTGATCAGGACGCCCGCGCGCTTGAGCGCGACGGCCAGGGCGTTGCCGCGTGGCGCGGGATTCGCCCTCCCCCACGCGGTCCCCGTGGCGTCGGGGAACACGTAGGAGCTGCCGAGCGGGCTCGCGACGGTGAGACCCTCGATCGCGCGCAACCGGGCGAGCAGCTCATCGCGCAGCGCCTCGTGCGCGGCGGCGCGCTGCGCGATCCAGTCGGCGTCGGACTCCATCCACCGCCGGAGCGTCTGCTGGGAGTATCCGGTGGTCCGCAGCGAGGCCATCCCCAGCACGCGCTCCATCCCGTCCACCACCTCGGGCGGCCCGACCGCGACGCCGACCCGGTAGCCGCTCATCGACTCGGTCTTGGACGGCCCGATGAGGGTCACGGTGCGCTCCGCCATACCGGGCAGCGCGGCCAGGTGGCGGAAGTTCGCGCCGGTGAAGAGCTGGCGGCAGTACAGCTGGTCGACGATCGCCAGCCGGTCCCCCGCGGCGACGTACTCGGCGATGGCGTCGATCGCCTCGGCGGCGTACACACCGCCCGTCGGGTTGTTCGGGTGGGAGAAGAGCAGGAGGTTCGCCTCCGCCGCGGCGGCGAGGCCGGGCTCCGCGAGGGACAGGCGGCCGTCCGGCGCAACGGCGAGCGGCATCCGCACCGCCCGCGCGCCGAGATAGGCGACGATCCGCTCGCTCATGAAGTAATCAGGGTCGGGGATGGCGACGACGTCACCGCGACCGACGAGCGCCGAGAGCGCGGCGAAGAGGCCGCCCTGGGTGCCGGGGGTGATGATCAGCTCGCCGAGCGGGTCGACGCCGCGGCCGAGCAGCGCGCCGAGGCGGGGGGCGAGCCGCCGCCGCAGCGACTCGCTGCCGCGGTACGGGGTGTAGGCCTCGGTGTTCTCCTGCACCGCGTCCCGCAGCGACGCCTCCGCGTACGGCGGCGGGGTGAAAGCGCGCGTGTCACCGTGCGTGAGGTCGATCAGGTCCTCCGGGGCCGGCGCCCGTCCGAGCTCGACGTCGAGCTCGTGCACCGAGCCGCCGTAGTCCGCCGCATAGTGGTCAAGACCCGCCGCCTGCAGCGCCTCCGGGACCCGTCGGGTCACGATGCTCATCGGTGCTCCACCTCCCGGCGCGCGGCGGGCCCGGCCGCCGCGGTCGCCATCGCCTCGTCAAGATCGATGTTGTAGGGCCCGAGCTGGGTGAGAAACCAGGTGGCCCCCGCGGCACCCCACGGCGCCGGGTCATCCGCCGCGCCGCCGCAGACGACCAGGTCGAACGGCCGGTCCCCCGCGCCGTCCTCCCGCACCCAGTCCCGCAGCGTGCCCAGATCCTCGGGGCCGTTCAGTCCGATCGTGAACAACCCATCGTGGCCGGCCGCCCGCCGGACGGGGGCACGGTTGGGCCAGCGCGAGGCGAGCCAGATCGGGATGCCGGAGTCACGCACCGGCGTCGGAAGGAAGCGGACCCCCTCGGCGCGGTAGTGGACGCCACGATGCTCCACCCGCTCGCCGGAGAGGAGTCCCGTGAGCACGCCGAGGCCCTCGGTGAGCATCGCGCCGCGGGTGCGCGCGTCGCCCTCCTCGCCGAAGGACGACAGCTCACCCTCCCGCCCGTCGTCGCCGATCCCGAAGCCGAGGATCAGCCGCCCACCCGAGAGCTGGTCGAGGCTCACCGCCTGCTTGGCGACGATCTGGGGACGGCGGCGCGGCAGCGGCGTGACGAGTGCGCCGATCGCCACCTGGGTGGTGGCGCAGGCGATCGCGGCCAGACAGATCCACGGGTCGGCGATCTCCTGTACCGGGTCCGAGTAGAGGATGTGGTCCCACACGAACACGCCGTCCCACCCCGCGCGCTCGGCGGTGCGCGCGAGCTCGGCGACGGTGCGCGGGTCGGCGAGCGAGTCGAACGGCCCGAAGAACAGGCCGCGGCGCAGCGGCCCCGACGAGCTCACGGCTGGCCCCCGGGCTCAACCGGAGCCAGGTAGTGGTTACGGATCGCCTTGACGATCGTGGCGGCACGCCCGGTGGCGATCACATCAAGCAGTGCCTGATGACGGACGACGACCTCCGCGAGGTCGATCCGCTGGCGCTCGAGCGAGGAGCGCATCAGCGAGCCCATCTGGCCGTCCAGCCCGTGCCAGAGCTCGCGCACCCGGCGGCTGCCGCCCGCCCGCACGATCGCGTCATGGAAACGCGTGTCGGCGGCGACGATCGACTGCAGGTCCCCCTCCTCCGAGGCCTCGCGCATCGCGGAGATCACGTCCTTCAGTTCGGCGAGCAGCGCGTCGTCGACCCGCATCTCCGACGCCGCGCCCGACTCGAGCACGAAGCGCGCGAAGCAGATGTCGTGGATGTCATCGGCATCCATGCGCGAGACGAAGCAGCCGCGCCGCGGCGTGATCTCCACCAGGCCGTCGTTCTTCAGCTCCCGCAGGGCGGCACGGAGCGTCGTGCGGCTGACGCCGAACTCCTCGGAGAGCTGGGTCTCGAGCAGTCGCGAACCGGCCGGGATCTCGTTGTTGACGATGCGCCGGCGCAGGGTCTGGCGCACCACGTCGGGCAGCGACGGATGGTGAAGCGGCGGCGCGGCCGCCAGCGGAGCGACCGTGAGCGGAGTGGCGGGCGAAGCAGCGGCGAGCCCGCCTGGTTCGTCCACCCCCAACGCGTCACGACTGATCACTGGCCACCTCCATCAATATCGCCTCGGTGAGTCCCCGGTGCGCGTCGCCGTCGACCCGGAGGTCGAAGCTCGCCGCCGGCCCGGTGAGGATCGCGGTGACACCCGGGCCGTGGCCCGGCAGCGGACTGCCCCCGTGCGCCACGACGCCAACGGTCAGCCACCCGCGCCGGTACCCGGCATTGAAGCGCGCATCGAGGTCGGAGATGGCGACGAGGTCACCGAGGCGCAGCTTGGTCTCGACCGGATCGGGCTCGCGCGCGACGGTGAGCTCGAGGCTCCACAGCGGGGCCGGGCGGCCGATCCCGTTGCCGACGAAGCGACTGGACCAGACGCCGCGGACCCCGACGCCGAGCCTCTCCCCCGCGAGCCGGACCCCGACCGCGTCGAGCAGGCCCGGCGCGGCGTTCAGGGCGGTGACGGCCTCGAGCGGCGAGCCGCACCCCTGGCCGCAGGCGCGGACGGCGAGCGCGTCCCCGGGCCGCAGGCGGCGCAGGTCGTCCTGCTCGAGCACGACGATCACGCGGACGCCCTCGCCGCGCTTGCCGAGGACGACGCCGCGGGCGCCCGCGGCCAGCCCGGTGCGGACCTCGACCGGGTTGCCGATGCACGCGTAGGCGGACAGCGCGTGGCCGTCGGCGTCGCCCGTGCCGACGATGCACGCCCCGGGGGCGACGTGGTCGGTGTCCGGCAGCGCGGCGCTGTCCCCGAGTCGCACGCCGAGGACGATCCCGCCGTCGCCGACCGGCACGTACGGGACGCCGTCGCGACTGACGCGGTAGGGCTCGAAGCCGACCTCCGCCTGCTCCACGACCCCCAGGAGGTTGACGCTGACGGGTGTGGGTGCGCTCATGCGTGATCCTCGAAGATGGTGGTGCCGAGACCGCCGATGTTGGCGTCCGGGTCGATGACGACGTGGAAGGCCCCCGCCGGGCCGCTCATGATCGACGAGGGGCCGGGGCCATGCCCGAACAGCTGGCAGCTGCCCGTGCTGATCACGCCGATCGTGGTGAAGCCGGGGCGGTACCCGCGGCCGTAGCGGTGATCCTGGTCGACGAGCGCGACGACGTCCCCGATCCGCAGCGACTCGAGCCCGAGCGAGAGGTCCTCGCCGAGCCCGGCGTAGGCGCCCATCAGGTCGGTGTTGGCGTACTCCGAGATCATCCCGGCGCCCGCCCCGATCGCCTCCGGCGGGATCTCCGCCGCGACGTGGATCTCGAGGCGGCCGCTCGCGTCGGTGCCGCCGCCCAGCAGGTCGAGCAGCGCGGGCGAGCAGTTCTTGACCCGGATCTCCGGGTGCTCGGCGAGGGCGAGGCCCTGGCCGCAGGCGTACACGGTCACCTGATCGCCGCTCGTGACCCGGGCGAGCTGGGCCTCGGGCATGTCGACGAGCACGTAGGCGTGCTGGCCGATCACGAAGCCCGACGAGCCGGCGCTGGGGCCGGTGGCGACGACCACCCGGTTGCCGATGCAGCTGAGGTACTGCAGCGCGTAGTTGGCGCCCTCCTCGCGATGGCGCACGCTGAGGCCCGGCTCGACGTGGTCTCCCGCGTGCCCGGTCGCCCGGTCACCGCAGTGCACGCCGAGCGTGACCCCGCCCATCCCGGGCAGGACGAACGGCCGCCCGTCCGGGTCGACGCGGAAGGCGTGGCGATCGGCGAGCGCCGGCCACACCTCGCCGGCCAGGACCTGCGTGACGAGCCGGTCGGCGTTGCTCGAAACCCTCATGTGCCGGGCACCTCCTCCTGCGGCCGGGCGCCGAAGCGGAAGCCCCGGACGCGGATGGCGGGAGCGGTGGCGCACCCGTTCCAGACGTTCATGACCGGCTGGCTCACCTGGCGTCGTCCGATTCCGTCGGTGCGGCGCAGCGCGCCGATCACGCTCTCGGTGAACCGGCCGCCGCGCAGCGGCGTCGTCAGCCGGCCGTCCTCGATCAGGAAGCAGGCGTCGCGCGTGGTCCCGAGCACCGTGCCCGTCCGCGCGTCGACCAGGCGGTTGTACCAGAGGCGCTGCACGTAGACGCCGCGTTCGACGCCGGCGATCAGCTCCTCCTCGCTCTCGGTGCCGGCGGCCATCACGAGGTTGGCCGCCTCCGGCTCGGGGGACATCTCCCGCGCGATGTGGGCGTGCCCGGTCGAGCGTCCGCCCGTGGCGGCGGCGGTGGCCAGGTCGCTGATCGCGCCGCCGACCCGGCCGGCGGCGATCAGCTCGACCCGCTGCTTCGGGGTGCCCTCGAGATCGAAGGGAAACGGCAGGCCGACGCCGGCCAGCGCGTCGTCGGCGACGGTGACCGCCGGGGCGACGAGCTTCGCCCCGGGAGTGGTTAGCACCGGGCTCACCCCGGCGAGCACCGCGGGCGCGGTGAAGCCGAAGGACGGGATGAAGCCGATCAGCTCCCCCGTGGCCAGGCCACCGAAGACGACGTCCGTCGTCCCGTCGGGCAGCGGCACCGGGTCACCGGCCTCGACGATCTGCTCGAGCGCCGCCGCGGCGCGCTCACCCACGTCGAGCCGGTCGGCGTGGCGCGAGAGGTCGCCGAGATAGGAGGAGAGCGGGCCGCAGCGGAGCGTCAGGGCGAAGCCCGCCTCCGTCGCCGCGGCGTGCGAGCGCACGCCGGCGCTGTTGGCGACGGCGAGCTCCGTGACGGCGGCGATGAGGTTGCCGTTCACGTCGCCGCCCGCCGCGTGCGCGGCGGCCATCAGCTCGACGGCCTGGCGCGAGCGCGCGTCCTCGTCCCAGGCGACCGTCGACTCGCTCCACAGCTCGAGCCCGGTCGGCAGCTCCAGCCCCGGGGAGGGGGCCGGCGGGGACGGCGAGCCGATGAGACCGTCCCGCGAGCGGGCGATCTCCGTCGCCCGGGCCACGGCACGGGGCAGCTGGCGCAGGTCGCTGACGGCGACGCGCGCGGCGCCGGTGCCGACGACCGCCCGCACCATCGCCTGCACCTCGATGATCGTCTGCGGCTGGTGGATCCGGTCGATGGCGAAGCGCGTGTGGTGGCCGGAGCGGCTGGCCAGGAACACGTCTAGGTGGTCGGCCCGCGACCCGGCGAGTGCGTCGTCCAGGACGCTCAGCGCGCGGTCGGCGCCGATCCAGGGCGCGAGGGTCTCGGTGACGCTCATGCGACGCCGATCCTCACGTCGCGCACGAGCGTCGGGGCGGCGCCATGGGAGAGGAAGCCCCACTCCTTCGGCTCGCCCTTGCCGCACGGCATCCCGAAGATCCGGAACTCCTCCGGGCCGGCCACAGCCTCCACCGAGCCCCACCACTGCGGGGTGATCCCACCGTAGGAGAAGTCGCGCACCAGCCGGGTGCGTCGCCCGCCGCGCACCTCCCAGGCGACCTCGGTGCCGAACTGGAAGCTGAGGCGCAGCGAGTCGATCGACCAGCTGCGGTTGTCGTCGATGTAGTACCCGTCGCCCATCCGCTCGAGCAGCTCCTCGGTGCTCCCCGAGCCCGGCTCGAGGTAGACGTGGGTGGCGAAGCAGAGCGGCAGGAAGCCCCAACCGTCGGAGCGGGCGGCGCCGGTCGAGCGCTGCCCGATGCGAGCGGCGCTGTCACGGCTCGACAGGAAGTTCGTGATCACGCCCTCGGTGATCAGCTGGGTGCGCTGCGCCGCGGTGCCCTCATCGTCGAAGGCGAAGCTGCCGCGGGTGCGGGGGACCGAGGGGTCGGCCGTGATGTTCACCGCGGGCGAGCCGTAGCGGAGCGAGCCGACGGCGTCGGGGCCGATGAACGAGCGCCCGGCGAAGTTCGCCTCGTCGTCGAGGATCCGGTCGAGCTCGAGCGGGTGACCGGTCGACTCGTGGATCTGGAGCGCCATCTGCGCGGGGCCGATGACGAGCGAGGAGGTGCCCGAGGAGATGGTCGGGGCGGTGAGCAGCTGGACCGCCTCCTCGGCGACCCGCTGGGCCTCGGCGGGCAGGTTCAGCTCCCGCACGTACTCCCAGCCGGCCGCGGCCGTGTTGCCGTGAAACGAGTTGGGATAGCTGCGCCGCTGCACGATCCCGTCGCGAGCGGCGAGGCTGAGGACCATGCCGCCGGTCTCGATGAAGTGCTGTTCGTTGCGCGAGCCCTCGCTGTTGGCGAAGTACCGGTGCTGGCGCTTGGCGTTGACGCCGGCCTGGGCGCGGACGACGCCCGCCTCGCGCGCGGCGACCTCGAGGGTCTCGGCGACGAGCCGTTCGCGCTCGGAGGCGGAGACGGCGAACGGGTCGATCCGCACCTCGGTCTGATGGAAGCCGTGGCTCGGCTCGCATTCGGGCAGCTCGATCCGGCGCCGGGAGCCGGCCGCGGCGCGGGCGTTGGCGACGGCGAGCCGGGCGGCGCGAGCGCCGTCGTCGGCCCCGGCGAGCGGCACGGAGGCGAAGCCCCACACCCCGTCGACGAGGACTCGCACGCCGACGCCGGCGTTGCCCTCGAGCCGCTCGTCGACCGGCTGCGAGCTGACCGCGTAGAGACGGAGCTCCTCGGTCTCGGAGAGCCGCACGTCGGCGAAGCTCGCGCCGAGGGCGGCGGCCTCCCCGAGCGCGGCGTCGAGCTCGGCCCCGACCGCGGCGAGGCCGCCCCTGAGCTCACCCCAGCGATGGGGGGAGCTCAGAGCCTGCCCGGCGGCGTGCGGCGCCGCCGGGCTCCCGGTGTGCTGGGCGGCCTCAGACACCGGCGAGCTCCGGCACCTCGGAGAGCGCCACCCAGCGGCGCTCGCGCGCGGCGCGCTCAAAGGCGTTGATCGTGCGCTGGACGAGCGCCCCCTGGGCGAAGTCTCCCTGGTTGACCTCGCCGCCACCGAGGATCTCGTCGGTGAAGTCCTTGATCAGGTTCGAGTAGAACAGGGACGGCCACTCCTCGCGGTCGCTGCCGCCCGCCGGGTAGTAGCGCTCCGGGATCGAGCGCTCGACGAACTCGACGGAGTTCTTCGTCGCCGTGCGGATCGTCTGGCAGATCCCGGCCTCCTCGACGAGCCGGACGATGATCGCGCCCTCCGAGCCGTAGATGCGCGCCTCGATGCCGGGGTAGTTGCCGACGGTGACGTAGGAGGACTGGATCGAGGCGATCGTCGGCGCCTCGAACTCGCAGATCCACATGTCGCCGTCGTCGATGTTCATCCGCTGGCGCAGGCCGGTGGCGCGCACCATCCGCTCGGGCACGAAGTTGCGCATCGTGCCGACGACCTCCGTCAGCGGGCTGTCGACCCACCAGTGCATGATGTCGATGATCGGGGCGCCGTAGCCCTCGATCGAGGAGACGGCGATCTCGTTCTCGTCGGGCGCCGGCTGCTCGGCCTGACGCAGTGGCGTCGCCGGGTCGATCCACTGGCTGTTCTGCTCGTAGCCGTTGAAGACGTACACGTCGCCGACGAACCCCTCGTCGATCAGGTCCTTGGCGTACTGGATGGCGGGCGCGTAGCGGAACGTGAAGCCGAGCTTCGTCTTCAGCCCGTTGGCGGCGGCCAGGTCGGCGGCGCGCCGGGTCTCGCGCGCGTCGTGGTGCACCGGCTTCTCGCAGAGGACGTGCTTGCCGGCCTCCAGGGCGGCCATCGAGAGCTCGAAGTGCGCGTCGTTGCCGGTGGCGACGTCGAGCACGTCGACCGAGGCGTCCTCGAGGACCTCGCGAACGTCGTCGGTCGCGTGCGGGATCCCGAAGCGCTGTGCCATCTCCTCCGCGAGCTTGCGGTCGGTGTCGACGAGCGCGACGAGGTTCACCCGCGGGTCGCGCTGCCAGCCGGGGATGTGCGCCCGGTCGGCCCAGCGGCCGGCTCCGGCGACCGCGACGGTGAGCTGTTCCTGTGTCATGCCTGCTCTCTCCTCTCTGCACGCCGGTCTGGCGTGGGTTCGTGACGATGGGTTCCGTTGGCCCGTGGGGCCTGGGGGTGGGTTGGGTTGGCCCGTGGGGCCAGGACGGGTGACGGGTTGGGTGTCGAGCGCCGGGGCATCGCGTCCTCAGCGCCGGGACAGGCGCACCCTGGGGTCGATCAACGTGTAGGTCACGTCGACCACGAAGTTCATGACGACCACGAACACCGCCGCGACGAGCACGGTGCCGGTGATCATCGGGATGTCGAGCGTCCCGATCGCGCTGTAGGCGAGCAGCCCGACCCCCGGCAGGCCAAAGACCGACTCGATGATCAGCACCCCGCCGAGGAAGTACCCGAGGTCCATGCCGAGCATCGTCACGACGGGGGTCAGGACGTGGCGCAGCGTGTGGCGGAAGATGATCCGGCGCTCCGGCATCCCCTTCAGCCGCGCGAACTCGATGAACGGCGAGCGCAGGACGCTGATCATCGTCGTGCGGACCATCCGCGCGTAGAAGGCGGCTCCGCCGATGCCGAGCGTGAAGCTCGGCAGCACGAGGTACCAGACGAGCGGGTGCCCGGTCCCGTTCAGCGGGAAGAGCGACACCTTGTAGGCGAGGTAGTAGAGGAGCATCAGCCCGAGCCAGAAGGGCGGCATCGAGAGGCCGACGAGGGCCACGATGTTGAGCGCACGGTCGAGGAAGCCGCCGGCCCGGTACGCCGCGATGATCCCGATCGGCAGGCCGATGAGGATCTCCACGAGCACGCCGCCGATGGCCAGCTGGATCGTGAACGGCAGGGCGCCCATGATCTCGCTGGAGACGGTGCGGTCCTCGAGCGCGTAGGAGACCCCGAGGTTGCCGTGCAGCAGCCGCCACATGTACTGCAGGTACTGCGAGAGCACGGGTCGGTCGAGTCCGAGCTGGTGCGCGATCAGCTGCACCGCCTGCGGCGTCGCCTGCGGGCCGGCGACCAGGCGCGCCGGGTTGCCGGGCACAATGTTGGAGAAGATGAAGGCGAGGGTGACCACCCCGAGCACGACGAGCACCATCTGGAGCAGGCGCCGCAGGAACCACGCGATCATCGCCGGGTCACCTCGTCGCTGGGGTCGAGCAGATCGGTCAGCCAGTCGCCGGCCAGGTTGAAGGAGAGGACCGTCAGGATCAGGCAGATGCCGGGCGCGATCAGCAGCCACGGCGCGGTCTGGTAGTACTGCTGCCCGGAGTTGATCATCTGCCCCCACGAGGCCTGGGGCAGCGGCACGCCGATCCCCAGGTAGGAGAGCGACGCCTCGATCATGATCGAGGAGGCGATCCCGAGCGTCGTGTAGACGACGATCGCGGGCGCGAGGTGCGGCAGGATGTGGCGGCGCAGGATCGTCAGGTCCGGCACCCCGAGGGTCTTCGCCGCGGTGACGAACTCCCGTTCCTTCAGGGACAGGACGAGGCTGCGCACGATCCGCGCGAGGTAGGTCCAGTACCCGAAGGCGATCACCATCACGACGTTGCGGGTGCTCGGGCCGGTGACGGCGATCAGCGCGATGCAGAAGAGCAGGAGCGGGAAGGACATCACCACGTCGGTGATGCGCATCAGGATCGATTCGATGATCCCGCCGGCGTAGCCGGCGATCGTCCCGACGAGCACCCCGATGAGCGAGGCGAGCCCGGTGGCGATGACGCCCACGAGCAGGGACACCCGGGCTCCGAAGATGAGCCGCGAGAGCACGTCCCGTCCGCTCTCGTCGGTGCCGAGCAGGAACTTGCCGCCCGGTGGCATCGGCGCGCCCTGGTTCGAGAGCCCGGAGGGGAACGTGTGCAGCGGGTCGTGCGGCGCGAGCAGCGGGGCGAAGATGGCGACGATCGCGAGCACCAGAATCACGAACACCGACAGGGCGGCCACCTTGTTGCGGCGCAGGCTGCGCAGCGCCACCCGGACGAAGTGCGGGTCGGTCACGGCCGTGGGCTCGGCGGCGGCGGTCTCGAGCAGCGGGCTCGACATCGGCGCGGTGCTCATGCCGTCCCCCCGGGCGCGTCGGCGGCGTGGTGGCAGGCGGCGAGCGATCCGCTCGCCTTCCGGCGCAGGGCCGGGGCGGTCGTGCGGCAGACGTCGGTGGCGCGGGGGCAGCGGGGGTGGAACGCGCACCCGCTCGGTGGCGAGGCGGGGTCCGGCGGCTCCCCGGCGAGCATCGGGCGGCTGCCGACCCGCGCGGTGCGCACCTCGGGCACCGCGGCGATCAGCGCCTGCGTGTACGGGTGCTGCGGCTCGGCGAAGACGGTGGTCGCGGTCCCGTGCTCGACGATCCGGCCGAGGTACATGATCGCCACCCGGTCGGCGAGGAAGCGCAGCGTCGAGAGGTCGTGGGAGATGAACAGGTAGCTGATGCCGGAGTCCTGCTGGATGTCCTTGAGCAGGTTGAGGATCTGGGCCCGGATCGAGACGTCGAGTGCGGCGACCGCCTCGTCGCAGACGATCACCTCGGGTTGAACGGCGAGGGCGCGGGCGATCGAGACCCGCTGGCGCTGTCCGCCGGAGAGCTGCCCGGGGTAGCGGGTGAGGAGCGTCTCGGGCAGGCGGACCCGCTCGAGCAGCTCGGCCGCCTGGCGGCGGTGCTCGGCGCGCGCGACCCCGCGCACGGAGAGGCCCTCGCCGATCGTCCGCAGCACGTTCATCCGCGGGTCCAGCGAGTCATACGGGTCCTGGTAGACCATCTGCATCCGGCGCCGGTAGGCGCGCAGGGCCGAGCCGCGCAGCCCGACGGCCTCCCGGCCACCGACCCGCATCGATCCCGCCGTGGGCCGGTGGATCTGCACGAGCGCGCGGGCGATCGTGCTCTTGCCCGAGCCCGACTCCCCGGCGATCCCGAGCGTCTCGCCCCGCCCGACGGTGAACGAGACACCGTCCACGGCACGGACGGTGTGGACGCTCCCCAGCCCGCGCCGCACGCGGAAGTGCACGGCCAGATCGGTCACCTCGACGGCGTGGACGCCGGCGGGTGCGCCCGCTGGCGCCCCGCCGGGCGGGGTCGTCGGCGCCTGCTGCGGCGTCGGCACCTGGCTCATGGCAGCGCCTCCGCCGTGGACGCGAGCTCCGGGATCTCCCAGGTGGGGTCGCCCGCCGCGTGGCACGCGGCCTCGTGACCGTCGCGCGCCTGGGCTCGGAGCTCGGGCTCGACCTCGCGGCAGACGTCGCGGGCGATCGGGCAGCGGGGGGCGAACGCGCAGCCGGGGATGCGGGCGCCCCCGAGCGGCGGCGAACCAGGGATCGACGGCAGCCGCTCGGGGAGCTCCCCCTGGATCGGCGGCACCGAGGCCAGCAGCGCGCGGGTGTAGGGGTGGGCGGGGGCGGAGACGAGCTGCTCGGTCGGCCCCGCCTCGACGATGCGCCCGGCGTACATGACGATCACGCGCTCGCAGAAGCCGGAGACGACGCCGAGGTCGTGGCTGATGAGCAGCACGGCGGTGCCGTGCTCGGCGGTCGTGCGCTCGAGCAGGCTGAGCACCTGGGCCTGGATCGTCACGTCCAGGGCGGTGGTCGGCTCGTCGGCGATGAGCAGGCGCGGGTCGCAGCTGATGGCGATGGCGAGCGCGACGCGCTGGCGCATGCCGCCCGAGAGGACGGCGGGAAACTGGTTGAGGGTGCGCGCGGGGTCGGGGATGCCGACCGCCGTGAGGAGCTCGGTGGCGCGCGCCCGCGCGGCGGCGCGCCCCGCGCCTCGGTGGAAGCGGAGCATCTCCGTCATCTGCGGGCCGATCCGCACGAGCGGGTTGAGGCTCGAGAGCGGGTCCTGCGTGATCATCGCGACCGAGCGCCCGCGCCACTTCGTCGGGTCCCGCGTCGCGCCGACGCCGAGCTCGACGCCGTCGAGCAGCACGCGGCCGCTGACCTCGCCCGGCCGGGGGACCAGGCGCATGATCGCGCGCGCGGTCAGCGACTTGCCGGAGCCCGACTCGCCGACGAGGCCGACGCGCTCGCCGCGGCCGATGGCCAGCGACACGTCCCGGACGACGCGGCCGTCACCGCCCGTCGTCGGGAACGTGACGCTCAGCCGGTCGACCGCGATGACGGGCCCGCCCTCCAGCGGGCCCGTCGACTGCAGCGGTGCGTCGGGCACCTACAGCCCGCCGCCACTCGAGCCGGTCTTGCCGGTCCCGAGCCAGTAGTGGTCGATCTCGTAGTCCCAGATCGGGTTGGCGAAGAAGCCGCCCACCCGAGCGCCGCGGACCTCCGTCACCGTGCCGTTGAACAGCGGCACGATCGGGTTGTCGGCGAGCATCAGCTTCGATGCCTTGGTGTACTCCGCGACGGCGTGGGCCGGGTCGGCCTGGCCGGCGGCGACGGCCTGATCCACCGCGTGGTTGCAGTAGAACGGGTAGTTCTGGCCGCCCGGGATGTCCGAGGCGCAGGACAGCAGCGCGTTGAAGAAGTCGCTGGCATCCGGATAGTCGGCGACCCAGAAGGTGAGCGTCATCGGCGCCTTGCCGGGGGTGGCGGCGAGCGTGAAGAACGTGCTCTGCTGGATCGGGTCGACCTTCAGGTGGATGCCGACGGCGCCGAGCATCTGCTGGATCTGCGGGTCGAGGTTCGTCCACGGCTGGGTGTTCCAGCTGTACATCGTCGTGGAGAACCCGTGCGGGTAGCCGGCCTGCTTGAGCAGCGCCTTGGCCTTGTCGACGTTCAGCCCGTGCGTCAGCTGCGCGCTCGTGTAGCCGGTCACGCCGGGCGGGATGAAGCCCTTGGCGGGCGTGCCCTGTCCGTTGACCGCCTTCAGGAGCAACGAGCGGTTGATCGCATACGAGACCGCCTCACGCACCGTCGGGTTGTTGAACGGCTTCATCTTCGTGTTCATCGTGATGAAGTACGTCGAGAGCTCGTCGCGCTTGACGATCTGCGGCTGCAGCGCCTTGTTGTTGATCACCGACAGATACGACGAGTTGGGCAGCGGATCGCCCATCAGGTCGATCTGACCCTTCTGGAGCTCGAGCAGCTGCACCTGCGGCGTGGTGCCGAGGTGCTCGGTGACCTGATCCACGTACGGGAGCTGCTTGTCCCAGTAGTGGGGGTTCTTCTTCAGGCTGATCATCTGGCCGGGGGTGTAGGAGACGAACTCGAACGGGCCCGACCCGAGCGGGTGCTTGGCCTGCTGTGGGCCCGAGCCGACCGGAATGACGGAGGACTGCGGCATCGCCAGCACGTATTTGAACGCGGCGTCGGGCTGGGTGAGCCGGATCTGCAGCTTGTACGGTGAGAGCGCCTTCAGGCCGGAGAGCGACCCCGTCGGGTGCTTGGCGTACTGCTTGCAGCCCTGCACCGGGTCCCAGAAGCCGACGACCGGTGACTTCGTCGCCGGGTTGCAGATGCGGGTGAACGAGTAGACGAAGTCAGCCGCCGTGACCGGCTTGCCGTTGGCGAACGTCATGCCCCGGCGGATCGCGACCGTGTAGACGCGACCGCCGTCGGAGAGCTTCGGCATCCCGGCCGCCGCCTGCGCGAACAGGTCGGTGGTGTTGGTCCGGTAGTCATAGAGCCGGTTGAAGAGCATCTCCATGTTGTCCCAGCAGGTCGCGTCGTAGCAGACCTGCGGGTCGAACGTGTTGGGGTCCGACTGGAAGGCCGTGATCAGATCACCGCCGTAATGTGGCTTGGCCGCCGCCGCGCCCGCACGTGCGAGGTGCCGTGACCCCGACGACGCGGCACTGGCTGACGTTCCGGCCACGAGCGCGCAGACCACCGCAAGCAACGCGGCGATCGTCACGATCGTCCCTTTCCTCCTCATGCATTCCTCCCGCAAGGTTGGCGATTGTGTACAAACGACAACTTATGGGCCGCGGGGTCCGTCGTCAAGTGGCAGATGCGACGAAATTCCGGGGGCGCTGCGATGGGCCGCCGCAGCGGGCGGGCAGCGGCAGGCCGGCCACTAATAGCCGGCCGCCGCGTCATACACGTTTCGGCGCGGGCGTCCGTCGAGATAGCGCCCGAGGTTGTCGATGAACAGCTCGGTGAGGACCGCGTTCTCGTCGGCGAGCGTCGAGGCCGAATGCGGGGAGACGATCACGTTGTCCAGGTCCCAGAGCGGGTCTCCGGCGGGCAGCGGCTCGTCCCGGAAGACGTCGAGGCAGGCGCCGGCCAGGCGCCCCGAGGTGAGCGCGGCGGTGAGCGCCGCCTGGTCGATCACCGGCCCCCTCCCCACGTTGACGACGATCGCGTGCGCCGGCAGCGCGGCGATCTCCGCCGCCCCGATCATGCCGGCCGTCTCCTCGGTCAGTGGGCAGCTGATGACCAGGATGTCCGTCCGCTCGAGCGCGTCGAGGAGCTCGGCGCGGACGATCTGGCGGGTGAGCCCGGGCGGCGGCTCGCCGGCGCCGCGGCGGCTGAGCCCCCACACCTCGACCCCGGCGCCGCTGAACAGCGCCGCCACCTGACGGCCGATGCCGCCCAGGCCGATGACGAGCGCACGGCGGCCGGCCAGCCGCTCGGTGGCGTAGCGCTCCCAGTGGTGGCGGGCCTTCCACGCGTTCAGGCGATGGACCCCCTTGACGAAGTACAGCGCGCCCATCAGGGCGAACTCGGCGAGGGGGACGGCGTGGGTTCCGGCGGCGGTCGTCACCTCGATCGCGCTGCGGTCCAGGCCGGTGCGCGACATGAAGGCGCCGATGCCCGCGCTCGTCGCCTGGATCCAGCGCAGGTTCGGGCAGCGGGCGGGGAGGCCGGCGGTGTCGTGCCAGTCGAAATCGAACATCACCTCGGCGCGGGCGGTGAGGCGCTCCCACTCCGCGAGGCCGTCGGCGTCGAGCTCGGGGGTCTGGCCACCGTGGTCGGACGGGTAACGGGGCACCGGCACGAACCTCGGCTCGTAGGTGACGTGGGCGCGCGGCTCGGCCTCGGCGATCCGTGCCACGAGCTCGGGCTCCAGGTAGGAGGTGATGACGACCTCGCACGGCTGGTCGCGGCTCACGGACGCACCTCCCGCTGCAGGGTGGCGAGGGTGCGCGCCGTCATCCCGGCCGACTCGGCGGCCAGGTGGAGCGGCTCCGCCTCGTCTCGGAGCACCGCGTGGATGTGACGGATCGCCGCGGTGAACGAGTGCTCGTCAATGGTCGGGCGCTCGATCTCCGGCGCGGAATCTGGGCGGTGGACCTCGAGCGTGTCGGTCGGCTCGGGGTGGTAGGGGTTGGAGAGGCGGATCTCCCCCGCGCTGCCGATGATCCGCGTGAACGTGTCATAGGGGCGGTTGAAGCCGCAGCTGAGGATGAGCCGTCCGCTCCCGTGCGAGATGATCGCCGCCGCCTCGGACTCGACCTCCCCGTCGAGCCGGGCGTCGACCCACACCGGCCCGTCGGCCGGCCCGAGGACCTCGTGCGCGAGCCGGATCGGATAGCAGCCGACGTCGGCCAGGGCGCCCCCGCCGAGGGTCGCGGAGAGGCGGATGTTCTCGCGGTTGCGCACGGTGAAGTGAAAGCTGCTGAGGATCTCCGTGGGCGTGCCGATCGCCCCCTCGCGCAGGAGCTCGTGGAGGCGGACGTGCTGGGGCTGGAAGGGGAAGACGAACGCCTCCCACAGCCGCGAGCCACCGTGCTCGCGCGCGCACGCGAGCACCCGGTCGGTCTCGGTGACCTCGTGGGTGAGCGGCTTCTCGCACAGCACGGTCAGGCCGGCCTGCAGCGCGGCGACGGTCCACTCGGCGTGGTGGGAGTTGGGCAGCGCGACGTACACCGCGTCGACGCGAGCGGGGTCGAGCACCGCCTCGTAGCCGACGACGGCGCGCTCCACCCCCTCGCTGGCGGCGTACGCCTCGCCGCGGGCGGCGTCACTGCAGCCGAGGAGCACCGCGCGGCCTCCGCCGGCCTCCCGCAGCCCCGGGAGGAACTGCCCGCGCGCGATCGACGCCGCGCCCAGGATCCCCCATCGAATCTCCTTCGTCATGCAACACCCTCTCCGTTGTTGATGTGGCCGTATCCATGGCGGGCCGTCCCCAGCGTCCGTGCGCAGAGCGTCGTGCCCGTGCCGGTCCGATCTCGCCCGATCTCGCCTGATCTCGCCTGATCTCGCCCGCATCCGTCGGCGCATAATTGTCGACAATCGACGCCAGCACATCAAGGAGCATCGTTGAGCGACCACATCGAGCGCACGCAGATCCAGACCACCGCCAGCCCCGCGCCGGGCGGCAGCTATTCACAGGCAATCCGGTGGGGGAACCTGCTCTTCCTCTCCGGGCAGACCCCGCGGGATCTCAACCGCACCCCTGTCGCCGGGCCGTTCCGCGCGCAGGCCCTCCGTGTGTACGAGAACCTCCGCACCCTCGCCGAGGTGGGTGGTGCGCGACTGGAGGACGCCCTCCAGGTGACGGTCTACCTCGCCGACATGGCCGACGCGGCCGAGGCCGATGCCGTGTTCGCCGAGGTGTTCCCGGAGCCACGGCCGGCGCGCACCACCGTCGGGGCACAGATCCCCGTCTCGATCGAGGTGGACGCGGTGTTCGGCGTGCGGGAGTGAGGCGGCGCCGGACCCGCCCAGACTGAGGGCAGGCGGCATCCTGGCCGACGGGCCGTCCGGCTCGGCCGGGTGCCCGAGGCTCGGCCGGGTGCCCGCGGCTCGGCCGGGTGCCCGCGGCCGGCGCCTGTCCAGCGTGGCAATGTTCCTCCGCTCGGGGGCGAATTGCCACCAGATGCATGCTTTCGAGCGCATTTGTGGCAACGTGGCAGAGCGGCACACAGGTTGCCACGCTCGACAGGTGCCCCGGGCCGCCGATCCACGGCGCCACGGCCGCCGGTGTCGGGACGATGCGGGAGCGCACCGAGCTCGGAAGCCGTCGCATCTGCGTCGCCGCAAGTACGTTCGGCTTCGCGTCGCGCTTGGGGTGGGGCCGGCCTGCGGAGCGTGGGTCGCAGTCCACGCCCCTCTCGCCCGTCCCCGCTCGACGCCAGCGTGGGGGTCAGTCCCCGCCCGCGTTGAGGTCATACACCCGGCTGGCGATCACCAGGTCCTGCCACGCCATTCCGACACCCGTGTAGATCGCCGGTCGGCCGGCTGTCGCGGAGAAGCGTCCCGTGACCAGCTCGGCCAGGTTGGTGAGCCGCTGACCGGTGCTCTCCTCCCTCCATGCCTCGAGCGGTCGGGCCTGTAGCAGATTGCCGGATTCGCGCAGCGCCGCGCCCCGGGCCTCGACCACGACGTCCGAGCGTCGCACGAGCTCGGCGGGAAGCTCGTGACGCTGCGGGCCGTGTGCCCCGACGGCGCACACGACCGCGTTGGGACTGACCGCCTCGGCCGCGAAGAGCGGCGACGCGGACGAGGTGACGCAGATCACCAGGTCGGCGCTCGCCAGGTCGTCGGTCGGGTCGGCGGCGGCCGGCCTGGTCGGCGCGCCGGCCGGGGTCGTACGGGCGACTACGGCATCCACCGCGCCGGACCGCCGCCCGACCACCGCAATGTCGCTTGGCCTCAGCACCGCCTGAGCGCACTGGATATGGCGCTCCGCCTGCGGACCGGTCCCGTACACCACCACCCGAAGCCCGTCCGGCGCCTGACCGTGGTCGGAGGCAGGGCGATCCGCGCCGACGGGACCTCGGTCCCGCTTCGCCGCGAGCAGGTGCTGGGCCGCCAGGACGGTCGTCGCGGGGGTGCGCAGCAACGTCAGCTCAGCGGCGTCGAGCATGGCGAGGGGCGTCAGGTGATCGTTGTCGAAGAGCACGTACACGCCCTGGACAGCGGGATGGCCCGCCGCCGGGTTGTCAGGGGCCAGGGCGACGAGCTTCACGCCCGATCGAGGCCGACCGACGCTCGGCATGACCAGGAACTCGCGCCCGGGACCGGCGGGCGAGAACAGTCGCGGACCGTCGTCCTCGGGGTCGACCTGGCCCGATGCCAGCGCGTCGTTCAGCAGTGTCACGGCGGCGCGCAGGTCGAGCAGGCCGGCGATGATGTCGGCGGCCAGAAACGGGAGAGCTCGCGCGCTCGCGGACTCGGGGGTC
The DNA here is from genome assembly GCA_027451345.1 of Solirubrobacterales bacterium. Classification (GTDB taxonomy): domain Bacteria; phylum Actinomycetota; class Thermoleophilia; order Solirubrobacterales; family Solirubrobacteraceae; genus Palsa-465. The sequence continues at coordinate 105,714 of DAIDJO010000095.1, forward strand.
ATCGGCCACCCTCCGGGAGCCGGGCGAGATCCGCCGCCCCGGCGGCGTCATCGTCGGCGGCGGCTGCCGCCTGCGTCATCCTCTGCACGAACCGCCGAGTCCCGCGTCAACCCACCGCTGCCGCGGCGGGGGCACCGCCGAGGTACGCCGCCGCGACGCGCTCATCCTTCTCCAGCGCCCTGGCCTCACCCGACAGGACAACCGTCCCCTGTTGGAGCACATACGCGCGGCTGGCCAGCTCGAGGGCCAGCGCCACGTTCTGTTCGACGAGGACAACGGTGGTCCCGGACCGTGCGATGTCCGCGAGCAGGTCATAGACGACGTCGATCTTCTGAGGGTCGAGGCCGAGTGAGGGCTCATCCACCATCAGCACGCGGGGCCTGGCCATCATCGCCCGGGCGATCGCAAGCGCCTGCTGCTCACCGCCCGAGAGTCGACCGGCGAGCTGGTTGAGCTTGTCCTGGAGGTTCGGGAAGAGGGCGAGCACCTCCGTCTGGCGCTCGCGCCTGGCGCGCGCGCTCTTGGCGTGGATGTAGCCGCCGAGCTCGAGATTCTCGGACACGGTGAGGCTGGCGAAGATATGGCGGCCCTCGGGAACCTGCACGAGCCCCTGCGACACGCGCCTGTGTGGCCGCCCGGCGGGCAGTGGCTGCCCTCCCAGCCGGATGGAACCGCTGCGGAGCCGCACGATCCCGGAGATGGCCTTGAGCACGGTGCTCTTTCCGGCGCCGTTGGCGCCGAGCAACGCGATGATCTCGCCCTCCTCGACGGAGAACGAGATGTCGCTGACGCCGCGCACCGCCCCGTAGAAGACGCTGATGTTCTCGACCTCGAGCAGACTCACTTCCGCCTCCTGCCCATGTACGCGCGGATCACATCGGGGTTCGATCGGACGGTCTCCGGTGGCCCGGAGGTGAGCAGCCGGCCGCCGTCGAGGACGCACACGTTCGTCGCCAGGTTCATCACGAGCTCGACATCGTGCTCGATCATCACCACGCCCACCCCCTGCGCGTGAACCCGGGCGATCAGGTCCGAGAGCGCCTCCCGCTCGACCGAGCTGACGCCGGCCGCGGGTTCGTCGAGCAGCAGCAGGCCGGGATTGCCGATCATCGCGCGGGCGATCTCCATCCGCTTGCGCATGCCATAGGCCAGATCACCGGCGGCGCGGCGCCGTTGATCGGCGAGCCCGACGAACTCGATCCAGCGATCGGCGTCCTCCCGCAACGACCGCTCGGTGCGCCGCCACCCCGGTGAACCGAAGAGAATGGCCGGAAGCCCGGCGACGGCGCGCAGGTGCGCGCCGGCCAGGACGTTCTCCTGCACGGTCATGCGCGGAAAGACGCGGATGTTCTGGAAGGTGCGCCGGATCCCGAGGGCGGCGATGTCCGGGGGGGCCAGTCCATCGAGCACTCTGCCGGCGTAGACGATCGAGCCGCTCGACGGGCGGTAATACCCGGTCAGGCAGTTGAAGAGCGAGGTCTTCCCCGCGCCGTTTGGCCCGATGATCGCCTGCAGAGCGCCCTCGGCAACTGAGAGGGAGATGTCGCTGAGCGCGACCACGCCGCCGAAGGCGAGCGTGACCTGCTTGACCTCGAGCGTCGAACCGGTCGCGCTGCTCGTGCTCTCAGCGGAGCTTGCGGCGGTCGTCGGGCTCACAGCGCCACCTCGTCGACCGGCGTGGACGTGGCATGGGGCGCGTCACCGTCGAGACCATCGCCGGGACGGGCCGCACGCCGGAAGGGCAGACGATTCAACAGGTCGGCGATGCCCCCTTCGGGGATGAGACCGTGCGGCCGCAGCATCATCATCGCGATCAGCACGACGCCGAAGACAAGGAACCGGGCCTGCGAGAACGAGCGAAAGACCTCCGGCAGCACCTCGACGACCGTCGCGCCCAGCAACGCACCCCAGATGCTCCCCATCCCGCCGATGGCGACGGCCATGAGGATCAGCAGCGATTCGGGGAAGCCGAAGCTCGTGGGCGAGATCGCCGTGAGCGCCGGGGCGAACAGCGAGCCTGCGGCGGCGCCGAACACCGCCCCGCCGGTGTAGGCGTAGAGCTTGTACCGGTAGGTCTTGATGCCCATCGCCTGAGCGGCATCCTCGTCCTCACGGATGCACAGCCACGCTCGGCCCAGCCGTGAATGACGGATGCGGAAGGTGATCGCCACACAGATGAGCACGAGCACCAGAAAGGCGTAGTAGTAGGACTTGGCGGTCAGGAATTGGTACCCGAAGATCTCAAGCGGGGGAATGCCGTACACGCCGGCGGCGCCACCGGTCACGGTCAGGTTGTTGGCGAACGCCTGCACGATCTCACCGAATCCGAGCGTGACCACGGCGAGATAGTCGCTGCGGAGCCGCAGAGTCGGCACGCCGACGAAGATGGCGCCACCGATCGCCACGAGGATGCCGACCGGGATCGTCGCCAGTACCGACCAGCCATCGTGGGCCGAGAGGATCCCGGTCGTGTATGCGCCGATCGCGAAGAATGCGGCGAAGCCAAGATCGAGCAGACCGGCATACCCCACGACGATGTTGAGCCCCAGGGCGAGGGTCATCAGCATCCCGGTCTGGTAGCCGATCGTGATCCAGTATTGGCTGTGGACGACGATCGGGAAGAGCACGCCGGCGAGCACCGCGAGCGCCACGGCGAGCTTCTGCGACCGCCACCGGGCCGGGTTGATCCACGTTCGGGCGGTGCTCATCACTCACATCCTCCGGGCCACGCGCTCACCGAGCAGGCCGTTCGGCCGGACCCACAGCATCACGACGAGGACGCCAAAGGCGACCACGACGGACCACTCGGCCCCGAAGATGCCGGTGCCGATGGATTCGACGATCCCGAGCAGCAGGCCGCCCACCACCGCACCGGCGATATTGCCGATGCCTCCCAGGACCGCTGCCGTGAACGCCTGCAGCCCGACCGTGAAGCCCATCAGATAGTTGATCTGGCCGTAATACAGGCTGTCCATCACGGCGGCGGCGCCGGCCAGCGCCCCACCGACGAAGAAGACGAGGGAGATCACGAGATCGACGTTGACCCCCATCAGGGAGGCGGCCACGCGGTCCTCGGCCACCGCCCGCATCGCCTTGCCGATGAGCGTCCTGCCCACCAGGTAGTACACCCCGACGGCGAGCAGCCCGGAGATGATCACCATCGCGATCTGGGCATAGGTGAACTGGGTGCCGAGGATGCTCGTCCCGGCCGCGGAGCTCGTCACCGGATAGGTCCGGTACTGAGAGCCCCACGCCGGGATGTTGAGCACGCCGTTCTCCAGCACCTGAGAGAGGCCAAGCGCCGCGATCATCAGGCTGAGGAGCGCGGCGCGGCGCATTGGGCGGTAGATCAGGCGCTCCGCGAGAACCGCGAGAGCGCCTGTGGCGATCATCGTGATCAGCCCTACCACCAGGACGACCGGCCACTTGCTGTGGAGGTGGCTGATACCCACCGCCCCGAAGATCGCGAAACTCACATAGGCAGCCATCATGTAGAAGTCGCCGTGGGCGAAGTTGATCAGACGGAGGATTCCGTAGACCATGCTGTAGCCCAGGGCGATCAACACGAAGAACGCGCCGAGGAAAATTCCGTTCTCGATCTCACCGACAAGTAGCTGCATCGCGTCACACCTTGGTCGTCAGACCGTACCCCGTCTACGGCTGCTTCGGCGCGACGGTGTACTGGCCCTTCCTGACCTCGAGCACGACGAACTTGGCGCCGACTCGAGCCCCAACCTTGGTGAAGGAGACCGCCCCGGTCAGGCCGTGGTAATGGACCTTGTGGAGCGCCTGGATCACCTTGGCCGGCGCGATGCTGTGCGCGTTGTTGGCCGCCGCCGCGAGGGTGTTGATCGCGTCGTACCCGTAGGCCGAGTACGGCCCGGGAGCGGAGTGGAACGCCTTGCGGTACTGCTTGATGAACAACTTGGCGTTCTTGCCGCCCAGGAACTGGGTGGTGTCGACGATCGTCGCGAACGTGCCGTTGCCGGCCGGACCGGCGTCAGAGATGAACGTCGGATCGACCGAGCCGTCAGCCACGGCGTACACGACCTTCTTCAGGCCGGCCGCCCGCAGCTGCTTGGCGAACAGCGCCGCCTGGGCGTAGTACCCCGTCCAGTAGACGCCCTGAGCGCCGGAGCTCTTCACGACCGAGATCACCGACGAGAAGTCGGTCTGGGTCGCGGGGACCGCCTGGATCGCCGGAACGGAGATGCCCGCCTTCTTCATGTCGCGGTAGGCGAGGTTGGCCACCCCCACCGCGAACGTCGACTGATCGTCGGCGATGAGCACCTTCTTGACATGCTCGACCTTCTTGAAAAAGGCCGTGGCCTCCGTGGCATCGCCCGAGGACGTCGGATCCATCAGGAAGACGTTGTTCAGCTTCGCCGCGGTCAGTGACGGGTCGTTGGCGGACGGCTGGATGTTCGGCAGCCCAGCCCGCTTCACAATCGGCTCGGCCGGCAACGCCGCGCCCGAGCAGTAGTTGCCGACAAACGCCTGCACGCCCTGCGAGACGAGCTTCGTCGCAGCGGCGGCGGAGGTCTGCGGATCGCAGGCGTCATCTTGCTCGTTGAGCTTCAGCTTGTGCCCGAGGATCCCTCCATGGGCGTTGATCTGGTTGGCGGCGAGCAGCTCGCCGTCAAAGATCTCCGTGCCGGCCTGCGCGTTCGGCCCGGTCTCGGGCATCGGAACGCCGATGCTATAGACGCTCCCAGCCGCATGGCCAAGCGCGCGCGGAGTACTGGCTGCGGCTCCTGCGGAGGCGACGACCGACGTACCGATCGCGACCGTGCCGGCCGCCGCGACGACCGACACCAGTTTACGGGCCCTGGTTTGCACCATTACTGCTCCTCTCCTGTTTGTGACTGTCCCTGAAGCGCCTATCCTGGCTCGTGTTGCACGATCAGGGGACGCACCTACCATATACCATTGTGCGGTTGCAATGACATTGTGACCGCGTTACGAATGTTGTCACGGCTCGCTCGTTCAGCGGCAGCCTCCCCACCTGAGCCACCGCGTTCCGTATGCACTGTCACACGGCTCGACGGCGAGTGTCACACCGAACTCCGGTGAACGTCGCAAGATGCAGTTAAGTGCACTCAAGACCGGAGTCTCCGTCATTGTGTCCAGCTCGGGACACTGCTCCGCGTGGATGCCCGTCCCAGGCGGGTTGCGGTGGTCTTCCGAAGCCGACCATCAGCTGGCGTGCCATTCCCATCAGTTCCGCCGTCGCCGGCGAGACGGCGTGGTCCCTGCGCCAGACAAACGCGTAGGTGTCATAGATCTCACGGGAGAATGGAGTGACACTGAGTGTCGCCGGGAAGGCACTGGACTCGGCGATGGTCCGCAGGACGTAGCTGACGCCGAACCCCTGCTCGACGAGCCTGAGCGCCGACTCGAAGTGCTCCACCTCGATCGAGGTGTCAAGATGAACGTCTTCCTCCTCCGCCCACAGGCGAAGCTGGCGACGAATCGAGTCACGCCAACCGGCGATCGATGGCCACCAGATCAGCTTCTGGGCCGCGAAGGTCTGGATGCTGACGGGCCCTTCGAGACCCAGGCTCGGACTCGCCATCACGAGGACGTCGTCCGAGATGATCGGCTCCACCTCGAGGCTCGGCTCGTTCACGGGAAGGCAGACGAGCCCGGCCTCGAGTTCGCCGTTGCGGACGTACTCGATGACCTCGGAGCTGTGCTGGCCGACGACTCTCACGACGACGTCTGGGTGACGGGCCACGAAATTGGTGACCAGGCCGCTGACGAGATACCCCTGCGCAACACCGAAGGTTCCCAGCGACGCCGTTCCGCCCCGGAGATGCCTCGCGCCCTGCATCGCCGCCTCCGCGGCATCGACGGCGGCCTGGATCCGCTCGGCATGGACGCGCAGCGTCTCCCCCGCCTCGGTGAGCTCGAGCCGCCGCCCCGTCCGAACGAAGAGCCGGACACCCATCTCCTGCTCCAGCCGGCGGATCTGCTCGGCGACCGATGGTTGGGCGATGAAGAGCGACTCGGCGGCAGCGGTGAACGAGCCATGTCGGCAGGCGGCAAGGAAGTAGCGCAGTTGCTGGAGCGTCAACGCCGGCTCGCCCCGGGGGTCATCGCTGTCCGAAGCTGGCGAACGGCGTGCCGAGCCGGTCCGTCTCGACGTCGATCCCGAGCCCGGGACCGGTCGGCGCCGAGCCGAAACCCCCGTCCGAGCGCGGCTCGTAGGAGGCGACGTGCTCTCTGGTCCAGTCGTTCATGAAGGAGACCATCACGAGGCAGTCCGGGCCGGTGCTGGCGGCCAGGTGGCTGACCGCAGCCGTCGTGAGATCGCCCCCCCACGCGTCCTCGACGTTGACCGTCATTCCGATCCGCTCCCCGACGTCGCGCATGAGCCGGGCGGGCGTCAGTCCGCCGACGCGTCCGATCTTGAGGTTGAAGCCCTCCATGGCCCGGTCCTCCCAGGCTCGCAGCAGCATCGGCAGGTCGGTGATGACCTCGTCGAGGATCATCGGCAGCGAGGTGTGATCCCGGACGCGCAGGCATTCCTCGTACGTCGCGCACGGCTGCTCGAGAAAGAACCCGGGAAGGCCGTCCATCAGCCTCGCCGCCGTGATCGCCTCACGCAGGGTCCAGCCACAGTTGGCGTCGCCGATGATCACGTCCTCGGGGCCCGCCGCCCGCACGATCGCGGTCGCCCGGTCGGCATCCTCGGACGGGTCTCCTCCGAGCTTCAGCTGGAAGCGATGAATGCCGGCCCCGCGGAGTTCCTCGACGCGCTCGCACATCGACTCCGGCGAGCCGAGCGGGATCGCGACATACAGCGGGAAGCGCTCGTACTGGCGGCCACCGATGAGGTCGCAGATCGGGCGTCCGGTGATCCGACCCAGCACATCCCAGCAGGCGATGTCAACGGCGCTCTTCGCGTACCCGTGGCCGAGCAGGACCGCGTCCATGCTGCGGCCCACCGCGGCGGGATTGGCCGCATCGAGACCGATCAGTTCGGGTCCAAGCTCCGTCAGGGCCGCCCGCGCTCCGGCCGCGTGCGCCGGCAGGTAGTTCGAGCCCAGCGGGCAGGTCTCACCGTAGCCGACCACCCCGTCCACCGTCGTGATCCGCACCACCGTGCTCGAGAGCGTGGTGATGACCCGCCCCCCGGACATCACGTATTCCCCGCCCACGTAGGTCAGCTCGTAGGAGAAGAGGTCCACCTGGGCGATCGAGGAGCCCGAGACAGCGAGGGGCTCCGTGACTTCCGACAACAGCGATGCGCCAGGCGTACGGTCGGTCACCAAATCTCCCATTCGTGTCGTGTGCCGCGACGGGGACAGCCGAGCCGACCCCGCGGCCCCGCAGAGGTGGGCGGCTCGTGCGGCAGATGCTCCCTCGCGGCCCTGCTCCAATGTCTGCTGAAGGGAAACGTGCCCTGACCGGGGACGCAAGCCCCATTTCCCTTCGACGGCCGAAGGCAAAAGCTTCGACTCGGGCCCTTGACGTGCCAAAAAGGTCGAAGACAGCTCCCCGATGATCGTTCGCGGGTTCGGGCAGCGCGGTGTCGTTGAGCGGGTGCCACCTCCGATGCCCAATCTACGCCCGCTGTGGCGCACGCGCGCCAGACCCGGCAACGTGTCCTGCGGCCGGCGGGCGGCCGCTCCGATCCGCTAGGACCGTTCGAGCAGCAGTGCCGTTCCCTGGCCGCCGCCGATGCAGAGCGTCACGAGGCCGAGCGAGAGGTCGCGGTCCTCCATGTCGTGGAGAATCTTGACGACCAACGCGGCTCCGGTGGCCGCGATCGGATGCCCGAGGGCGATGGCGCCACCATTGGGATTGACCTTGGCGGGGTCGAGGTCGAGCTCGTCGATCACAGCGAGCGCCTGCGCCGCAAACGCCTCGTTGAGCTCGATCACGTCCACCTCGGCGAGGGTGCGACCGGCACGCTGCAGCACCTTGCGCACGGCGGGCACCGGACCGATGCCCATGATCTCCGGAGCGACACCACAGGAGGCGTACGCGAGGATCTTCGCGCGTGGCGTGATGCCCCGGTCCGCCGCCGCGGCGCTGCTCATCAGCAGTACGGCCGCCCCCGCATCGTTCATGCTGGACGCGTTCCCGGCGGTGACCGTGCCGGTGCCGTCGGTGAGGAACGCCGGTTTGAGCTTGGCGAGCGCCTCGAGCGAGGCGTTGTCACGAATCTGCTCATCGACGGCGACCTCAGCCGACCCCCGCCGGTCAGCCACCTCGACCGGGACGATCTGCCGCTCAAACCGGCCGGCGGCGCGCGCCGCGGCAGCGCGACGGTGTGACTCGACCGCGAACGCATCCTGACGCTCGCGAGGGATCGACCGGCGTTTGGCCAGATTCTCAGCCGTGACCCCCATCAGGCCGGTTCCGAACGGGTCGGTCAGGGCGCCCAGCACGGGATCGACCAACCCTGCGTCACCCATCCGCGCCCCCCACCGCGCCGCAGGCACCCAGTACGGGGCGCGGCTCATCGACTCGGCGCCACCGGTGAGGACGACCGAGGCGTCACCGGTCTGGATCGCCTGTGCACCCGAGACGATCGCCTGAACGCCCGTCCCACACAACCGGTTGACCGTGAACGCAGGCGTCTCCTTGGGAATCCCAACCTTCATCCCCACGACCCGTGCCATGTAGGCGTCGGCCGGCTCGGTGTGGATCACGTGTCCGAAGACCACGTGGTCAACCTCGTCGGGCGAGAGTCGGGAACGCTCCAGCACGGCTGCGGATGCCGTCGCCCCGAGCTCAGTCGGGGCGACCGTCGCCAGCGACTTGCCGTAGGAGCCGATCGCGGTGCGTGCCGCGCCGGCGATGATCACGTCAGTCATCGGTGTCCTCTCAAGTTCCAGGTCAAGTTCATCGGGTCATCTGGCGAGCCACAACCACACGCTGAATCTCATTCGTGCCCTCGTAGATCTGGGTGATCTTTGCGTCGCGCAGCATCCGCTCGACCGGGTAGTCATTGACGTACCCGTAACCACCGAGGACCTGGACCGCCTCGATCGTGACGCGCATCGCGTTGTCTGAGGCGCACACCTTGGCCATCGACGTGTACATCCCCAGATCGGCAGGAGCGGGTCGGAGATCGGCAAGGCGACAGGCCTGATACAGCAGCGCTCGAGCCGCGGAGGTGCCGATCTGCATGTCCGCCAGCTTGAACTGCATCCCCTGCAGCTCGGTGATCGGCTGGCCAAACGCGATCCGCTCCCTGCCGTACGCGACGGCATGATCGATCGCCCCCTGCGCGATCCCGACCGCCTGGGCCGCCGCGCCGAGGCGGGTCCGCTCGAGTGTCCCCAGGGCGACGCGCATCCCGCGCCCCACCTCGCCGATCACGTTCTCCCGAGGCACCCGCACGTCCTCGAGCCTCGGCGAGCCGGTGGGAGAGCCCTTGATCCCGAGCTTGTGCTCGTACCCGCCGATCGAGAACCCTGGACGGTCCGCCTCCACGACGAAGGCCGTGACCCTCGCGGCGTCCCGGTCGGTCACCGCAAAGACGATGTAGAAGTCCGCGACCCCCGCGTTGCTGATCCAGCTCTTGGTGCCGTTGATCACCCAGTCATCACCATCCGGGATCGCTGTTGTGCGCATCGCAGCCACGTTTGAGCCGGCCTCCGCCTCCGACAGCGCGAACGCCGCCAGCCACTCACCCGACGCACATCTGGGCAGAAAGCGCTCCTTCAGCTCGTCCGAACCGAACAGGGCGAGCGGTAGGGTGCCGAGCTCCTGCACCATCAGCATCAATGCGCACGAGGCGTCGGCCTTGGCAATCTCCTCGACCGCCATCTGCAGCATCAGGGTGCCTGTACCGGTGCCTCCGTACTCCTCGGCAAAGGGGAGGCCGAAGATGTCGTTTTCGGCGAGCAGCTCCCGGATGTCGTGCGGGAACTGGGCGTGCCGGTCGATCGCAGCGGCCCGGGGAGCGATCCGCTCGTGCGCGATCTGCCGGATCGTGCGGCGGAGGTCCTCAAACTCCTCCGGGATCAACACGCCGTGCGGTGAGGCCACCTCTCTCATGCGCGTCCTCCCGCCGGTTGCTCCGATGCGTACACGTAGAAGCCCCGTCCCGACTTACGACCGAGGTGCCCCGAGGACACCATCCGCCTCAGCAGCGGAGGCGATGCGTACTCGGGGCGCCTGAATTCGTCGTACAGCGACTCACAGACGGCGGCGACCACATCCAGACCGACGAAGTCAGACAGCGTCAGCGGTCCCATCGGATGCCCGCACCCCAGGACCATGCCCGTATCGATGTCCTCACGTGTGGCAAATCCCTCCTCGAACATGCGGATCGCAGCCGTCAGATACGGCACGAGGAGCATGTTGACCACGAAGCCGGCACGATCCTTGGCACGGATCGGGGTCTTGCCGATCTGTCGGCCGAACGCCTCGGCCGCCTCGATCGTCGCCGGAGCCGAATCGATCGTCGCGACAACCTCCACGAGCTTCATCACCGGGACGGGTGAGAAGAAGTGCAGCCCGACGACCCGCTCGGGATGCCGGGTGCGCGCGGCGAGCTGCGCGATCGGGATGGAGGACGTGTTCGAGGCGATGAAGACCCGCTTCGGGGAGCCGAGAATCGAGTTCCTCGAACAGCCTCTCCTTCACGCCGACATCCTCGAACACGGCCTCGATCACGGCATCGACCCCGTCCAGCGCCTCGAGTGAGGTGGCGTATCCGATCCTGCCGAGCAGTGCGTCGGCGTCGGCTCGCGTCAGCTTCTCTCGTGATACGGCGTGCGCCACCGATTCCGCCAGACGCGTCCGGGAGCGCTCCAACGGCGCCGCCTCCGGCTCATAGAGGATGACCCCGACGCCCGCCGCGGCCGCGGACTCGGCGATCCCCGATCCCATGAAGCCGGCGCCGACCACCGCGATTCTCTGCAGGGTGAGCATCCCGGCCTACCGGAAGACCGCGACCGACGGCCAGGTCTGGGGCTCGAGCCCCGCGAGCCAGCGGGCGTACTCGAGCGAGCGCTCCCGGTCGTACTGGGCGAGGATCGTCAGCTTTTCAGCTTCGATGGACCCCTCGGCGTGGATCGCCAGGACCGCCTGATACCCGCCGTACTCGCCGGTGGTGAGGTCGGTGATCATGTGAATCACCCGCAGCCGGTCCTCCCCCGAGGTGTGGCTGGCGCTCACCAGGTAGCGCTTGAGCGCCGCCCCGTACGCGGGCTGGTCGAGATCCTCAAACGTGGGATAGGTGACGAGCAGCCCACCGGCGATGTCCTGCACGAACTGCAGGGCCTTGTGCAGGCCCTCCGCGAACTGAAGCTTGGCGATATTGACGAGCATCGTGTCCGGGATGGCCACGCCGTTGACGACCTTGGCCCGCTCGGCGGCGTGGTGCGTGAGAGCGCGCAGCGTCTCCGCGTAGCAGATCAGCTGTGCGAGCTTGTCACGCACATGACCCGCGCGCTCGAGGCCGTTGGTCCTGGCGGCCAGCAGCGCCGCGCCCACCAGTGCGTCGACGAGCGGCAGCTTGTATGAGATGGCGGTGAAGCGGTGGAACTCTACGAATCCCCGCGCCAGCTCGCCGGCGGCGCTGTATTCGCCCGCCATGAAGACGCGCTCGTTGGGCACGAAGACGTCGTCGAAGATGGTCGTCGTCTCAACCATCTTGCGGGGGGCTGAGAGCGGGTACTCGATGTCACTCTTGCCCTTGGTGGAGAGATACGGGCTGGCGACGAGCGTGAGCCCGGGAGTCGCGACGGGGATCGCAAAGGCCACCGCGTAGTCGGCGTCGTCCGGACCCATCGCGCGGGTGGGCAGCACGATCATCTCGTTGGCGTTCACGGAGGCCGAGGTGTGGATCTTCGCCCCACGCACCACGATGCCGTCGCTCCGGCGCTCGACGATGCGCAGATATGAGTCGGGATTGGGTTGCTGGGACGGGACGAGGCTGCGGTCGCCCTTCACGTCGGTCTGCGCGACGCACATCGCGAGGTCGTTGTCCCGGCAGTGCTCGTAGAACCGGTTGATGCGCCCGGCATAGGGCTCACCCAGCACGGCGCTCATCGCCTGGAGCGCGAACAGGGCGTCCGTGCCGATCTCCTTGATGAGGACGACGAGCGTCTTTCCGGCTCGCGTCGATGCCTCGATCAGGGCGCTGCGGGCCAGCAGGTCCTCTCCCGAGCGGGGGATCTCGAAGTACCGGCTGTACCCCGCGTCGCACAGCGCGAGCTCACGGTACTCGGGCTCCTCGGCCATCTGATAGTCGAGGCAGGCGTGCTCCACCGCATGACGCAACACCGGATGGGTCGTCACGTCCTCGACCCGCTCACCCCGGTAGTAGATCGTGCGATCGTCGCGCAGGCTCTCGAGGAACTGCTCCGCAGTCCGGAGCGTGGTCGGATCGGTGCGCGTCATCGGATGCCTCTCTTGCCTCAGCGTTGCGGTTGTTGCGCGGGGCGGTCGACCGGCTGATGTCGAATGTGCCGGGGCCGGTCGCAGCGCCTCGAGCCCAATCCACCTCTCGCTCACGTGAGCATACCTACTCGCAGGTATGTCTGCAAGCGGGTATGGTCCTCGTGTGGCGAAACCTCCCCACCCCGTCGCTACGACCGCTCCCCTTGGGCGCATCGCCGCGGGGCAGGAGACACGCGCACGGCTGCTCGACGCGGCCATCACCCGCCTGGCCGACGCCGGCCCGGACGCCAGCTTCGAGTCGATCGCGGCCGACGTGGGTGTCACCAAGGGTGCGCTCTACCACCACTTCGGCTCCAAGGAGGGACTCGTCACCGAGGTGTACCGGGAAGCCGTGCGCCGTCACGCCGAACACATCGTCGAGGTGAGCCATACGGGCACCGGGCGCCTGCGCCTGCACCGATTGATCCTGGAGTCGGCCAGGCTGTTTGGGTCGGGCACCCCGTTCTACCGCCTCCTCCTGCGCCTGCACGTTGAGGCGGGCACCTCCCGCCCCTACCTGGCCGACACCGCGCGCACGGTGCAACGGCGCCAGCGGCAGTACATGACAGAGCTCGTCAGAACCGGCCAGGCCGACGGCTCCATCCGGGCAGACATCGACCCGGACGCGCTCGGCGGCACGGTCAACGCAACGCTCCAGGGGTTCCTGCTGCAGCAGATCGAGCCGGCGAGCACGCAGCGGCGATCGACCGAAGCGTTTGCCCACCTGCTCGACCAGCTGATCGCCTGAGTGGGGCCCCGGTCACGCGGGGCTCGCGCCGGTCACGAGCCGGCGTGCCGATGAACCCCTCGCGCGGGGGCGCCGCAGCGCGGAACTCGGCGCTGCGGCCAACGCCCCGGCGGCGTTCGGGCCCGCGATAAACTCGATCTCGCATCTGGCGTGCGCCGGCAGCTGGTAGCCCCTGTCCGCCGCGACCGGATCGACAGAGGAGAGAGTTGCAGTCGCAAGCACAGGCCGGGCCAGACGCGCCCACGGGTCGGGATCGCCTGAGACTCATGATCGTGGACGACCATGAGGTCGTCACCGAGGGACTGACCGCCGCACTCGGCCGGGATGAGCGCTTTGAGGTCGTCGGCGTCGCTCACACCGGAGCCGAGGCCCGTCTGCTCGCACGACGGACGCTCCCGGACGTGGTCATCCTCGACATGCATCTCCCGGACATGCCCGGCGATGACGTCTGCAGGCAGCTGCGTACGGTCCTCCCCAGCGTGTCCATCATCGCGCTCAGCGCCTACCTGAGCGAGGCGGCTGTCCGCAGCGCGATGGAAGCGGGTGTGTGGGCGTACGTCACCAAGGCGGCCGGCCTACCGGAGCTCCGCGCCAACCTTGACCGTCTCTGGAGCCAGCAGCGGGAGCCCGAGCATCGGACCGTTCCCGGGATCGTGAAATACCTGGAGACCCTCGTGCGGGAGCGATCGGAGGATCAGGCGCCAACCCCGCAGCAGGCGCGGGTCCTTGAGCTGCTGGCCCGCGGCCTGACGTACCGGAAGATTGCCGAGGAGCTGATGATCTCCGAGTCGACGGTGCGATTCCACATCCAGAAGCTGAAGGTCAAGCTCGGCACCAACAGCAAGACGGAGCTGGTCGTCCAGTGCATCCGGATGGGAATCATCGCCTCACCGGACCAGGAGGCGCGTCGGTCGGAGCCGAGCGATTGACGCTGCCAGCCGCCCCCGTGCACAGCCTCGTGCCCGAGCTCGGCACCGTCGCACGGTTTGGGCTGCGCCAACTGTCCGTCGGCGCCGTTGCAGCGATTGACGAACGCCATGAGCCACCCCGGCTCGTGGCGTGTGAGGGGCCCCACGCCGATGAACTGATCGCCGGCCTCGAGGCGCTGCCGTCGATGCGTGCAGCACCACGCTCGTTCAAGCTCAGCTTCTCGACGAGCCATGGCCGAGCGGTGGTATCGGCGCCGCTGCAGGGGGAGGGTGGCCGGATCGGAACGATGCACGTTCTTGCCGCGCCCGGCCAGACGACCGCCGACCGAGACATGCGGCGCAAGCACGTGCTCGCACTCGCCGCCCAGATCGGCCTCGTCCTCGCGCGAACCGAAGCGCGCCGCCGGTCAGGTGGGCGGGTGGCTCCACAGGATCCCCTGGCTGAGTTGAACTCGCTGGCGTCGCTTCCGGACGCCATCCCGCGACTCACCCCGGCGGTCACCCGGGGTCTCGCGGACCGCTTTGGCGCGACGACCGCATGCATCGTGGTCTGGGACGGCGACCGGGCGGTCCTGCGCGCGCTACCCGGAGCGTTCGGCACGCCCGACCAGGCTCTGAGTGACTCGATCATGGGCCCGCCGTCCAACCCGCACAGCCTGGCGGTCCGGGTGTTCGCGACCGGCCAGCCGTATGTGACCAACCGCGCAGCACAGGACCAGAGCCTGCACCAGCATTACGTCGACGTCCTGCATCTGCAGCGCGTGCTGGCGGTCCCGCTCACGGTCGGCACCTACGGGGTCGGGGTCCTGATGATCGCGAACAAGCCGGAGCCGTTCAACATCGAGGACGTTCTCGAGCTCGAGCGGCTCGCCCCCCGGATCGCCACCGCCGTGGAACTCGTGCTGTCGATCGAGAAGATCCGGCGCCGGGAACGCATGGAGCGCATCCTCACGCACACCGCGACAGAGGTTGCGTCCGGCCGGTCACTGGCCGCCTGCCTGACGCCTGCGCTTGAGGCGCTCGGCCAGGCGACCGGCTCCTCGATCGCCGTCCTCAGCCCGCGCGCGGCGCCGCCACTGATCTGGCGCAGAAGCCACGTCGATCCCGGGCTGGAGCGCTCGTTCATGGAGGCGGCTCGCGACCTGCCGGAGCGCCGAGCCAGGGCCTACCCCCGCGATGCCGGCGATCCCGGCTGGGCGACGGCGCACGCGCCGGTGATGTTCTCCGGCGAGCGCGTCGCGACCGTCTCGCTGCTGCGGCTCAACGGAATCAGCTTCGGCACCGATGAGGAGGAGGCGCTGTCGCGGCTGGCCAACCTCGCAGCCCTGGCGTGGGCCGATGAGCGATACCAGCGCCAGCTGGCCGAGCTGGCCCTCTCCAGAGAGCGCGTCCGGATCGCCGACGCCCTCCATGACCGCGTGGCCCAGATCCTGTTCGCCGCCCAGATCGGCGTGGACTCGCTCCTCGAGGGCGATGACCGGCCGCCCGACGAGACCCGACGACTCCTGGAGATCCGCGCGCTGCTGGCCCGAGGGGAAACGTCCGTCCGCGAGGTGATCAACGAGTACGCCCCGCCACCGGCAAACCTCGTGCACCGTCTGACCAGCACCGTCGAGGTGGTGACTGAGCAGTTCCGGGCCGCGGTCGAGCTCGAGCTGCCCCCCGAGGACAGGGTCGCCGACGTCACCCAACCGGTCTCGGAGTGCCTGGTGAAGGTCGCGCACGAGGCGACGATCAACGCCGCAAAACACGCGGGGCCATGCACGATCCGGCTCAACCTGCGCGCGGACGGTGAGTCGCTCGTCCTCGACGTCGAGGACGACGGACGCGGGCTGGCGCCCGGCTTCACCAACCACCACGGGCTCTCCTCCCTGCAGCGGGCGGTCTCCGAGGCCGGCGGCACCCTGCTCGTCGCTCCCCATCCGCGGGCGAGGGGTACGCTCGTCAGCGCCCGCTTCTCGCTGGCGGTCGCCGGCCTCAGTTCCTGATGGGGCGGTCGTCGGCCGCGACACAGCCGGCGTTCAACAGCGCCGCGACCTCGGCGGCACCGTAGCCGAGCTCGAGCAGGATCTCGCGCGTGTGTTCGCCCAACCCCGGCGCCGGCCGCCGCCAAGGTAGAGTGGCGCCGTCAACCATCAGCGGCAGTCTCACCAGCGGAGTGTCGGCGGCAGTGGCAAACGTCGCACGCTCCTCGACGACAGCGGAGGTCACGGCCTGCTCGAGTCCCTGAACGCGCCCGGCCGGAACACCCTCTGCACGCAGCCGCTCGAGCCAGTACTCGACCGTGTGCGCGCTCATCACGGCGTTCATCTCGCCCTCCAGCTCGGTGCGGTGCGAGCTGCGGTCACCGACCGTGGCGAAGCGCGGGTCGAGGCCGAGGTCGGGGGCGTCGAGCGCGCGCACCACGCCCCGCCACAGTCGCTCGTTCGCCGCCGCGATCAGCACGTAGCCGTCGCTGGCCAGGTAGCACTGGTAGGGCGCCGCGATCGGATTTCCCGATCCAGCCCGCGGAGGACGCTCACCGCTGACCACAGCCTGGGTCGCCTGGTAGGGCACGAGCGTGAACGCCGTGTCGATCAGCGCCGTCTCGAGCCGCTTGACGGATCCTCCCGCGTGGCGGGCCAGCAGGGCTGCCAGCACTCCCATCGCCACCCACGTTCCGGTGCCGAGGTCGATGATCGATGGGGCGCACCGCGTCGGCGGGCTGTCATCGTGGCCGGTCATCTCCATGATCCCGCTGAACGCCTGCACGAGCGGGTCGTACCCGGGCAGAGCACTGCCGACGGAGCCGGCGCCAAAGGCGTTGACGTCGTAGTAGAGGACCTCGGCGTTCGCCCGTCTGGCGTCCTGCTCGCCGATGCCGATCCGCTCCGCTGTGCCCGGGCGCATGCTCTGGAGCACCACGTCGCTGCGCGCGAGGAGCCGTGTCACCACCTCCCGGCCGGCATCCGCCTTGAGGTCGATGACGATCCCACGCTTCCCCGCGTTCGCGTAGCTGTAGGCGCTGCTGACGCCGCCCACCCTCCCGCCCCAGCCGCGCGCGTCATCGCCCTGCGGCGGCTCGAGCTTGATCACGTCGGCGCCGAGCTGGGCGAGGATCATGCCGGCATACGGGCCCGCGAGGTTCGTGCAGGCATCCAGTACTCGGATCCCCTGGAGCGGCGCAAACGGGCTGGCGGAGGCATCGGTCATGCCACGGGCTCTTCCACCCCGCTCACCATTCGCCCGCTCTCGAGCTCACGCCGCAGGGACGTCACCCCCGTCAGCCACTCGATGTTCTGCTCCGCAATCAGAATGCAGAGACCAGCCCCACGCATCGTCGCAATCACCTCAAACGCCGTCGCGGCGGCCTCGGGGGCCAGCCCGGCGGACGGTTCGTCCAGCAGCAGCAGCGATGGCTGCGAAACGAACGCGGTGGCGAGCGCCAGCATCTGCCGCTGACCACCGCTCAGGAAGCCGGCTTTGCGCTGAGCCATCTGCTCGAGCACCGGAAAGACCGCCCAGACGTCGCGCATCGGGAGGGGCTCGCGCTCACGACGCCGGGCCAGCGCGGCGCCCATCTGCAGGTTCTCGACGATCGAGAGGTCGGCGAAGACCGGCGCCCCCTCTCGGACGATGCTCAGCCCACGCCGCGCGACGTCATGGGGGTATGCGTGGAGGATCTCCTCACCGAGCAACCTGATGCTGCCCTGCGTACGCTCGTGGATTCCGGCGATGCTGCGCAGCAGCGTCGATTTGCCGGCTCCGTTGTGGCCGACGATCCCGAGCCCCTCTCCGGCCCTGATCGTCAGGTCGATGTCCCAGAGCACCTGCGAGCGCCCGTACCAGGACCGCAACTGCTCGATCTGCAGGACGACGTCACTCATCGCGTGACCGCCGCCGCCACGGCGCTGCGACGCAGGTGCCGCTGCAGATCGGGGTGCAGGTCGTGCTCGCGGATGTCGGTGAACACGCCCTCGATCACACCGTGGCGCAACAGAATGATGTCGTCGCAGGTGTTCAGCACAAAGTCCGCGTTGTGCTCGACCAGCAGCACGGCCTCACCCGTCTGCTTCAGTGCCTTCAGCGTCTCGCTCAGCGACTGAAGCTCATCCGCGTTGAGCCCGGCACCCGGTTCGTCCAGGCAGATGACGTCGGCGGAGTGGGCGATCGCCCGGGCCACCTCGAGCCGGCGCCGAAGCCCGAGCGGGAGCGTATCCGCGGCCTGGCCCATCTGCGAGGCGGTGAACCCGACCTCCTCGGCGATGTGCAGCGCCGCCTGGCGGCGGGCGCGGTCAGCGCGGCGGGCCCGGAACGGGAGCAGGATCGCCTGCGCGGGATCGGCACACGACCGCTGCAGGAAGCCGGCCTCGATGTTCTCGCGCACGGTGAGTTCTCCCACCACCTGGGGCACCTGGAAGGTGCGCGCGCATCCCAGTCGCGCCACGCGGGAAGCCGCCAGGCCGGTCGCGTCATACCCATTGATCAGGACGGTGCCCGAGTCGGGCTTCAGAAAACCGGAGATCATGTTGATGAGCGTCGTTTTGCCGGAGCCGTTGTCCCCCATCAACGCCACGATGCGTCCGCCCTCGATCGAGAGCGACACCCCGTCGACGGCACGGTTGCCCCCGAACGTCTTGACGATGTCGCGCAACTCGAGCGCGGGAGCCTCGGCCGTCCTGCGCTCCTTGTGGGCTCGGCGAAGCTCGAGCAGCGCATTCACCGGGGGCGCCCCGGTCGGACTCTCGTCCTCGACCAGCGGAGTCTCGACGTGGGGACGTCGCCGGGGAGGGACCGCCGCACCATCCCCTCGGACGATGAAGCGCCGCAATCCGCCCGGGAAGAGGATCAGGACCACCGTCAGCAGGATCCCCAGCCCGAGCGTGTTGTACTGGCTGAACGGGCCGACGAGCTGGCTGTAGCCCTCCAGCAGCCCGGCACCGAGGATGGGCCCGACGATCGTGCCCGGCGCCACCAGTTGGACGCCCGCGAACAGCACGAGCGTCAGCGATACGCCGAAGACGCTCGAGGTCAGCGACTGGCTGAAGTACGCGAGGGCCCACCCGGCGAGCGCCCCGGGGATCGCGGCGACGACATAGCTGACGATCTTCGTGGACGCCACGTTGACGCCGGTTGAGGCGAGTGCGTTCGGGGCGTCACGCAGGTAACGCAGCCTGATCCCCCATCCGGAGACGACGAGGTTGCGGGCGATCACGGTCGAGACCACGGCGACGGCCACCGCGATCTCGAAGGGGAGCCAGTTGAAGTCCGAAGCGCCCGCCGCCGCGAACGGCGCGATCCCGATCAGGCCGCTCGTGCCGCCACTGATGCTGCTCGTCAGCAGGACGAGATCAGGGAACACGAGCACAGCGAAGAACGAGAGCACTCCCAGGTAGAGACCACGGATCCGCAGTCCGGCGAGGCTGATGAGCAGCTGCCAGATCACGCCGGCGAGGATCGCGGCCGGCAGTGTCTCGAGCGGCGACCAGCCACTCTGGAGGTTGAGGATGCCGGCGACGTACCCGGCGACACCCATGACCGTCACCTGACAGAGCAGGAACTCGCCGGCATAGCCGACCGCGATGTTGAGTCCGCTGGCGGCACCCACGTAGATCAGGACGAGCTCGAGCTGAAAGAGGATGTAGCCGCTGATCAGGAAGGGAATGGCGGCCGCGATCGCCACGACGACCAGCGCGACGGTCCAGTTGACGGTCGTCTGGCGCCCCTGCGCGGCGGCGCGGATCCCGCCGAGGCGCTGCAGGGACGTCGATGCGTCAGGCGTCTGGCCGCTCATAGCTCGCGAGCGCTGGTCGAGCCGAAGAGGCCCTGGGGACGGATGAGCAGGGTGATGCCGATCGCGGCCAGGAGGATCAGGTTGACGTAGGAGGATGAGAGGTAGAGCGGCACCACGCCGACGACGAGCCCGACGGCCAGGCTGCCGCCGATCGCACCTCGGAAGCTCCCGAAGCCCCCGATCGCGAGCGCGGCGAAGGCCGGGATGACGAGCGCCGCCCCCGTGGTCGGGGCGGCAGAGGTGACCGGCGTCAGGAGGAATCCGGCGAGCGCCGCCAGCCCGCCCGAGACGGCGAAGACCCCGGTGGTGATGCGCCCGACGTTCAGGCCGAGCAGCGAGACGCCCTCGCTGTCCAGCTGTGTCGCGCGCAGATTGCGCCCCGTGTCGGTGCGCCGGAAGACGATCTCCGACACGGCCGTGATCGTGATGACGGCCCCGATCATCACCAGGTACGACGGGTTGACCGCGACGCCGTCGATGACCAGCGGCGAGGCCGACACATAGCCCGGGACGAGCCGGGGGGTATCACCGAAGAGCAGGCTGAGGCCGGCGTCGATGGCGATGGACAAGCCCACGGTGGCCAGCAGCACGTACAGGCTGACGTTGGTGGTACGTCCTTCAAACGGTCGGTGCGCCACGAAATCCAGCAGCGCACCGACCGCCAATCCGCAGATGCAGACGAGGATCGCGGTCGGAATCATCGGGAGATTCCAGTCGACCGCGAACACGTAGGTGAGGATCCCGCCGAGCGAGACCACAGACTCGAGAGCGAAGATGAAGAAACCGGTCGACGCCACGATCAGGTTGAAACTGGCCGCGATCAGGCCATACGCACTGCCCAGACCAAGGCCTGCGGCAATTCCAACCCCCAGCGTTGACAGGTTCATCAGCGTCCACTCCCTGGCTGCGGTCTCGCTCCCACGGGGTCAGAACTTGAAGGGCTTGGTACCGAGGTACAGGCCGTCGATCAGCGGGCTGACCTTCGCCACTCCGTAAAAGCCCTTCGAGAGCGGTCCGCTGGCCGGGAAGTGGTGGCTTGCGGTGTACCGCGGCGCGCCCGTCCGGTAGGCCCAGAAACTGGACGCCGGATAGTGCTTGTCGGACCCGATCTTCTGGATCGCGGCTGCGGCCTTCTTCGCGTTGAGCGAGCCGGCCTTCGTGTAGCCGTAGTTGGCGAGCTCGAGTGTGTCAGCGGCCAGACCCACGACCATCATGCTCGCGATCGTCCCGTAGGTCCTCACCTTCGAGATCAGCGGCCGCAGGACGTTGGGAACGCTCGAGCGCGCACGGATGCCCACCCCGTAGCAGAGGCACAGCA
Organism: Solirubrobacterales bacterium; assembly: GCA_027451345.1. Lineage (GTDB taxonomy): Bacteria > Actinomycetota > Thermoleophilia > Solirubrobacterales > Solirubrobacteraceae > Palsa-465. Next base: position 126,890 of record DAIDJO010000095.1, read on the forward strand.
GCTGCTTCTGAACGGCCGCTGGGACGAGCTGCTCGACCGGAGCCGTGAACACCGTGGGCGTACCCAGCACCGGCGCCTTGTAGGCGACGGACTGCATCCCGTTCATGACGCTCGTGATCGTCGCGCCCGCGGCCCACGTCAGCACCGCCTGAGCGCCACTGCCCTTGATCGACTGGACCTCGGCCGAGATGTCGGTCGCGGTGGGGCTGAACGTCTGGGAGCTCGTCACGTTCAGGCCGGCCGCCTTTGCGTCCGCGGTGGCCTGCTGAACGAAGAAGGTGCCCTGCGAATCGTTGGTCGCGAGGATGCCGACCTTCTTGTAGCCATGCTGCTTGGCGTAGGCGATCAGCGGCGGCACCTGCGCTCCCGCGGGCGGGTTCAGCGTGAAGTTCAGGGGATACTGCGGAGCCCCTTCCCCACACGCGGCCGACGCGCAGATGTTGATCGTGAGGATGTTCTTGGTCAGGGGCAGCTGCGTCGCCCCGTAGATCACGTCCGGCTCGAACATGTTGAGCTTGTGGTCGCTGACCAGGTGCTGCGTCGCGGACAGGGCGGCCTGCGGATCGGAGTTGCTGTTCTCGGCGATGACCTCGACCTTGTGTCCGAGGATCCCGCCCTTGGCGTTGATGATGGAGGCCTCCGCCTTCAGCGCGTGCACGATGTCGAGCCCCGCTGCGGCGTAGAGACCGGACGTCGGCTGAACCGTGCCGACTACGAACGGGGAGCCGGCGGCTGCGTGTCCGCCGACCCTCTTGGTCGAGGCGGCGGCACCGCTCGCGCCGACCCCGACGAGCGCGGCCACGCCGGCAGCGGCGAGACCCCTGATCACGAGCCGGTCGGCCCGCATGCCTGCAAATCTGGATACACCCATCTGTGACTCCTCCGCTCTCTGGAACTGGCAGCGCAATCCTGAGCGCCGGGAGCGAGGCGGGCAACTGTCTCAAGCGATAGTCCGACGCCTCAGGCGACGTCCCGGCGGGGCTCGACCACCCTCGCCCGGGGACTGGCGGTTGTGCCAGTGGGACCGACTGGACGTCGCCCATAGGCTCCTCGGCACAGCCGTCCGCAACGAATCGAGCCGTCCGACCGTGAAACTCTGGAACTTTGCCGATGTGTGGGAGACCATCGCCGCGACGGTGCCTGACCGCACCGCCCAGGTGCACGGAGATGAGCGCGTCAGCTGGGAACAGTTCGATGCCAGGGCCGAGGGCATCGCGCGAACGCTGCTGGAGGCCGGCCTGAGCCGCCAGAGCCACGTGGCGCTGCTCCTCTACAACGGCCCGGCCTACATGGATTGCGCCTTCGGGATCGTGAAGGCGGGGCTCGTCCCGGTGAATACGAACTACCGCTACGGACCCGAGGAGCTCGAGTATCTGTGGACGAATGCGGACGCCGCGGCCGTGGTGTTCAGCGGCGCGCTGACCGAGGCGGTGGCGGAGGTCAGACCGCGACTGCCGACGGTCAGGCTCTGGCTGCACGTCGACGACGGCTCCCACCCGCGACCGGACTGGGCCCAGGACTATGCGGCCGCGATCCAGGCCGGCTCAGCCCCGACCGCTGCGCGCGCCGCGCGCTCCGGTGAGGATCTCGTCCTGATCTACACCGGTGGGACGACGGGACTGCCCAAGGGCGTGATGTGGCGCCAGCACGAGCTCTACCGCGCCTCGGACACGGCGCGAGACCCGGTGGAGGCGAACCTGGCGCAGGTGCGCCAGCGCATCCTCGAGCGTCGGCCCGAGCCTCCGGTCGGGCTCTCCGCGTCGCCGCTGATGCACGGGACCGGCTACGTCTTCGCCGGCACGATCCTCAACCGTGCGGGAACGCTGGTGACGACCTCGCGCAGCTTCGATGTGGTTGAGCTGCTCGACACGATCCAGCGTGAACGGGTGACCGCGCTCTGCATCGTCGGCGATGCATTCTGTCTGCCGATCGTCGACGCGCTCGACGCGGACCCCGAGCGCTGGGACATCTCGAGTCTCACGGCCGTCTCCTCCGGCGGCATGGTGTGGTCACAGCGGAGCAAGCAGCGTCTGCTGCGCTACGCGCCGGAGGCAATCCTGGTCGACACGCTCAACAGCAGCGAGGCCAGCGGCATGGGCCGCTCGATCACCTCGCAGCGCAAACCACCCGACGCCACGCGCTTTCGCCTGGGGAAGAACGCCTTTGTGATCGACGATCACAACCAGGAGGTCGAGCCCGGCTCCGGCCGGATCGGGCGTGTCGCCGTCCGGGGCGATATCCCCCTCGGCTACTACAAGGACCCGGAGAAGACCCGACAGACGTTTCCGGAGATCAACGGCGAGCGCTGCGCTGTCCCGGGGGATTACGCCACGGTCGAGGCCGACGGGACGATCACGTTGCTCGGACGCGGCTCCACGAGCATCAACACAGCGGGCGAGAAGGTCTACCCGGAAGAGGTCGAGCAGGTCCTCAAGCAGCATCCGGACGTGGCCGACGTGGTGGTCGTCGGCGTCCCGAGTGAGCGGTTCGGTGAGACGGTGGCGGCCGTCGTCCAGCCGCGCCCGTCGGCGAGCGTCGATCCGGTCGCGCTGATCGTCTACGCAAAGACGCTGCTCGCCGGTTACAAGGCACCACGCCACGTGATGGTCGTCACGTCGCTCGAGCGCGGGCCGAGCGGCAAGGCCGACTATGCGGCTCTGCGCAGCCGCGTCGAGCGCTGGCTCGAGCAACCAAGCCCGATCGGAGACCGCAGCCATGGCTGAGACCGCCGCCCCCCAGGTGCTCTTCGAGCAGCGCGAGGGCATCGCCTACATCACCCTCAACCGTCCCGACAAGCGCAACGCGCTGACGCCCGAGATGGTCGTCCGGCTCGTCGATCTCTGGCAGCGTGTGGCCGAGGATCCCGGGGTGCGGGTCGTCCTCCTGACCGGCGCCGGCAGCCGGGCCTTCTCGACCGGCGGCGACCTCGGTGAGCTGATTCCGATCATGATGCGGACGCGCGAACCGCAGAACGAGTGGGAGGAACGACTTTCCGGAAGCCGGCGGATGCTCTACCAGGCGCTGCTGCGCGACACGTCGTTCTTCAAGCCGATCGTGGCCGCCGTGCGCGGCCAGGCGTACGGCGGCGGCTTTGAGTTCCTGCTGAGTACGGACATCAGGGTGGCATCGCCGGATTCGACGTTCGCGCTGACCGAGGTCCGCCGTGGGCTGATCGCCGGCGGCGGCTCGCTCGCCCGCCTCGCGCGGCAGGTGTCGTGGGCCGACGCGATGGAGATCGCGCTCACGGGTGAACCGATCGACGCCGAGCACGCGCTGCGGATCGGCCTGATCAATCGGGTGGTCCCCGCCGACCAGGTCATGGCAACCGCCGAGGAACTCGCCCGGCAGATCAGCCTCGGCGCTCCGGTCGCGCTCGCCAAGTCCAAGGAGGCGATGGTGCTCTCCAGCGGCAGGTCGCTCGAGGACGCGTTCGAGATCGAGAGCCGGTGCACGCGTGAGAACGCGCTGACCGACGACGCCAAGGAGGGCCCGCGAGCGTTCGTGGAGAAGCGCGACCCGGTCTTCAGGGGGCGATGAGATGACGCTCCTGAACGGGATCAGAGTCGTGGAGATGGGGCTGTGGCTGGCCGGCCCGGCCGCCGGCGGCATCCTCAGCGACTGGGGCGCGGACGTGATCAAGATCGAGCCGGTCACGGGCGATCCGATGCGCAACCTCTACGCGCACCTCTCGGGCTCCAAGGAGACGCGCATCCCGGCCTTCGACCAGCACAACCGCGGCAAGCGGAGCGTCGCGCTGGACGTCAACACCGACGACGGGCGGCGGCTGGTCGGCCAGATCATCGCCGGCGCGGACGTCTTCCTCACCAACATGCGCCCGGCCTTCCTCAAGCGCGTCGGCCTCGACCACGAGGAGTTGCTCGAGCGCCACCCACGGCTCGTCTACGCGATTCTCACCGGCTACGGCCTGGAGGGTCCCGATCGCGACGCGCCGGGCTTTGACGTTGCCGCCTTCTCCGCCCGCAGTGGTGTCGCGGACCGCTGCGCGCCCGAGGGCGACCCACCGCCGACGCTCGCCGGCGGTGTGGGCGACGTGGTGACCGCGATCAGCGCGACGGCCGCGATCATGGGCGGCCTCCTGCATCGGGAACGTACCGGCGAGGGCCAACTGGTCTCGACCTCCCTGCTGCGGACCGGCATCTACTGCATCAGCATGGACGTGTCGACGAGGCTCGGGCTCGGGCGCGTCGCCCGCCCCGCCTCACGGACGAGCCCCCAGAACCCGATGCTGAACTCGTACTGCGCCGGAGACGGACGCTGGTTCTGGCTGATCGGCGCCGAGGCCGAGCGCCACTGGCCGCGACTCGTCGCCGCCCTGGGCGACCCGGATGCGCTGCGCGAGGAGCGTTTCTCCTCACCGCGGGAGCGTCGCCGCAACGGTCCGGAACTGGTCGCGCTCCTCGATGCGATGTTCGCCACCCGAACCCGCGACGAGTGGGGAGACGTGTTCGATGCGCACGAGGTCTGGTGGTCACCGGTCAACTCGATCGAGGATCTGCTCGTCGACCCACAGGTTGAGGCGTCGGGCGCCTTCGTCGAGGTTGCCCCGGAGGCGAGCGTGACCGGGCGCGCGGTCGCCACACCGGCCGACTTCAGCGAGACACCGGTCGGCCCAACTGGCCCGGCACCCGCACTGGGCGCCGACACCGAGGAGGTGCTGCGTGAGCTCGGCCTGAGCAGCGACCAGATCGAGGAGTTGAGGGGGGCTGGGGTCGTCGGCGGGGTCGCCGCCGAGCCACAGGCCAAGAGCGTATGAGCCGAGCGGCCGGGCAGGCGATCGTCGGGATCGGTGAGACCGAGTATGTGCGGGGGAGCGATGCGCTGCCCCTTGAGCTGATGCTCGAGGCCTCGAGCGCGGCGATCACCGACGCCGGCATCACGGCGGCCGAGATCGACGGGATCATCCCCCCGCCCGGGTTCGCCTCCGCGGAGGAGATCGCCGCGCATCTCGGCTGCCGGGACCTCCGGTTCTCGGTGACCGTGCACATGGGCGGAGCAAGCCCGGTCGCCTCATTGCAGAGTGCGGCGACGGCCATCGCCTCAGGGCTCGCGACCCATGTGCTGGTCACCGTCGGCTGGAACGGCTACTCGGCGTTCCGCCCACGGGAGGGGGCCAAGGTCCCCAAGCATCGCCGTGACCCCGGCTCCTACGCGGGCGTCACCCCCGACTTCTACGTGCCATACGGGCTGCGCGCCCCGGCCCAGATCTATGCGCTCTACCTGATGCTCTACCGGCAGCGCTACGACGTGGACGAGGACGCGGCGGCGGCGGTCGCGCTCGCCTGCCGCCGCCACGCGCAGCTGAACGACAGGGCGCTGATGCGGGGGCGCGAGCTCGATCTCGAGTCCTACCGCGCGTCGCCATGGGTCGCCGAGCCGCTGCGCCTGCTCGACTGCTGCCTGGAGACCGACGGTGCTGCCGCAGTGGTGATGACCTCCGCGGAGCGGGCGCGGTCGATGCCGCACGCGCCGGTCCTGCACCTGGCCGGCGCCGAGGGCCACCCGTTCCCGGGGGACGACGTCATCAACCGCGAGAACCCGCTCGCCCTGGGCCTCCACAGCGCGGCGCCGCGTGCGCTGGCGCGCGCCGGCATCAGGATCGAGGACGCGGACTTCCTGGAGATCTACGACTGCTTCACCTACGTGGTGATGCTGGAGCTGGAGGCCCTGGGCCTGGCCGAGCCGGGCGGGGCGGCGGACTTCGTCAAGGACGGAGCGATCGAGCTCGGCGGGCGGATGCCGGTGAACACGCACGGCGGTCTGCTGTCCCAGGGCCACGCCTGGGGTCTGAACCACGTCGTCGAGGCGGTTCGGCAGTTGCGCCATGAGGCCGGCGCGGCCCAGGTCGCGGACGCGGAACTGGGGGTGGTCACCGGCTACGGCGACCTCGGCGACGGCAGCATCGCGGTGCTGGCCAGAGAGAGTCCGAGCCGATGACGCCGCATCCGCGGGCACCCGATCCGGAGGGGCTGAACCTCGAGTTCTACGAGCACGCCTCCGGCGGGACGCTGCACCTGCAGCAGTGCACCGCGTGTGGACGCTTCCGTCACCCGCCGCGCTACCGGTGTGCCGACTGCCTGTCAGCTGTCTATCGATGGACACCGTCCCCGGGATGCGGACGGTTGTTCACCTGGACTGTCACCCATCGCCCCTACGATCGCGGCTGGGCCGATGATCTCCCGTATGCGACCGTGGTCGTCGAACTGGACGAGCGGGTGCGCCTGCTCGGTGCCTTTGCCGGACACGACTTCACGGTGCTGCACCCCGGACTCGAGATGCAGGCGCACGTCGATGTCACGACCCATGGCTTCCCGTTCGTCACGTTTGAGCCGGCCAGCGGGCCGGCTCAAACCAGGGACTAGCGGAAGCGTCAGTACGCTCGGGCTCCCCGGGAAGGTTTGCTTGAGCAGATGAGTGAGGTCACATCAGACGAATCGAACGGACCAGCGGGACCGCTGAAGGGTCTGCGCGTCGTCGAGTTCGCGCAGATCATCGCCGGGCCGCTGGCCGGCACTCTGATGGCGGACCTCGGCGCCGAGGTGATCCACGTGGAGCAGCCGGGCGTCGGGGACCCGCATCGGAACACCGGCCCGACCAAGGACGGCACCGCGCTGTGGTGGAAGGTCGCCGCCCGCAACAAGCGATCGCTGACCCTCGACCTCCACCAACCCGAGGCGCAGGAGATCGCGCACCAACTCGTCTCGCGCGCGGATGTGGTCGTGACCACCATGCGAGCGGCGACGATCGAGCAGTGGAGGCTCGACTGGGAGACGCTGCACGCGATCAACCCGAAGCTGGTGCTCATTCAGGTCTCGGGCTTCGGCGCCAACACCTCTCGGCGCAACGACCCCGGGTTCGGCAAGGTCGGCGAGGCGCGCAGCGGCACCGTCTACATCTCGGGACACCCCAACGGCCCGCCGACGCACGCCGGGTTCTCGCAGGGCGACGCGACGACGGCACTGATGGTCGCGTTCGCGGCGATGTCAGCCATCTACCAACGTGACAACGACCCGGACTTCAACGGGGAGCACGTCGACCTCGCGCTGTTCGAGACGCTCTTCCGAATCGCCGACTGGCAGGTGATCTACTTCGATCAGCTCGGGAAGGTGCCCGAGCGATCGGGTAACCGGTTGGCCAACGCTCCCGCCGCCGTCGTGAACACCTATCTGACCGCCGATGGTGGCTGGGTGACCGTCACCTCGGCGACGCTGCGCTCGGTCCTGAACGTGGTGGCCATGATCGGTCTCGACCGGTCGAGGTACCTCACCTGGGAGGCGCAGCGCGCCGGCGCCGCGGAGATCGATACGGCACTGGGCGAGTGGGTGTCACAGCGCACGGTCGAGGAGTGCCTGCAGGCGATGCGCGAGTTCGATGTGACCGGTGACCGGATCTTCAGTGTGGCCGACATCCTGGACGACCCGATCTACGCGGAGCGCGAGGACATCATCACGGTGCCCGACGACGAGCTCGGGCCCGTGCGGATGCAGGGCGTGGTGCCCAAGCTGCTGAGGAACCCCGGCCGGGTCTGGCGAGCCGCCCCGGCGCTGGGACAGGACAACGTCGACGTGCTGACCAGGTGGCTTGACCTGAGTGAAGCCGAATGCGCCAACCTCGCGGCCCGCGGCGTGATCTGAGCGTGGGGAAGCGACTCGATGGAGCTCAAGGTCACGAGGTATGAGCTCGACGAGCGGGGCGTGGCGATCGTCTACCTGCACCGTCCGGAGCGGCGCAACTCGTGGACCGCACGGATGCACGTCGAGTACCGGTGGATCATGGCCGAGCTCGAGGCCAACCCCGACGTCAGGGTCGCAATCCTCACGGGCACGGGTTCCACATTCTGCGTGGGCGCCGACGCCAAGGCACTCGACACGTATGTGGATTCCACGACGGGCTTTGACCCGGGTGTCCCGAGTGATGCGCCTCAGCCTGGCTATGGCGTGCGGCGTGAGTTCGACGCGGACGTCGTCTGGCAGTTGGGGCTGCGGTTTCCCCTGATCTGCGCGGTCAACGGTGCCTGCGCCGGGGTCGCGATGGCGTTGGCCGCCTTCTCGGACATCCGCTTCGGCGTGGAGGGCGCCAAGGTCACCACCGCCACACCGAAGCTGGCGATGCCGGTGGAGTACGGGCTGTCGTGGATCCTCCCCCGTCTCATCGGGGTCACCCACGCGGCGGATGTGCTGCTGAGTGGCCGGGTTCTGCTCGCCGAGGAACTGGAGCGCATGGGCTTCTTCAACGCCGTCTACCCCGCCGACGTCTTCCGCCAGCGCGTCCTCGAGTACGCGGACCTGCTGGCCGCGCACTCGCCGCCGGCGATCACCGCCACCAAGCGTCAGCTCTACGATGACCTCCTCCGCCCTGACCCGGCGGCCTCCGTGGAGGAGAGCAAGGAGCTGATCGGCCGGCTGATGGCGCTGCCGGACTACCGGGAGGGCGTCCGGGCGCTGCTTGAGAAGCGGCCGCCCCGATTCGGTCGATAACCGGGCGTCGGTGCCCGCCGTCGGCCGCGACGCACGCACCGGCCGGTCCTCGTTCAGGGGGTCACGATGACCTTGCCGCGCACCGTCCCCTCGATCAGACGGGCGAGCCCGTGCGCGGCGTGCTCCAGCGGCAGCGTGCTGTCGATGCTGGGACGCAATCCGGTCCTGACCAGCAGGGAGACGAGGTCCTGCAGCTCTGACCTCGTTCCCATCGTCGAGCCCTGGATGCGCAGGTTGTTGTAGAAGATCCGTGCCACCTCAGCCTCGGCTGTCAGTCCTCCGGTGCCGCCGGAGACGACCAGGATGCCGCCCTTGCGCAGGCTGCGCAGCGAATGCGGCCAGGTTGCCGCGCCGACCGAATCCATCACGGCGTCAACCCGCTCGGGGAGCCGAGCTCCGACCTCGAACGACGCCTCGGCCCCGAGCGCCTCGGCGTAGGCGCGCTTCTCGGGGGTGCGCCCGGTCACCCACACCCGGACGCCCGCCGCAACCGCCAGCGAGATGCATGCGCTGCTGAGCCCACCGCTCGCGCCCTGGACCAGGACGAGCTGGCCCGGCTTGAGCGCGGCCTGCGTGAACAGCATGCGGTACGCGGTCAGCCAGGCAGTGGGGAGACAGGCGGCCTCCGCGAAGGAGAGCGCCGCAGGTTTGGGCACGAGGTTGCGCGCGGGCACGGCGACCCGCGTGGCGAGCGTTCCCTGGTGGTGCTCCGACAGCAGCGAGAGCTTCGGGTCGAGCTCCTCCGGCCCGAGCCAGGCATCGTCGGTGATCACCCCGTGGACGATCACCTCGGCCCCGTCCGGCGCGGTGCCGGCCGCATCGGTGCCGAGGATCATCGGCAGCTGCGCCTGGCGCAGGCCGATGCCCCGAGCCGACCAGACGTCGTGGTGGTTGAGCGCGGCGGCTTTGACCTCCACCACCACCCACCCGCTCGGCGGTTCCGGCTCGGGCCGTTCGCCCACGCGCACCGCCGCCGCCGGGTCCTCGGCGTCGAAGCGATCGATGTAGGCGGCCCGGATCATCGCCGCACGGCGCGGGTGTCGCCGGGGGTACGGATCATCGAGCCGTCCAGCCGCCGTCGATCGCCAGCGTCTGGCCGGTGCAGTAGCTGGAGGCGTCCGAGGCGAGGAAGAGCAGAGCCCCGTCCAACTCGCCCTGGTGACCCATGCGCTGCATCGGGCAGCAGCGGCGGATGTACGTCTGCGAGGACTCGTCCTCCACCATGTCGGAGGTCATCTCCGACGGGAACCAGCCGGGCGCGATCGCGTTCACGCGCACGCCGCGCATCGCCCACTCGACCGCGAGGGCTCGCGTCAGATTCACGACGGCACCCTTCGAGGCGGCGTAGGCGGAATCGTTCACCGGGGAATTGGCGACGAGGCCAAAGACCGAGGTGATGTTCACGATCGATCCCGACCGCTGGGCGAGCATCTGCGCCCCCGCCAGCCGCGCCATCTCGAACAGACCGGTGATGTTGACCGCGAAGGTGTCGTCCCAGCGTTGCGCGGGCATCTCCTCCGAAGGGACCGGCGGGCCCGACACGCCGGCATTGTTGACGAGCACGTCGATCCGCCCGTAGGTGTCAATCGCCGCCCGCACGACCGCCTGACGGCCCTCCGCATCGCTCACGTCTGCGGGCGCCACCACCGCTCGCTCCAGCTGCGCCGCCACCTCCTGCAGCCGTTCCGCGCGCCGCCCGGTGATCACCACGCTCGCGCCGGCGGCGTGCAGGACCTCCGCGAACCGGCGGCCGAGACCCGCGGTGGCGCCGGTGATGATCGCCACCCTGCCGGTCAGATCGAACGTCTCGTGAAGGCGGCCGGATGCTGCGGACGGCGCCGGTGGAGGCGGCGGTGTGACGGTCTCAGAGTGGACGACGGCAGGCACGGCGGTCACCTCCAGTTGCTGCATCAGGTGGTCAGCGAGCGTGACGATCCCCCCACCGGTGAGGGCGCTCGTCTCAATGATCTCGCGGTGACCGCGGGCCCGGCCGCCGATGCCGGCGTCCTTCAGCGCCGCCGCCGCTGCGGCGGCGCCGGGGCGGTCGGCCTTGGTGACCACGAAGAGGTCCGCCACCTCCATGATCCCCGCCTTCATCGCCTGCAGCTCGTCACCGAGCCCGGGCGGCACGACCAGGACCGTCAGATCGACCAGGCCGCGGATGTCGACGTCGCCCTGTCCCGCGCCGACCGTCTCCACCAGCACCAGGTCAGCGCCCCAGAGCTCGAGCAGGCGAATCGCCGTCCTCGTCGCTGCCGCGACGGCCCCGTGACCGCCTCGGGACCCGAGCGAGCGAACGTAGAGCCGCGGGTCGGAAGTGCGCCCGAGACGCGCCCGGTCGCCCAGAACCGCCCCGCCGGACAGTGGACTCGACGGATCGACGAGCAGCCCGCCGGTCATGTGGCCCCGCTCGAGCAGCAGTTTGACGAGCTCCGCCAGGAGCGTGGACTTGCCTGAGCCGGGGGTTCCGGTGAGCCCGACGCGTCGGGCGCGGCGTGGGGTGTCGGCGAGCTCGCGGTCGAGGCGGGCCGCCACCCGTGGATCGTTCTCCGCGGCCGAGATCACCGTGGCCAGGGCTCGACGGTCGCCGGCGCGGATCGCGTCGAGCTGTGCAGTGAGTGGATCGCCGGCCATGACCGCGCCTACTCGGCGCGACGACGCCGGGACTCCGCGGCGAGGTCACGGAACGTCTCGACAACCCGTTCGAGCTTCTCTCCCCCACGGAAGATCGCCCGCACACCGCTCGACTCGAGGTCGTCCACGTCAAAGGGCCGGATCGTGCCGCCCACCACCACCGGCAGGTCACCACGACCGGCCTCCCCGAGCGCCGTCACGATCGCCTGCGTGACGGCCACCTGCCCCCCGGACATGAAGCTGACGCCGATGACGTCAACGTCCTCATCGATCGCCACGTCAACGACGTCGGATGGGGTCTCGTAGTCGACCAGGATGACCTCGCAGCCACCGTCACGGAGCGCGAGCGCGATCGTCTTGATCGCGCGGTCGTGGCTGTCAATGAAGCTCTTCGTCAGGAGGACGCGCGGGACGAGCGGTTCCGGAGCGGACACGAGTTACCCCCTGCACCTACTTGTTGCGGCCAAAGACGTCGTGCAGCACCGACTGCATCTCACCGAGGGTGGCCCCAGCCTGCGCGGCGCCGACCAGCGATTCCGTGACCGAACCGATCTGGCGGCCGTCACGGACGGTGAGGCCGGCCTCCCGCAGGCGCACCAGCGCCGCGTCCGTGGCCGCCTGGTCGCGCTGGGCCCGGTGACGCTCGAGGTTCTCGAGCGCGATGGCCGCCGCCTGAGGGTCGGGACGGAAGACCTTGATGTCGGGTTCCTCGTCGACGACGTAGCGGTTGACCCCGACGAGCACCCGGTCCCCCTCCTCGACCTCTCGGCGCCAGCGGTACGCCGAGGCAGCCACCTGGTCGGTGATCCAGCCGCTCTCGATGCATTCGATCAGGCCCCCGCGCGCATCGATCTCGGCGATCAGCGCGAGCGCCGCCTGCTCGATCTCGGTGGTCAGCCGCTCGACGTAGAACGAGCCGCCCAGGGGATCGGTGACCTTGGTGACCCCCGTCTCCTCAGCCAGGATCTGACTGGTCCGCAGGGAGAGCGTGACGGCCTCCTCGGTGGGGATGCCGAGCGCCTCGTCGTAGGCGTTGATCGTCATGCCGTTGACTCCCGCGAGCACGGCGGAGAGCGCACCGTAGGCGTTGCGGACCAGGTTGTTGAGTGGCTGCTGGACGGTCAGCAGCGAACCGGCCGTCTGGGCGTGGATGCGAGCCTGCAGGGAGGCGTCCTTCCGGCAGCCAAGGCGGTCACGGTTGAGTTTCGCGTAGAGCCGTCGCAACGCTCGGGTCTTGGCCACATCCTCGAAGAAATCCTCGCCGTAGCGCACATGGAATCCCCAGCGCGGGATCACGGCGTCCGGGTCGATGCCGAGCGATGCGCACTCCTCCCCCAGCGCGATCACGGTCGCGATCGAGAAGGCCACGGCCTGCACATTGTTGGCGCCCGCCTCACAGATGTTGTGTTCGCTGATCGTGATCGCATTCATGCGCGGCGCCTCACGCGCGCAATAGGCGGCGATGTCGGCGCACAGCCGGTAACTCCCGCGCGGCGAGAAGTTGATTCCGCCGCAGTGCCCGAAGAAGTCCCAGATGTAGTTGGTGATGTTGCCGCCGACCTTGGTGGTGTCGGCCCCCCGGTTGCGGGCGGCGGCGAGATACAGCGCCAGTATCCCCGGCGACCCGGCGTTGCAGACCATCGACACATGGGTCGATTCAAGGTTCTTGCCGGCGAACAGGGTCTCGAAGTCGGCGGCCGTGCAGATCGAGACGCCGCAGTCCCCGATCGCCCCCTGCACCGCCGGAAAGTCGGGGTCGATGCCCATCGAGGTGGGCATGTCGAAGATGATGTTGTAGGCCTCGCCACCGAAGTACCCCCGCGCGCCACCCTCCGCCTGCAGCAGGTCCATGCGCTCCCGCAACTGGGTCGCGACGCCGTAGCCGATGATCTGGAGGTCCATCCACGGCTGGTACTGGTAATGGACCGGGTACAGGTTGCGCGTGTACGGGAATTGCCCCGGCATGCCGACGTCCTCGACCGGTGTCTGCTCGAGATCCCGCGGGCCATACACGGGCTGCAGCGCGATGCCGGACCGGTTGGTCGCCTCGAACGTCCGCTCGCCGTAGCGCTTCGCTCGGCTCTCGAGCCAGCGCGAGGCCGCACCGTCGACGACGCGAGCCGCGCTCTCCGACAGCCAGCTCTTCACGCTGCCGCCTGACCGTTCGGCTGACGGCGGGGGGGCATGGTCTGTCATCTGCTGCCCACGATATGCCGGGTCGCGCGCGACGGGGACTGGCGGTTGCGCTAGTTCTGGCGCGGCGTAGCCGCCCTGCACGATCCCGGGTCGCCCCAGGCAGCTAGTGTCCCGCGTCTGAAGTTGGTTGACGGGTGGCGTGGGGCAGGATCTCGTCGGGGGTTTTGGTCCAGACGAACGGTCGGCAGCGGTTGTTGTAGGCGTCGATGAACGCGCGGATCGCCGAGACGAGTTCTCTGACGTT